>CAIXRH010000064.1 GCA_903921785.1 uncultured Pseudomonadota bacterium
CCCCAAGGAACGCCCAGGGTGACCCCCTCACCCCCCGAGTTCCTTGGCCTCCGCGCCGCCAGACCCCAAGGAACGCCCAGGGTGACCCCTTCACCCCCTGAGTTCCTTGGCCTCCGCGCCGCCAGACCCCACGGAACGTCCAAGGTGACCCCTTCACCCCCTGAGTTCCTTGGCCTCCGCCGCCCACCGCCCAGTCCGGGCGCCCCGCCTGCCGACCCGATAGCCCGCCCGCGATGAACCTCGTCCTCCTGGAGCCCCGCGAGCGCGGCGGTCCCCTCCCCGCCGCCGACGTGCGCACCCGGCACGTCCTGGAGGTCCTCCGCCGCGGCGTGGGCGACCGGTTCGACGCGGGGATCGTCGACGGGCCGCGCGGCGTGGCCACGATCTCGGCGCTCGACGCCGCGGGGCTGCACTTCCGCTTCGAGCCGACGGTCGAGCCGCCGCCGCTCGCCGCGATCACCCTGATCGTGGCCACCCCCCGGCCGGCCACCGCCAAGGACGTGCTCCGCGACGCGACCACCCTCGGCGTCTGCGCGATCCATTTCGTCCACGCCGAACGCTGCACCCCGTCCTACGCGACCGCGAGCCTTTGGACGGCCGAGGCGGTCGGCGAGCAGCTCCGCCTCGGGGCCGCGCAGGCGTTCGACACCCGGCTGCCCGTCGTGACGTGGGGTCGCCCGCTGGCCGCGGCGCTCGCCGAGGTGGCAACAAATATGCCCGTGGTTGCCCTCGACAACTACGAAGCGACCGTCGCCCTCGGCGCGCTCCGCCCACCCGCGCCGATCACGCTTGCGTTCGGGCCGGAGCGCGGCTGGGGTCCCCGCGACCGCGAACAACTGCGCGCGGCCGGGGCGACGCTGGCGCACCTGGGGAGCCGGGTCTTGCGGCTCGAGACGGCGGTCACCGCGGCCGTGGCGATCGTGGCGGCGGGGTCGTAGGGCGGAGGGTGGGCGCACCGTGCGGCGCCCACGGGCCCGACACGAAGAGGCTCACCAACTCGCGGGAAGATAACCCAAACCTACACTTCTGCCTCGGCAGACGGAGGCACGCACAGCCGGACGAGGGGTTCTGCGGCGGTCGACGGTGCGCGCCGCGCGGGTCGGTCACCACACCGCCCCCCGCGCACCACCGCCCCCGCGGCACCTCGACCACCAACGTTTGTCGTGGCTCGCGACGCCCCTGCACCACCGGGAGGTGAACCCACCTTCATCCTCGTCAACCACGGCACCCGCCTCACTTCCCTGGGTACGACGTCCGCATGTGCGCGACCGACCGCACCAGCAACTCTTCGAGCACCGCGAGGTCCACGTCGGCGAGGCGCTTGAGGTAAAGATAGGAAGAACCTGTAGTGTAGCGGCCGAGGCGCGCCATGAGGTCGGGCCAGCGTTCGAAGCCGGCCATCACGTAGACCACGAGGTTGGCCTTGCGGGGCGAGTAGCCGGCGACCGCGGCGTCCCCCTCGCGGCCGCTGGCATAACGGTAGTGGTAGCTCCCGAATCCGACGATGGACGGCCCCCACATCCGCGGCGGCTCCCCCACGACCCGCTCGAGGAGCGTGTTGAGCGCGGCGCACTCGGCCTGCCGCGCCTCCGTCTGCCCCGAAAGGAACTCCGCGACCGGCACCGGCGTGGGTTGGGTCTTGTTCTCGGACTGTGCCATGACGACCTGGGTAACCGACCAACGGCGCGGTCGACGACCAAGGTGTCGAGGGGCGGCGGCGCCCCACCGCCGTTCCACCCGGACGCGTGGGTGGTCGAGGAACCGCCGGGGCGAGAAGGGCACCACGGGCGGGGGCGCCGCGGCCGAGCACAATCCCGGAGGGGCTGGCGGCCGCCGGGACCTCCGGTCCCCCCGCGTCCCCGGGCACGCCTCCCCGAGTCCACCACGTTATCCGCCCACATGAAGCTCGCTCCCACCCTGGCGCTCATCGGGCTCTGCTGCCTCGCCTGCTCCTACACGGACGTGAAGGGCGACACCTGCACCGCCGACGACCTCTTCGAGGCCGAGAACGGCGACCGTTACTGCCGCGACGCCGACGCGCCCGACGAGTGCGAGGCGGTGGTCAACGAGATGATCGACGCCTTCGTCACCTGCGGAGACGGCGCCTTCACCGAGGATCAGCTCCGCCTCCAGCTCGCCCAGGACGGGGTCACCTGGGACTGCGATCTGGCGGTGGCCACCAGCCTCGACCTGGATACCTGCCACGAGCAGCTCGCCGACCCCGAGTGCGAAGACGGGGTGGCGGTCATCTCCGAGGAGTGCCAGGGGTCGATCCTGGCGGTGGAAGAGGAGTAGCCGCCAACGGCGTCGGCGCGGCGACGAACGTCGGCGCGGCGGCGAACGTCGGCACCCGGGGCGGCGGCGGCGCGACGCACCCCCACAAGGATGGGTTCACCTCCCGGCCCGGCTCCACGGTCGCGAGCCACGACAAGCGTCGGTGGTCGAGGCGCCGCCGACGCGGCCGGAGCCGATGGGGCGCCCCGGCCACCTTCACGAACGCGTCACCCATCGAGTTCCTTGGCCTCCGCCCCGCCCAAGCCCAAGGATCGCCCAGGGTGACCCCGTCACCCATCGAGTTCCTTGGCCTCCGCCCCGCCCAAGCCCAAGGATCGCCCAGGGTGACCCCGTCACCCATCGAGTTCCTTGGCCTCCGCAGCGCCCAAGCCGAAGCACGGCGCCCCAGCGGCACCTCGACCGCCGACGCTCCTCCTGGCTCGCGACGCCCCTGCACCACCGGGAGGTGAGCCCACCTTCGCCGGTGCGCTCGGCGCCGACGTCGGTCGATGCGCCGACCCGCCCCCTCAGCTCGTCGACAACTTCGAGAAGTCCGCGAGCGTGGAGAAGCGGTCGACGATCGCCCGGAGCAGGCCGAGGCGGTTGCCGCGGAGCGCGAGGTCCTCGTCCATCACCATCACGCCGTCGAAGTACGCATCGACGAGCGGGCGGAGCGCGACGAGCGCGGCGAGCTGCTCCTTGGGCACGCTCGAGGCCGGGATCGCCGCGACGGCCTCCCGGAGTGCGTTGCCAGCGGGGCCGATCGCGTCGGCGTCGAGCGCGTCGAGCGCCAGCACGTCCCCCGGGTTCTGCTTCACCAAGCCGGCGACCCGGCGGAAGGTCGCGCGGATCGCGCCCATCCGCCCGTCCGCGGCCAGGGCGCCGAAGGCCCGGGCGCGCGCCGCGAGGTCCGGGACCAGCCGGGAGCCGGCGGAGAACACCGCTTCCACCACGTCGGTGGGGACGCCCTCGTCCTGGAGCGCGGCGCGGAGGCGCGCGTAGACGAAGTCGCAGACCTCGTCGCCGCCGACACACCCCGCCGCGCGGAAGACCTCCTGAACCGGAACGGCCGCGACGCGACGGCCGAGCAACAGCGCGACCACGCCCACCGCCGCGCGACGGAGCCCGAGGTGATCCGCGCCGCCCTTCGGCTGCAACCCCGCGGCGAACGCGGCGTCCAGCAGGGTGAGCCGCTCCGCCAGCGCCAGCGCCGTGCCCGCCGCCGACCCCGGCACCGCGTCGCCCGTGAAGCGCGGGAGGTAGTGCTCCTCGATCGCCAGCGCGACCTCCGCCGGCAGCCCCTCCGCCTCCGCGAGCTTTCGCCCGACGTGGCCCTGGAGCTCGGGGAACTCCCCGACCATGAGCGTGGTGAGGTCGCTCTTGGCGAGCAGGCCGGCTTCGAGGACTGCCCCGGCGTTCGCCGAACAGAGCCCCGCGAGGCGCTCGCCCGCGGCCGCGAGCTGCGACTGCCGCTCCGACATCGTGAGCGGCCGCCCCGACGCGCCCTTCACCTCGCGCAGCCACACCATCCCCGACAGCTTCTGCCCGTGCTCCGCGAGGGGCCGCTTCCGGTCCTCCGCGTAGAAGAACTTCGCGTCGTGGAAGCGCGCAGCGAGCACGCGGGCGTTGCCGGCCGCGATGAGCGCTACGTCGCCGTGGGGGTTGTTGGCCGCGAGGAGGAACTGGTTGGTGAGCTCGCCGTCGCGGTAGAGCGGGAAGTACCGCTGGTTCACCTTCATGCTCTCCACGAGGAGCCGCGGGGGCAGCCCGAGGAGCGAGGCATCGAACTCACCCACGATCACCGTGGGCTTCTCGATGAGGTTCACCACCTCGTCCACCAGCGTGTCGTCGGCCCGGAGCTCGGCGCCGATCTCGGCGGCGCGGGCCCAGAGCCCCTCGACCAGCTGCGTGCGACGCTCCGCGAGGTCGGGGACGACGTCCCGCGCGAGCAGCTCGGCCTCCCACTGCGCCGCGCCGGTGACCCGGAACGGCTCGGGGTGCCAGAGCCAGTGGCCCACCGAGGTGTCCACCGTCGCCTGCCCGGCGATATCCGTGGGAACCCGCACACCGTCCACCACGGCGCAGACGTACTGGATCGGCCGCGGGAACTGCTCCTTGCGGCGCCCCCACTTCATCGTCTTCTTGAACGGGATCGCGAAGATCGCGGCGTGGAGGCCGGCGGCCACCACGTCCACCAGCTTCTGGGCGCCTTCCACGCGACGCGCGGCGATGACCTCGCCCTTCGGCCCCGGGACGCGCTCCAGCGCCTCCACCGACACGCCGAACTTGGCCGCGAACGCCTGCGCTGCCGGACCGGGCGCCCCGTTGGGGAACGCCACGGACACGGCCGGACCGGTGACCAGCTTCTCCACGCCGGGCGTCTCCGCCACGACGTCGGAGAACGCCACCGCGACGCGGCGCGGCGTGCCCCAGACCCTCGGCGCGCTCGGCGCCAAGGGCCCGAGCAGCTTCGCCATCTGGGCGGCGAAGCCCTCCATCGCCGGCCCCACGAAGCGGGCGGGCAGCTCCTCGACCCCAATCTCGACGAACAGCTCGGACATCGCTACCTCCCCAGCTCCTTCCGACGTTCTTCGAGGCTCATCCGCGACGTCTCCTTGTAGAGCGCGGCGCAGGCGCAGGCGAGATCGCGCACCCGGCGGATGTAGCCGGCGCGCTCGGCGACGCTGATCGCGCCCCGGGCCTGCAACATGTTGAAGGTGTGGCTCGCGCCCATCACGCACTCGTACGCGGGCAGCGGGAGCCGGGCTTCGACGAGGCGCCTGGCCTCCTTCTCCCACACCTCGAAGGCGGGGGCGAGCAGCGACGCGTCGCTGCACTCGAAGTTGTCCTTCGCCTGCTCCAGCTCGTTGCGGGAGTACACGTCGCCGTAGGTGATGCAGCCGGGCTGGCCGCGCTCGCCGACCCACACGAGGTCGTAGACGTTGTCGACGCCCTGCAGGTACATCGCCAGGCGCTCCAACCCGTAGGTGAGCTCGCAGGGCACCTCGTCCAGCTCGATGCCGCCGACCTGCTGGAAGTACGTATACTGAGTGACCTCCATCCCGTCGAGCCAGACCTCCCAGCCGAGGCCCCAGGCGCCGAGCGTGGGGGACTCCCAGTCGTCCTCTACAAAACGTAGATCGTGGGCCTTCAGGTCCAGGCCGAGGGCTTCGAGGCTGCCACGGTAGAGCGCCTGGATGTTCGCCGGGTGCGGCTTGATGAGCACCTGGAATTGGTAGTAGTGACCGAGGCGGTTGGGGTTCTCTCCGTAGCGTCCGTCCGCCGGGCGGCGGCTGGGCTGCACGTAGGCGCAGCGCCACGCGCCCGGGTCGAGCGAGCGGAGGAACGTGGCCGGGTGGAACGTACCGGCGCCCATCGGCTGGTCGTAGGGCTGGAGGATCGCGCAGCCCTGCGCGGCCCAGTAGGCCTGCAGGCGGAGGATCAGGTCCTGGAAGGTCAGTCGCGGCGTCACGGGCAAACTCCCCGGGGGGGCGCGGTGCTAACGCGGGGGGCCGTGACGGGCATGGGAGATGGCGAGGAGGGCGCGCCGGCTCCCTCCGGTCGCCGTCGATCAGCCCGCCGCCGCGAAGAACCGCTCGAGGACGGGCGCGATCGCCTTCGTGCCGATGTTGTGGTCCTGGCCGGGGATGAGCTCGTGCACCGCGCCAGGGATGGCTCTCGCCAGCACCTCGGCGCTGTGGTGCATCCAGGGCGGGCTCTTCCCCCCGGCGGCGCTGAGCGTGGGCACGGAGACGGCGGCGCAGGCGGCGACGAGATCGTCGGGGAGGGGGCCGCCACGCTGGGTGTCGCCGAGGAGCGCGAGATCGTAGGCCAGCGTGTGCGCCACCGCGCGCAGCTTCGGCCACACGTTGGGCATCCAGCGCATGACGAAGATGCCGAACGCCGGCACGCCGACCACACGCATGAACAGCTTGACGGCCGAGTCCCGGTCCCCGGCGGCGAGCAGGCTGGAGATGCGCTCGCGGTAGTCGGGCGGGTCGGGGACGTGGGTGCCGTCGAGCGCGAAGGGGGCCTCGTAGAGGACGAGGCGGCGCACGGGGAGCCCCGCGCCGATCGCGCGGAGGGTGAGCGCCACGCCGGAGGAGATGGCGTAGAGGTGCGGCGGCCCGTCGACGCAAGCGACGATGGCGGCCAGGTCTTCGATCTCGCGGGCGGGGTCGTAGGGGGCGGTGTCCCCGCTCTCGTCGCGGCCGCGGCGGTCGTAGATCACGACGGTGAAGCGCGGCGCCAACGCCTTGGCGAGCGCCGCCATGGGGCCGAAACCGCGGCGGCAGAACGCACCGTCGACGAGGATCAACGAGGGGCCGCTGCCCAACTTCTCGTAGGTGAGCGTGGTGCCGTCGGCCGAATGAGTGATGCTCACGACACACCCAAACGGTTGACGAGGGCCGCGAGCTGGTCAAGCCCGGAGCCGACGCCCTGCGTGTAGCCATAGCCGACGTGCAGCTGCTTCATGCTCGCGGAGGCGAACCGGGTGTGGTGCGTGAGCCGCGCGCCGCCGGGAACGGCCTCGAAGCTCAGGGTCACGACCATCTCTTCGGCGCCGGGCGCCTCGAAGCGGTTGGTGTAGCGGATCAGCCGGTCCGCTTCGATGGCGACGTACTCGCCGCCGAAGACGGGCCCCTGCACACCGTCCGGCCCGGTCATCGCGAAGCGGTAGCGACCGCCCACCCGGAAGTCCATCTCGCAGAGCGTGAGCGGGTAGCCGGCCGGGCCGAACCACTGCCGCAGGTAGTCCGGGCGGGAGCAGGCGAGGAACAGCACCGAAGGAGGAACGGGGAAGTCGCGGGTGAGCGTGAGCTCGCGGTCGGCATCATCGGACATGGAGGGGACCTCGGGAACGGGAAGCGTGCGCACGAGCGCATCGAGGCGATCGAAGGAGCCGGCCCAGAACGCTTCGTACCGACCGAGCCACTGCCAGGCTTCGACGAGCGCGGTGGGGCGGAGGCTGACCCGGCGAAAAGCATGATCGCGCCGGCGCTCGATCAGGCCGGCGCGCTCGAGCACATCGAGGTGGCGACTGACGGTGGGCTGGCTCAACGCGGAGGGCCGCACCAGCTCGCCGACCGTGGCCTCCCCCTGCGTGAGCCGGGCGAGGATCGCGCGCCGCGTGGGATCGGCAAGGGCGGCGAAGGTGAGGTCGAGCGACATGCACTCATGCATATAGCATGATGGCTATATGTGCAAGTATCGGTCTGGACGCCGGGGAGCGGGCGCCCGCGGGACGCCGGAGCGCACTCAAGCCGCCGGCGGGCGCGCCGCTGGCGAGAGAATCCCCTCGGCCACCCCCGGCACGGCCGAACCTCGCTCCACCACCCCGGCGGCCCAGCGCGAGGGGGACCGCAGCGCGGCCACGGCCCGGTCAAATCCCCGGCGGCGGCTCCCGATCCGCCCCGTCCGGCCCCGCGCGCGCGCAGCGCGGGGACCAGGTAGGACCGGCGGGCTCGGGCCTCCGGCCCGCTGCCCTCAGCAGCGGACGAAGTGGTTCGGCTCCGGGAGCGTCTCGAGCGTCGCGGCGTAGACCTTCCCCTCCCCGCCCCCCTCGACCACCGGCAGCCCGAGTTGGTCGTACAGCTCGGCCACCTGCGCGTTCTTCGCCGTGGGGAGATACTCGCCGACGACGCGCCGGTAGCCCCGCAAGCGCGCCGCATCCAGGAACTTCGCCCAGGAGAACTGCTCAACGGTGCGGCCGATCACCCGGCAGCTCATCAGCCACGTGTCCACCCGCACGGTCTCGTCGTCGTGCGGCACGCCGAACATGACCGCGACCAGGCCGTGATCCCCGAAGCGGTCGGCGAGGCGGATGGAGAGGGCGATGGCGCGCGGGTCCTTCCGAAGCTCGTCCACCACGTCGGTGCCGTGCCGGCGCGTGGTGAGGTTGAACTGGTTGGTCTTGCCGAGGAGCTGCACGACGCGCTCCAAATCGGCGTCGTCCACCTCGCGGACGTCGGCGACCATCGCGAGTGAGGTGAGGTAGTCGTCGAGCGAGGCGAAGTTCTCCTCGGCGGTGCGCCGCTCCGCCTCCGCGCGGTACTGCTCGGCCCGCGCGGCGTCCTCCGCCGTGAGCCCCACCGCCTCGAACCAGCTCCCCGCTTCGAGCGCGCGCACGTAGAGCGCCGGCTCTTCGGGCACCTCCACCACCTCGACCTCCGGGAGCGCCTGCCGGATGTGCTCCCGCTCGGCGGGGTTGTCGTCGAAGAAGACGAAGCTGTCGAGGCCCAGGCGAAGCGTCTTCGCCAGGCGGGAGAGCGCCATCGCCTTCGGGTCCCAGCTCGCTTCGAACCCCGCGAAGTGCGAGAGCTTCAGCACCATGTCGGGGTTCTTCTCGAAGGGCTCCCGGGCGTCGGCCGCGTTGTTCTTCGACGCGACCGCGAGCAGCACGCCGCGCTTGGTGAGCCCGGCGCAGTAGGTCTGGAAGGCGCGGAACGCCTCGCCGTCGGGCGTCTCGCGGATGGCGACGCCCATCGGGCCGGTCTCGCCCACGACGCCGCCCCAGACGGTGTTGTCGAGATCGAGCACCAGCACCTTCTTGGGGCCGGTGGTGAGCGCCCGGATCGACGCGTGGAGCGCCCGGCAGAGCGCCACGATACCCTCAGACGACCAGGGCATCTTGGTCCAGTGGTATTGCCGGGGGTCGTAGAACCGCGAGCGGCCGACCTCGCCGACGACCTGCTCGAGGTCCACCCAGGCGGCGCCCTTGGGGAGCCGCGCCCGGAGCGCCGCGTTCATCGCCCGCACCCGCGCGACCCGCTCGCCCCCGAGGCCCGCCAGCGAGATCCCGGCCGGGCCCGCGCCCGTGTAGTCGTACCCGACCTGCACCAGCTTCACCGCCCCGCGCATCGCCCAGGCGGCCTCCCAGAAGGACAGCTCGCCGTCGATGGCGGCTTGAAGGTCGTCCCCCGAGAAGAGCCGCTGCGTCCACGGGATGAGGACCAGCACGTCGGCCGCTTCGCCGCGGCCGAGCTCCTGGAGGATGTTGTCGTAGTCGCCGTCCTTCACCGACATCGGCGTGGCCCGCTCGTGCGCCACCGCCGTGAGCACCGGCGGAATCCACGCCGTGGTGCACTGCCCGAGCACCCGCACCTTCACGCCGCCCGGGTTCTCCCGCGCGATGAGCCGGCCCGCGCGCTCGTAGGACTCCGCCGGCACCTGCTGGCGACGCAGAGCGTCTCGGAGCAGGCGAAGTCCTTCTTCCACCCGACCTTCCTTCCGGAGCCGGGTGACGTCCGTGAACACATCGGACATGCTAGCCGAGCTCCGTCGTCCGCTTCTGGAGGAGGAGCCCCATCGAGCGCGGGACGAAGCGCGCCTTCGGGAGCGTACGCAAGGGCGCCACGGACATGGTCTCCAGCACCCGGAAGCCGTACTTCTCGGCCATCAAGACCAGCTCCGACTCCTTGCGGAACTCGTAGATATGGTCGATCTGGGCCGCGGTGAGCGCGCCGGTGAGCCAGGCCTTTCCGCCAGGCTTGAGCAGGTGGGCCATCACCTCCACCAGCTTCTCGGGCTCTTCGAGGTGCTCGATGAGGAACGAGCAGAGGCACGCATCCGCCTCCCCAGCCGGGAGCGCGCTCAGATCGAGCGCGTTGCGGCGCTCGTAGCTGGCCCGATCGGCCACGCCGGCCGACTTGGCGATCGACGAGGCGATCGCGATGGACGACGGGGAGATGTCGAAGGCCTGGAGCCGCGCGTCCGGACGCTCGGAGAGCAGCCACACGCCCCAGCCGCCGTGCCCCGGCGCGATCTCCACCACCGAGGCGTTCGCCGCGATCTTCCGCGCGAAGCGGTCCCGGAAGACCCGGGAGAGCTCCATGTGGTGCGACCACAAGAAGTTGGTGAGGAAGACGCCCCAGAGGTACTCGTCCATCACCTCGCGGTCGGCGTATACGCTGGCTTCGCACTCGGCGAACGAGGAGTTCTCGTAGTGCCCGTCCGCCTCGTAGCGGGCCTGGGCCATGATCACGTCGTTGGAGAAGTTGACGTAGGCATCCACGCAGAGCGGCGCCCAGCCCTCGTCCCCGTGCACCCCGGCGGCCCAGCCGCCGAACTTCTCGGCGACCTCGGTGAAGAGCTCCGGGTCCTTCGCCAACGCCTCTTCCATGCCGCGCACGGAGCGCGGGTGGTTGGCGCGGGCGTACGCGAACATCTGCTCGAGGCGCGACACCTCAGCCCCCCAGGCGGCGGTCGATGAGGTCCACCAGCTCGCCCACGTTCTTGAGCCCGGTGACCTCGCCCGACTTGAAGCGGAGCTTGAACGCACGTTCTGCGGCCATCATCAGCGTGACGTGCATGACGGAGTCCCACGCGGAGACCTGCGCCGCGGTGGTGGCGCGGGAGATGACGAGATCGTCGTCCTCGAAAACGTCGCGGAAGACGTCCTGAAGCTTGCTGAGCGTGTCGGCCATGGGGTGCTCCGGTCAGAACTGGAAGTAGATGAAGTCGCCGCTGGAGGTGCGGACGGAGGAGAAGATCGCGACCGCGAAGACCGCCCAGACGGTGGTGCGCACGGGGAGGAACCAGACAGCGTCCTTGACCCGGGGGGCGAGGAAGCGCTCGTAGACGATGGCCAGGCCGAGCGGCAGGGCCGCGTAGGCACATAGCCCGAGCATCGACGCGCTCACAGTCCACTGCTCCGGCGTGCCCCCGAGCGGGTTGAGCGTGAGGTGCCTGAGCAGCACCGGCACCGACGGCTGACGGAAAATGTGCATCCCGAACAGGGTGAACCCGAACATCACCGGGACGGTGAGGTAGCGCCACCGCCCATCCTTCTTCCACTTCTTGGGGAGCTTCGCCACGACGGCGGCGTAGGCGGTGCCGATCACGGCGTAGTACGCGCCCCAGAGGATGAAGTTCGCGGTGGAGCCGTGCCATATCCCCGAGACCAACATCGTGATCGCGAGCGCCCGGGCGGTGTTCCAGAACGGGCTCCACTCTCCGGTGAACGGGATGGTGACCCAGTCCCGCACGGAGTCGGAGAAGCAGGCGGGCATATACACGTAATCACGTAGCCACGTCGAGAACGAGATGTGCCAGCGCGTCCAGAACTCCATGGGCGTCGCGGCCAGGTAGGGATGGGCAAAGTTGTCCATCAGCTCGATCCCGAGCATCCGCGAGGTTCCCCGTGCGATGTCGGTGTACCCGGAGAAGTCGGTCACGGCCTGGATGGTGAAGCCGAGGACGCCGGTCCACACCATCGCCCACGAGGGGTCCTGGTGGAGGAACATCAGGTCGACGTAGGGGGAGATCGCGTCGGCCAAGGCCACCTTCTTGAACCCACCCCACAACGCGAGGCCCATCCCGCTCGTGACCCGCGACCAGTCGAAGTAGCGCTCCGACTCCAGCTGCGGGAGCACGTTCTGGGGCCGCTCCACGGGTCCCGCGACGAGCTGGGGGAAGTACGAGCCGTAGAGGAAGTAGTCGACCGGATCGTGGCGCACACGAAGGCGACCCCGCGCGACGTCGATGGTGTAGGCGAGGTTGTGGAAGGTGTAGAACGAGAGCCCGAGCGGCAAGGCCACGTGCAGCGCCGCGATGCGGCCCGCCTCTTCGGGGCCCACCAGCTTTGGGATGATCTCCGCGGCGAACCATCCGAAATACTTGAACGTGCACAGGTTCACCACGCTGAGCAGCACGGCGGCGGCGAGGATGCGCCCCTTCTGCTCGGGGTGACGATCCACGAGGATCGCGGCCCCGTAGTTCATCCCGGTCACCGCCAGGAGCAGCAGCGGGAGGCGCAGATCGAACCACCCGTAGAAGACCTGGGAGGCCAGGAGCAGAAAAATGTTCTGCCACCGCCGCTTCTGAAGCAGCCAGTACCCGATGAACACCACCGGGAAAAACAGCAGGAAGTCCGTGTCGACAAAGGACATCTCAGTCCGCCCCTCCCCACAAGGTGAACAACATCGGAGGGTTCTCCGCCGGGTTTTGAAGCTCGATCGTCAAGGGCTGGCCGTAGTGGCCGATGACCGGCGGGCGCACGGGCACCTCGTCCCCCTTGGCCATCGCGGCGAGGCTGAGCGCCGCTGTGGCGACCGTCTGGTCTCCGAGGCGCAGCTCGAACGCCAGGGGCGCGGCGTCGGACTCGCCCGCGGCGGCGACCGCCAGCACCCGCACCCGGGCCAACCTCAGCCCGCCTTCCGCGCGGCGGGTGTCTTCGCTCGGCGAAATCGTGAGCTTGTCCCCGGGGTACACCCAGAGCCGCGTTCCGCAGGAGCGGCACGCCTTCGCCCAGCAACGGCGCTCGGGGTCGAGCCCGACGGTGTAGGCCGGCGAGCTCCCCGCCGCGGCCGCCGGGAACCACAGCCGGTCCTTGAGGTGCGCCAGACCGGACTCCGGCGGCATTCGTGCGTCGAACGAGTCGGGCCTCGCGTGCTCGAGCGGGGCGCCATCCGCGAGGACGGAGAGGGGCGAGCAGCCGCTGACGTTGCGCCAAGGCGCCGCGATCCACCCGTGGTCGCCCTCCGGCGTGACCGTCGCGGTCGCGAACGCCGACGTGGCCGAACCGCGGACCTCGGCGGCCTTCGCCAGGTCCGCCCAGCGCATGACCGCGGGCGCCACCACGTCCTGCAGCTGCTCGCCGACGTGCCACGTGAGCGCGTGAACCTCCGCGTAGGCCGCGCCCGCCGGGCTCTCCACCTCGATCGACCACGGACCCTCCGGCCGCGGCACCGAGAGGCTGCCGACGAAGCGCCCCGACTCCAGGCTGAGCTCCACCTGTCGCTCCCCGACGCGCACCACCGGCGCCGCAGCCGCGGTCTCCACGGGCCTCACCTCCACGTCGACCGTCAGCTCCGCGCCCTCCGCCTCGGGTGGCGCGCCGTAGGTCCACTTCAGGGAGGTGGAGGGCCACAACCACCAGGCTTCGTCCTCCTTGCCGTCGCGCACCGGCAGCGCGTCGGCGAGGCGCAGCTCGATCGCTCCCGAAGGTCCCTTCGCGAGTCGCACGTCGATCCGGCCGTCGGCATAGCTGTACTTCCCGATGCAGCCATCGGTGAGCGCCTCTCCGCCTCGGGTGCGCTTGAGCAACCGGTCGCCTTGGACCACCTCAATCGGAGAGCGACGCCGCCAGGGGAGCGTGGCCAGCCGAGGCTCCGCGAGCGACGCCGCGCCAGTGAGCGTGATCGTCGCTTTGCAGGGGCCGTCCCCTGCGGCGACCGTCCCCAGGTCCAGGGTCGGTCCCGCGCCGATCCGCTCCACCGATTGCAGCGCCAGCGGCGCGATGGGGCGCACCAGGGGGCCGGGCCGCGTCGCGCCGATCGCGGTGATTCGCTCCGCCAGTTGGAGGGTGAACTCCTTCGCTGCCGGCGGGCGCATGTGCCGACCGTCCTTGAACGCGTCGTCCGACAGCTTCATCTGCCGCAGGTCCACCCACCCGACCCCGAGCTCGTTGCCGAGGGCCAGGATCTCCGCCTCGGCCGCATCGGGGAGGTACTGGGAGGGCTGGAAGCGCGCCGCGGTGGGCGCAAAAACCACGACGAGTTGGGCGCCGTGGGCGTGCACCAGCCGGGCGAGCGCCGGAAGGTAGCCTTGGCGAGCGTCCGCCACGCCCCCGCCGAAGAGGCCCAGCTCCTCGTGCGCATCGGCCACGCGACCGCCGACCATCTGAAACGAGCCCGCCTCGTGCTCTTCGCCGAAGACCTCTTTCCCTGCTTCATCCGCGATCGTCTCGGCGTCGGCTCCGTCGGAGCCGACGTAGAAGAGCGCGGCGGGGCCGTCCCGGAACGCCTTGAGCAGCGCCGCCCGGGGCTCGCCGCGGCGCTGAAGGGCGCGCTCCATCCAGGCCGGCCGCTCCGACGCGAACGTCAGCTCACGGATGGTGTCGTCCGGCTCGGCGAATTGATCCGTGAGATCGTGAAGATAGGTGGGCGACGGGGTCACCGCGAGCAGCGACTGGATCGTGGTGACCACCACCACGAGCTTCGGGGCGTAGCCGGCGTCGAACACCCGGTACTTCAGCATCGCGTACCAGGTGGCGGGCCCGGCGCTGTTGAACGCCATCGTGACGGCGCCCTTCGGCTCGAGGTCGAGGTTCTCCGAGAGCGTGCGCAGCTCCACGTCCGTACGAGAGAACGACGGGCCGACCACGACGACGCTGAAGGGCTTGGCCGCGAGGTTCGCGTCGATTTGCTGCACACTCTCGCTCGGGGACCACGGCTCCGGACGCAGCAGCCACGCACCCGCGCCAGCGAGGACCAGCAGCGGGAGGACCACCGCCAGCGCCCCAGCGAGGGTTCGACGGATCGTGGCTTCCATCACCGAATCGACATGGGCGCAGGGGCCAGGAGAGGAGGGCAGGCAACCTACTCCCCCCGGCGCGCTCCCGGCAACCGACGCGACCCACTCCCGATCACGGGTGGCAGCGGGCCGCAGCGCCTCACGGTCCATCCCACCGACCCACGTCGGCGGTCGAGGAGCCACCGTCTGCGAGCCAGCCTCCCCGGGCGCCGAGCTCAGCGACAGAGCTCCTCGCACCCAGAGGCGCTCCAAGAAACGCGAGCCCAGTCCGCCCCCAGGCGCACCTCGCTGGGAGCCCCCAGGTCGCCTGGGCACGCGGTTGGCGGCCGCGCGGTGCCTACGTGGTAGCAGGCACAGCCGAGCTGCGCGTCCGTCGGCGCCTCCTCGGGCTGGATCGCGGTGGCGAAGCTCACCAGCGTCCCTGCGGACACCGCGACGTGCCCGCAGGCCAGTGCGTCCGGCGTCCGCACCCGCTGGAGGGAGAGCGACATGCCGTCACGATCCGCCGCGATCGCTCCCCAGCTGCGCAGGGTGAGGGGCGCGCCGGTTGGGGTGCGGAGCACCGACGGCGCCACCACGTCGATCGGCCCCGGGCCGACCGTGAGGCTCGGGTCCGGTCCGCCCATGGCGGCCATCGGCACCTCGTTCTCCCGGTCGTCTCCCAGGGTGAGCGCGAAGCCGTCGACCGAAAGGTCCACCCCGCCCGACCAGAAAAACACCCCGGTCGTGTACGTCGGCCCGCTCTTTCCCAGCGTGAGCCCCCGGTCTTGCGGCACGATCTCCGCGCGACGGAGCGGGGCCGGGACGAGCGGCAGGGCTTCCTCCGGGAGCTGCTCCGCGAGGGCGAAGACCGTGCGTCCCGTGAGATCGGGCCGCCAGACGGGCGCCCGCACCTTCGCGCAGGCGTCGGGCGTGGCATCCACGAGCCTCGCGTTCACCGCTCCCTCGGCCACGGTCAGGGAGTATCGACCGGCACAGTCCAGCCGGACGCCGCCGACCGTCGTGCCGTCGCCCACGCTGAGGCCGCCCGGCGCCTCCGGGCAGCGCTCCGGGGGGACCACGAGCTGCCCGGCGAGCGCCGTGAGGCCGCCGCAGAGGGCGAGGTTCCTTCCTTTTGGCACGTCCGGCTCCACGCAGGTCACGCCCGGGACCGGCGCCGCGACCATCACCGCAGGCGTCCACCCCGGAGCCACGTGGCCGACCTCGCAGGCCGGGGGCGTCACAGCTCCACCCGCTCGCCTTCGTACGCCACGCTCGAACCTGCCGCCCGAACGGCCGCAGCCTCCGGGGAGTTCGCCCGCAACGCCGGGTTGGTGTGATTGAGGTGCACGAAGCGCACCTTGGCGCGTGCTGCCGCGGGGAGCGCCGCGAGCCGCCCGAGCGTGTCCACCATCCGGGGGTGCGGCACCTCCCGCATGTCGCGCTCCAGCTCGCCGTCGGCCCAGAACGTGCCGTCGATCCAGGCAACGTCCACCTCGGCGAGCACCGCTTCAAGCCTCCGATCCCAGTCCTCCCACCGGTCGAGGTCGGGGAGCCAGAGCGCGGACCGGCTTGGGCCGCGGATGATGAAGGCCACGGTCTCGCTGTACTCATCACGGTGCGGCACCGACACGGCCTCTACGCGGATTCGGGGACCGAGATCGAACGAAGCGCTGGTCCAGAGGCGTACGTTGCCGAGCGCCACCAGCTGGTTCCACGGCCCGTTCACCGCCAGAAAACTGGCCATCCGTGGTTGTACCCCGAGGGGCAGTCCGCGAACGCCCATGCTTTCGCGGCCCAGGAACGCGAGGCCCAGGTAGTGCCCGACGTGGGCGTGGGTGAGGAGGATCCCCGACAGCGGCCCCGGCGCAGAGACGGCGAGCCGCTGAAGCTGCTCGGGCAGCGCGGGCGTCGCGTCCACCAGCCAACGCAGGTCGGCCTCGGGGTCGACGATGGCGAGGCAGGCGGGCAGGTGGCGGACCGAAACGTCCGCGCAACACGGGCGCGCACAGCCGGGTTGAGGGTGGCCGCCATCCTGCGCGATCCCCAGGGTCAGAACGTAGGGAGCCGACATTTTGACAAGCTAATTCGTGCGGACTTCGCGCGCGCCGGCGCCCCGCCTTCGTACCCGCACCGGATACGAGTATTTGGATTGTCAGCGGGGGGTTGACTTTCCCTGGACGGCGACCGATCGGGGGCCGGGGCATGGTAGACACGTGCTGTTCCTTATGCTCGCTTGTGCACCCGCGGACGAGACCGTCCTTGAGCCGGGCTGCGACCTGTGCGCGCTCACCGATGCCAACCAGTACCGGCTCTCCGCGGAGCTCACCGCCGCCGAAGCGCTGCTCGCCCCTGGCAAAGACGTGGTGATCGACTTCGCGGGGCTCACGCAGGACCTCCAGGGCCACCCCGTGGACCCCGCGGTCGACATCGATCAGGTCTCCCTCCTGGCGTTCCGCAACCTGGCGCCGGCGGAGATCCGCGAGCGTCTGGTCAACGATGAGCTCCAGCAGTCCGACGTCGCAGGCTGGCTCACCGCCTACCCCACGGGCACCACCGTTCAGCTCTCCGGCTTCGGCACGAGCGGAAACACGGTGGACGCGCCCGACTACTTCGTCGGCGGCACCACCTGGATGGTCATCCTCGCCCGCGACGAAGGCTCCACCGCCGCCTCCGTCGCGTTCTTGCTCCCCTCGGAGAGCGCCGCCGAGGAGAAGGTGATCGTGGACAACTCCACCAGCCGCCTCGCCGTGGATGTCGACCTCGCCGCGTTCGCGCCCGTGATCGTCGAGCCCGGCCGTACGGACGTCGTGCTCGACTGGTCGGCCGTGGAGACCGACGGCTTCGGCCACGAATTCGTACGCTCGACCGCCACCGAGCTGGCGCTCTACCGCTTCGACGAGACGCCTGAGGCGCTCTCTTCCGCCGCCCTCGACCTCGACGCGCTGGTGGATGAGTCCTGGACTCTCCAGCTCAACGGCCGGCCCGAGGCCACACTCGACGATCTCCGTGGTGAAACCGCGTTCACCGGAATCTCCACCGGTTCCACGTGGGTGATGATGCTGCGCGCAGCCGACAGCCTCAACCCCGCCCCGTATCTGCTCACCCGCCTCAAGGCCGCCCGGTGATCCTGCTGCTCCTCGGTTGTGGCACCGTCGGTGCCCTCCCCTCGGACAGCGCCACCGCCGACAGCGACAGCGGCCCGGTCGACGCCGACTGCAGCAACGAAGCGGACGCGCACGTCGGCGGATCCGGGGTGGACACGGTGCCCGAGCTGCGCTGGACCGCGCCGGAAGGCGTCGCAGCCTGGGCGGAGTTCGACAACGGCGACGGGCTGACCCGCACCAGCCGGGTGGGGAGCACGGGTCCCGAACGCAGCGCCCTGCTCCTTGGCGTGCTCCCCGACGTTTCCTTCAACTGGCGGGTCTTCGTCAGCGACGCCGACGGCGCCCGCTGCGTCGGCGCCGGCACGGCCAGCAACGGCGCGCTGCCCGCTGGCGTGCCCGCGAGCGAAGGGACGGCCGCGAGCGGCGCCATCGACGGCTTCACCGCCGCGCCCATCCTCGTCCCCGGCGTCACCGACGAACAGTGGATGATGATCTTCGACGGGCAGGCGCGCGTGATCTGGGCGAACCCGGTGAAGGGGGTCAACGGCACGATCTTCTCGACCGAGTTCGAGCGGGGGCAGGACGCCCTCCTCTTCCTGGTGCAGACCACCTCCGCCGACCTCGACGGCAGCATCCACCGCCTCAGCTTCAACGGCCAGCAGACCGTCGTGGCCACGGCTCCGGGCCTCCACACCGACTTCACGCAGCTCGGCGACGGCCGCTACGCCGGGTTGACCTGGGAGCTCCGCGACATCGGCAGCGACCGGGTGCTCGGCGACCACGTGGTCACCCTCGACGAGGGCGGGGCCACCACCGTGTGGAACGCCTTCGACGAAGAGCCGTACATCCCCTCCGACAAGTGGGAGGCCGGCTTCTACGTGCCGGATCCGACCGCGCTCGACTGGAGCCACGTCAACAGCATCTCGTGGGACGAAGCGAGCGACGACCTGGTGATCACCGGCGCGGGCTACGACATGGTCGCGCGCCTCTCGGCGAGCACCGGGGAGACCCGGTGGCTCTTCGCCAACGGCATCGGGGACTATCCGGATACCGCCACCGTGAGCCTGTTTCCGCACGGGGCATCGATCCTCCCCGATGGCGATGTGCTCCTGTTCAACCGCGGCGACTTCCTCCACGATCCCCTCCACACCTGCTCGTGGGTCAGCGAGGTCCATGTGGACACGGCCGCGACGACCGTGACCGAACGCAGCCGCCTCACGGGCGAGTCGTGCCTGCTCACGAGCTTCCTGGGCAACGCCGAGCGGATCGCCGACGATGTCACCTTTGTCGACTGGACCTCGGCCGGCCGCATCGATCAGCTCGCCGCCGATGGCACGTCCCTCTGGAATGTGTCGCTCAGCGCGGGTCGGGCGTTCGCCACCGCCGACTTCCGGGCGGCGGGCGAATAACGCCGCGAGATCAGGCAGCCAGCAGCAGCACCGCGAAGCGGCTCCCCGCGTCCGTCCACGTTTGCCGAAGCTGGAATCCGGCGCGCCCCGCGAGCGCCCCGAAGCCCGGGATGTCGTACTTGTAGGCGTTCTCGGTGTGGATCGTCTCACCCGCGGCCATCGAGAATCGTCGGCCGGCGACGTGGAACACCACCGCCTCGCGCGCCTGGAGGTGCATCTCGACCCGACCGAGCGCGGCGTCCACCCGGGAGAGATGCCCGAACTGGGCCAGCACGAAGTCGGCCGCATACCTTCGGTTGAGGTGGGCGAGCGCGTTCTTGTTGAAGGCCGCGGTGACCCCCTCGCGGTCGTCGTAGGCGCGGCGGAGCACCGCCGGGTCCTTCCAAAGATCCACGCCGATCAAGAAACGCCCGCCGGGACGCACGATCTCCCGCATGTTCGCCAGGAAGTGTACGGCGTCGTCGGGATCGAAGTTGCCGATGGTGGACCCGGGGAAGAACCCGATTCGCCGGCCCTCCGGGAGGGCTGGGAGCGTGAACGGCTCGTGGTAGTCCGCCTCGACGGCCATGACCGTCACCTTCGGGAAGGCCTCTTCCAACCTCGACGCGCCCGCGGTGAGCGCCGTGACCGACACGTCGATGCCGACGTAGGCGACCGCGGGGAGATGCGCCAGGAGCGACGCAGCCTTCGCGCCGCTTCCGCAGCCCGGCTCCACCATCACCACCCGGGCGGCGCCGTCCGCCGCCGCCATCGCCATCTCGACCGCGTGCTCCCGAAAGATCTCCGCCTCTACCCGGGTGGGGTAGTAGTCCTCCACCGTGGTGATCCGGTCGAACAGCCCCGAGCCTGCCTCGTCGTAGAACAAGGTCGGAGGCAGGGTCTTCGGGGACGAGGCGAGGCCGTGGAGCACCACCCGCAAGAGGCGATCGTCGGTCATCGCGGCTCCGTTCGCGGGGAGCTCAGACATCCTGGGCCAGCCGCACCCCGGTGAACTGCCACCGGTCCTTGGGGTAGAAGAAGTTCCGGTACGAAGTCCGCGAATGCGATCGCGGGGTAGCGCACGAGGCGCCTCGGAGCACCATCTGGCTCACCATGAACTTGCCGTTGTACTCGCCGAACGCCCCCTCGGCCGCGCGGTAGCCCGGGTAGGGGGAGTACGCCGAGGCGGTCCATTGCCAGGCGTCGCCGAAGCCCTGGCGGAGCCCCGGCGCGTCACCAGCGGGGCTCGGGTGCCACTGCCGCCCCTCCACGAACGGGCCGTCGTCGGCGCGGAGGGCGGAGAACGCGAACTCCCACTCGGCCTCGGTGGGCAGACGGGCGCCGGCCCAGCGAGCGAAGGCGTCCGCCTCGAAGCAGGAGACGTGCACCACGGGCTCGTCGGGGCCGCGCTTCCGGAGGCCGGAGAGGGTGAAGTGGGCGTCGCCTTCCCAGTACAGCGGCGCGCGGATGTCGGTCGCGGTTCGCCACGCCCACCCCTCGGAGAGCCACAAAAGCGGCCGGTCATAGCCGCCATCGGCGATGAACGACTCCCACTCGGCGACGGTGACGAGTCGGTCTGCGAGGCGGAACCGTTCCAGCCAAGCCTTGTGGCGGGGGCCCTCGTTATCGAACGAAAACCCCGGACCCGTGGTGCCGATCTCCACCAGACCCTGCGGGAACTCCACCCAGCCGGGCGTACGCGCAGCCGGGGCCACGATCGGCGCGGGGGCTCGGTAGGCCGGGCGAAGGGGGTTGGCCGCGAGGTGATGTTTCAGATCCGTGAGGATGAGCTCCTGGTGCTGCTGCTCGTGGTGGAGCCCGAGCTCCATCGCGCCCGCCGCCGCGTGCCACGCCTCCGCCGACGCGGTGGCCGCAAAGTTCGCGAGCTGCTCGTCCACCGCCACGCGCCAGGCGATCACCTCCGCCAGGGAAGGCCGGGAGAGGTCGCCGCGACGCGGCCGGGCGTGACGCGGGCCGACGGACTCATAGTAGGAGTTGAACAGGAAGGACCAACCCGGGTTGTACGGGGCCAGCCCCGCGTGAGGGCCAAGCACGAACGCCTCGAAGAACCAGGTCGTGTGCGCGAGGTGCCACTTCACGGGACTGGCGTCGGGCATCGACTGGACCTGACAGTCTTCGCCGGAGAGCCCGTCGGCGAGCGCCACGGTCGCGTTGCGTACAGCGAGGAGGCTCGCCGCCAGCGTTTCCCGGTCCATGCCCGCCTCGGTGGTCGGCGTCTAACGTGCCCGTGAAGGGCGAACACGGAGGATCCGTGCCGCGGCGAGCGCCCCCCGGATCGACCTACACCGGAAAGGCAACCCGGCCGGGGTCCCACGTAGCCCAGGTCTCCGGCGGGACGGCGGCGCTGCGCACCTGGCCCCACCACCCGGTGAGCTTGAGCTCGCCGGAGAGCAGCGCCGCCTGGATGCTGGACAGGCAGCGGTGGCCGTACACCGCAAGCGCCGGCTCGGGACGCCCGTCGACCAGCGGATAGACCAGGTCGGCCGTGGGGGAACCGGACGCCAGAAGTCCGCGGAGCAGGGCGACGGGCGCCGCGTGATGGCGGGCACCGACCAGGAGCACCTCGGGCGTGTCGCCGGAGGCGAGGCCGGTGAACAGCGCTCCGAGGAGACCGAGCTGCGGCCGTAGATCGCCGACGACGCGTACGCGCCCGGTCAAGGACGCGGCGGAGACCGCGACCGCCGGCGCGGCCACCACCAACGCCGGCGCGTCCAGCTCACGCGAGAGCCGCTCGGCCACCGACACCGTCGCCGCGAGCCCCTCGGCCTCCGCCACCGGCAGGACCAACGTCGGCCGGCGCGGCGGAGCGGCGACGCCAAAGCGCGCCCACACCCACTCCGCCACCGCCGCTGCGTCGCCCAACGGCAGTACCGGCAGCTCCGTCGCCACCGCAACGTCGCTCGCCCAGGCGATGACGTGCTTGGGCGGCGCCCACCCCTCCGTGGAAGGACCGCCTTCGCGGTGGACCCGGATCGTCGGGAGCCCCGAGCCGCGGAAGCCCTCGGCGAGCACGAGGTCGGCGTCGCCAAGGAGGCGCTGCACCACGTGGACCAGAGAGACCTCGCCTTCGAGGCGCTGAAACAGGGCGAGGCGCTCGGCGCTGAGCACGGCGACGCAACCGGCGCCCGCCTCCGAGAACCGCCAGGAGTCTTTGCCCGGCTTGTCGAGCACCAGTCGGTGCGCGTCGGACTTCAGCACCCCGATCCGTAGTCCCCGGCCGACAAGCTCGCGGATCACGCCTTCGAGGAGGGTCGTCTTCCCGGTGCCGGAGGGAGCGGCGAAGGCGACGATCGGCGGCAGGCGCGACATGGGCGCCGGCTAATCCGGCGCAAGCCGCGCCGCCTACGCCGCCGGGACCAGCTTGCTGCCGCGCCACAACAGCGCGGCTGCCGCGATGCAGCACAGCGGGGCCACCATCAGCGCGTCGCGGGCGGCCATGGGCACCGCAGCGCCGCCGAGCATGTCCGCCAGCTGCCCGGTGAGCGGGGGCGCGATGCCGTAGCCGACGAGGTTGACCACGAAGAGATAGGCGCCGACCGCGAGGCCGCGCTGCGCGGGCCCGGCGATCGTCACCACGTCCGCGGCGGCGGGGCCCAGCCAGGCGAGACCGAGCCCGAGCAGCAGCACGTACGCGGCGAACATCACCGGGAGGCTGCCGCTGTGCAGCAAGACGAGCCAGAGCGGGGCGCAGGCCATCGCGAGCACCGCGGAGAAGCGCATCCGCCCGCCCGGGTGGTGGGCGCGCCAGCGGTCGCCGAACCAGCCGCCGAAGGCCGTGGCCAGGCCGCCGGCGAAGAGGCTGCCGAAGCCGCCGAGGAGACCGATGTCGGTCTTCGCCACCCCGAAGCCCAGCTCCAAGAGCTTGGGCACCCAGATGGAGAGCGAGTAGCTGGCGGCGGCGAACAACGCGTACCCGGCGACGTGCCAGCGGAACGCCGGCGCGCCGATCACCCCTCGCCAGTCCGCGGGGACCGGCGTCGCGGCGGCCGGGGTGGTGCGGGCCGGCTCGGGGAGCATCCACACGAGCACCGCGAGCGCCACGCCAGGGAAACCAAGGAAGTAGAACGCCTGCCGCCATCCGTAAGCCTGCCCGATCCAGCTCCCCAGGAAGAACGCGGCCGCGGCACCGAGCGGCACACCAGCGCAGTAGATCGACTGCACCGTGGCACGGCGGCGGGGCGGAAACCAGTCGGCCAGCAAGGAAAGCGCGGCCGGGCCGAGGCTGGCCTCCCCGATCCCGACCATCACGCGGCAGGCGAACAACGTCCAGAAGTCGTGGGCGAGGCCGGTGAGCCCGGAGAAGAGGCTCCAGGTGAACAGCCCCGCGGCGATCATCTTGGTGCGCGGCACGCGGTCGGCGAGGCGGCCGAAGGGCACCCCAAGGAGCGTGTAGAAGATCACGAAGGAGGTGGTGCCGAGGAACGCCAGCTCGCGGTCCCCGAGGGCGAACTCCGTCTTGATCGCCCCGAACTGCATGAGGATCAGGTTGCGGTCGAGGAAGTTGAAGACGTACACCAGCCCGAGGAGGGCGAGGCCACGGATCGCGGCCGGGTCGGTCGCGGCTTCCATCGGCGCAGCGCCCATGCTGTGCTGCGGCGCAGCGGTAGGCATCGCGGGGGCGGCGAGGGTGGTGGACATCCGAAGCTCCAGGGGCGCCCGCACGCTATCGTGCATGCTGCGCTGCGTCAAGACGTCACGCCGCAATGCAGTACGCGCCCCGTGCCGCAGGGTCGGGCGGGCCTTCAGGTCGTGCGCTCGGCCTCCTTGGCTCGCCGCCGGTGGCTCCTCGACCGCCGACCTGGCCGGGTGGCAGGGCGGTATGGCGCCGCCAGCCCGTGGACAGGTAAGCCGAAGTCCCTACCGCCACCCCTCGACGATCACCTCGTCGCGCACCAGCGGCGACGCGAAGCTCACGCCCCACTCCGCAGCGTTCCACCCCGCACGATCGACGGGCTGGAGCTGCGGCTCCGGCACGGCTGCACAGCCGTCGGTGACGTAGAACCAGGCGCGCAACAGATGCTCCGGGACCGGCTCGATGACCAGCGAGCTGAACTCGACCTGCGGGTACACGGTCATCCACTCCGCGGCAGGGAAGCTCGGGTCCCAGGCGTCGGAGAAGTCTTCGATCTCACTGGGGAAGAAGCCGAGGCCGGCCATCGCGTCCTCGATGCTGGCCTGCGCGAGGTCGCCCCGGACACACCACCCGGCCTCCGTCTGGAAGCGCTCCACCGGCCAGCGGAGCTCGTAGAACAAGTAGTCCCGCGCGCCCTGGGGCGTCGCGAGCCGGCCATCCGGGAACGCCCGGACCCGCCAGCCGTCCGCGGGGTACAGCGGGTCCGTCTCCGTGAGGCGCCGCGCGGGAACGCTGACGCGGACGTTCATCGGCCGCGTCGGGTAGAGGTAGACGTTCGGCTTGTCGACCTGGGCTTCGTACCCCAGCTCCACGAGCGCCTCGGTGGCGCAGACGTCTGTGCCGGTGATGTCCACCGCGGCGCAGCCCGACCAGCCGCCGCCCGCGACCACCTCCACGCCGTAGCTCCCCGGCTCTACGGTCGCGTCGAAGTGATCGTCGACCACGTCGCCGCCGGTGACGGTCTCGCCGTACCAGGTTGAGCCGGTGTCAACGTTGATGCACGCGGTTTGATCGGCCGCGATCGTGGCGACGAAGGCGGTGCCACCGAGGGGCGCTTCGCCGGGGCGGCTCACGGTGACGCAGAGGTTGCCGGTCGGGCTCCAGGTTCCGGTATCCCCCGTGTCGGCGGTGTCCGCGGTGTCCCCCGTGTCGGCGGGGTTGCCGGTGTCGGTGGCCGTCCCGGTGGGGCTCGACGTGGCGCAGGCGGCGAGGAGGGCGACGGTGAACGGGAGGAGACGTTCCATGCGCTCAACATAGCCACGCGCCGCGCCGGCCGCGCGTCGATGTCGCGGCAGGAGCGTGGGCTGCCGCGTCCGGAGAGGGTACGTACGGCCATGCTCCTCGCCGCGCTCCTCACCGCCGCCGCCCACGCGGAGGACCTCCTCCCGCGCATCCTCCCGATTCCCCCGGATGCCCACGCCGTGGTCAAGTCGGTGCCGACCGCCGGGCGGGCGGCGCCCGAGCTCACCCGCGTCAGCGCGGTGAAGAACAAGATCACCGATGAAGACGCCTGGTTCTCCACGAACGACCTCCATCTTCCCGTGCTCGAAACGCGTCCCGACTGGATGCCCGACGCGATCGGTGGGCGGCCACTGATCCGGGTGATCGATCAGGGGAGCACGCTCACCGCGCTGTTCGGGACCGGCAACGACGCCAGCGTGGTCGTGGTCTATGGCGCGGACCGGCAGGTTCGCGGCGCGTGGGACGTCGGATCGTGGCTCACGCCGAAGAAGGCCGTTCGGGGAGACGAGGCGTTCGTCCACGGTGGCGTGCGCTGGGCGTGGATCGTCGAGGACATCCTGTACCTGTCCACCTCCCACCGCACCTACGCGTCCACCTCCTACGGTAAAAATGCGTATGTCACCGCCATCGACGTGGCGACCGGAGACCTTCGTTGGCGCTCCGATCCCCTGGTCTGCAATGCGACGTCCTTCGTCGTGATCCGCGACGCGATCGTCTGCGGCTACGGCTTCACCGGCGAACCCGACGCCATGGTGCTGCTCGACCGCGCCGATGGCCGCGTCTTGAGTCGAACCACGCTCAGCACGGGTCCCGACTGGTTCGTGCTGGCCGACGACAAGCTCTACGTGCGAACCTACGACACTGACTACGTATTCGGCGTGAAGTAGGGCGGCACAATCGTGGTGATGCGGGCCGGGCCGGGCGCCCGCCGGCCTCAGCGGTTCGCGCGCACCACCGCCCGGGCCACCGCGCTGGCGAACGCGGGGGCGGTGGCGGGATCGTCCCAGAGCGCCACGTCGGCGCGGTCGAGCGCCTGGTGGGTCTCCACGATGACCAACGGCACCTTGCTGCGTCGCAGCATCCGGATCCGCTTCTTCATCGTGTGCCGGTCGACGAAGACCCCCTCCCCTTCTTTGCCGTACAGGCCCGGGTAGTCGGTGCCGTCGTAGGGTTCGAACCCGGCGTCGACCATCGCGGCCGACAGCTCGACGGCGAGGCGTCGGCGGGCAGTCACCAGCGGCTCCTCCCCTTCGTCGCTGTAGAGGAGGGCAAAGCCGGTCGCGCCGGTCTCGCCCCAACAGCCCGACTGCGCGTCGATCGCGGGGTTCGCGGCCGCGCGTGCGTCGCTGTGGAGGCTGATGACAGCGTCGGCGGGCCACGCCGCCAGGTCACGGAGCCGGGCGTCGTAGGACACGGGGAGGGCATCGGGGCGGCTGGAGCGCACCGTGAGGCCGGAGAAGGCGAAAAGCGCGCGAGCGGTGGCGTCCTGCAGACCGCGGGTGAAGTCCGCCTCGGCGCGGCAGGTGACCGACGTGTTGCCTCGGTTCTTCTCCTCTCCGTGGCCGGCGTCGACGAGGACGCGGAGCGGGCGGGTCGGTGCTTCGGGCGGGAGCACCCGCAGGGGACGGCTCACCGGCGGCGAGGGAGGGTCGGCGGGGACGTCGCTGCCGGCGCCGGCGGGAGCCGCGATGGGGAGCGCTTCCGGAGCTGTGCCGCCCGTGTGGACCGGAGAACCCGTGCCGAACGCCGACGCGCAGGCGAGGAGGAGGAAGCCGGCGAGGAGGACGAGCACGGGACCCCGAGACACGTAGCGCGACGCGCGGTTCCCGATCAGGTCCCCGGCGTCCCGCAGCTGAGCCACCAGGTGAGCCGCTGGCGATCGTCCTCCGGGACCCCGCCCGCGGGGGGCATGCTCGGCATCCCCCCCGTCGAGGACGAGAGGATCGAATCAGCGAACAACCACGCCTGCTCGACCGTGTCGAAGGTGACCTCGTCGGGAGCGCCGTGGCGATCTGGCGCGGTGGACGCGTGGCAGGTCTGGCACTGTGCGGTGAGGAAGCCCTGCCCGAAGGTCTCCCAGGTGAGGTGCGGCGCATCGACGCACGGATCGACGTTGGCCGAGGTGTCGGCGGTGTCGACCGGGCCGGAGTCGGAGCCGGTCGGCGGGGAGGCGCACGCCGCGAGAAGGAAGATCACGCCACCACCCCCATGATCGGGTCGACATCTACGTATTCAGCGGGATCCACATCGGCGAGCGCCAGGAGGGTGGCGCCGACCGCTTCGGCAGAGAGCACCTCGCCACCGTCGGACACGTCTCCGGAAGCCGGGTCGATGTTGAAGCCGTAGTAGTTGGGATCGAAGCCGCCGATCACCCGGTCGCCGACGAGGCCGTCGCCCCAGAGGAGCACCGAGGTGAACGGCCAGTGATCCTTGCCCGTGAAGCCGTTGAGCGCGGGAGTGCGCCCCATCTCGGAGAGCAACACCACCACCGTCTCTTCGGCGAGGGTGGCTGCGGAGGTGCCCGGCGTCTGGCGGAGGCGCTCGATGAGCTGCCCCAGCCCGGCGAACGTGGACTCCCAGAGCGGCGACTGGAGCGCATCGTTCTGGGTGTGGGTGTCCCAGGCGCCGGGCGTGCCGGCGTTGAGGGTGACACAGCGGCTCACGCCCATGGACAGGGCGTCCGCGGCGACCTGGGCCTGGGCGTCGAGATCGGCGCCGGCGGTGAAGTCGATGGACCACGCGAGGTCCTTGAGGTCTTCGAGATGGGCGAGCGACGCCGCGTAGTCCTGGGTGAGGCTGCGCTCCAGCGCCGACCGCGAGGCGTCGGCCCGCGCGGCGGCGCGACGCGCCATCCAGCGGTCGACCACCTTCTCGGAGGGCGCCTTCATCGTGCCCCCGACCGGGGTGTCCGTCCAAGTGAGCGCGCGACGGGAGAGGAGGGCTTCGAGCTGGCCCGAGGCCCCGGTGCGGGCCACGGCGACGCCCAGGCTGCCGGGGAACGACGGGCCGCCGAGGACGAGGTGTGGGAGGGTGAACGCCTCGCGGTCTGCGCCAGCGATCGCCGCCGGCCAGTCGGGAGACACCCCGGACGTCGTGCCGGTCATGGCGATCATCGTGCAGATCTCGTGGGCGATCGAGCGCACCATCACCCCGTTGAACACGACCGTGTCCGCGTGGTTCGCCTCGAAGAACGTGCGCACGCTGGGCCGAGAGGGGTGGTCGACAAACGACAGGTTGCCGACGGTGGCGAGCGCGCCGTCGGGCTCCATCGCCACGGCGGAGTTGGCGTACTCGGTGGCGAAGACCCGCGTCGGGTCCCAGCCACCCTGGGCGAAGACGAAGATGAACTTCCGGCCGCTGGCGGGCGTCGCCGCGAAGGACCGGGCGGGCAGCCCGGCCGCCGCCAACGCCGCGCCGCCAACCCCCAGGTGGGCCCCGTTTCGCAGGAATTCTCGACGGTTGAGCATCGGGGGTTCCCTCAGTAGTAGAGGAAGTCGGGGTCGCGGAGGAGGGCGGAGAGCACGCCGGCCCAGGCGGCCTTGCCGTCTCGCTCCACGGCGTACAGCGAGGACCAGAGCTCGAGGCCGGCGGCGACCTCCTCGCCGTCGGCGGCCACGCGGTGGCCGTAGAGCCGGAGGTGCAACGCCTGGAGCTGCGCGGCCATGCCGGCCCGATCCGTCTCGGGGGTGGCCGCGAAGTCGACCGTGAACAGCCGCTCCGGCCCCTCGTTGACCACGTACGCGCTCGCCGCCTCGGCGAGGCGCTCCTGCACCAGGAGCAATGTGGCGTTCGGCGAGGTGGCCGTGCTGGTGACGTTGTACCCGTCGGCGCCGCCGGCGAGGGTGCGGAAGCCGACGGCGTCGGAGCCGAGGAGATCGTAGCCGCCATATTCCCAACGGAACCCGGTCAGGTCCTCGACCTCCGCGGCCAGCAGGTCCGGGGTGGCCATCTTCAGGGGAACGTACCCAGCTTCGTCCGTGGCGCCGGCGCGGTAGCGTGGGTCGGCGAGCACCGTCCGGAAAAGCGCCCGCACCGTGAGCCCGTCGGCGACGAAGTCGTTCCGGTGCTCGACCAGCGCCGCGGTGTCCGCGAGGGCGATCTTGCGGCGCAGCAAAAGTTCGTAGGTCTGCTGCACCGCGCATTGCGGGAAACGCCGATCGGCCGCGATCTGCTCCCCGAGCTCGTGCAACGAGTACCCGGGCACGCCGTAGTAGGCGGGCGCGACGCCGGTGTAGTCGCGATACCGCTGCTCACGGGCCGGGAAGTACGTGGAGGCCTCCAACGGGTTGGTGTAGTCGTACCACCAGAAGCCGAAGAGGTAGCTGGCGAGCGGGTCGAGCGAGTTGTGGCAGCTCTGGCAGCTCGGGTTCTCCCGCAGCGCGTCCTGCACGGCGTCGCCGTCGAGGAGGTTCACGTTGCGGTCGAAGTCGATGGGACGGGAGAGGTAGTCGTCGCAGAGGAAGATGCGGCTGATGGCGTTCGCGCGCTTCCGATTGGCGTTGCTGGTGGTCGAGGGGTAGCGCCACCAGAGGCTGTTGGTGCTGAGCACCCCCGCGGCCGGCCGCCCATCGGTGTAGTGCGCCTTGAGCCATCCCTCACCCTCCGGGCGATCGATCGGCCAGGCCGCGGCGAGGGTCTCATCCGCCACGGTGAAGGCCCCGGTGACCAGGGTCGAGTAGGGCAGGTCCTGGTCGGCGACGTAGCCGAGAAGCTGGAGGTCCTCCTCGCCGACAGCGCGCTGGAACGCCACGTCGTCGAGGCCGTAGGCCGACCCGGCGATGAGGAACGACTCCGTGCGGGTGAGGTAGACCTCACTCCAGAGGTCGCGGACGCGGGCGGGGAAGCCGGGGTCGTGCAGCCAGGTCTCGGTGAGCGCATCGAGCGCGGCGGGGTCGGCCTCCACGGCGGCGATCTCCGCCTCGGTCGGGCGCTTCCCGCGCACGTCGAGAGAGATGCGCTCGGCGAGGGCCACGGCGCCCATCTCGGGCGCGGGCGTGACGGCGGCGCTGTCGCCGGGATCGGTGGCGCACGCGGCGAGGAGGAGGATCATCCTGCCCCCGGCGGCGTGAGCAACCCCGAGAAGTCGACCCCGCAGACGGCTCCGAGGTCCTCCCCACGGAAGTAGACCTCTCCGCAGCCGTCGCACCGATCGGCCTCCACGGGGGCGTCGTAGGTGGCCGGGCCGTCGTAGATCACGTCGTACCAGCTCCCGTCGGCGTCGCGCACGCTGACCACCCCGGCGGGCTCTCCGGGGCAGTCGGCCATGATGTTCTCGCTCATCAGGTACACCCCGTCGAAGACGACGGCCTGGGTCCCGTCGCCGAGGCCGCCGAGGCTGCCGGAGAGCGACACCGCGCGCCCCTCATACGAGGGGGCGTAGTAGGTGTAAAGCGAGAGATCGGGCCCCGCGTCGGCCTCCAGCCAGCTGCCCGCCACCAGCGGCCCGCTCCCCTGGAAGCCTCCCTGGATCACCAGGTAGTAGCCCGAGTACCAGCTCGGGTCGTCGACCGGGAGCTGAGAGGTGATTTGGATGGCGTAGGTGCTGCCGCCGAACTCGATGCCCGAGCCGTCGGCGCCCTGGATGCTCCCGACGCCGTTGAGCGCCGCGCCGTCCCAGTACGAACCATCGCCCGCGTCGGTGCCGGCGTAGAGTTGGTAGAAGCTGTATCCGGAGAACTGGGTACCATCCGCGGCAGTGCAGGTGTCGTACCAGTAGGCGCTGCCGTCGTAGTCATAATAGTTCGGACAGCCGCTGCTCGCGCGCGCCATCCCCGCCTCGTAGGCGGTGAAGATGGGTGACGCACTGTAGTCCCATACGGCGCCGACACCCTCGCTGACCAGCCCCGTCACCTCCTCGAGCGACAACGCCGCCACCGGAGGCGCGTCCTCCTCATAGATGTACGGGGTATCGGCCGCCGGCGCGGAGTCGGCGGTGGTGGGCTCCGGCTGGACGCACGCAAAGCCGAAGAGCAGCATGGGGCGCCTCCGAGCGCCTACCCTATCCGCGGGCCGGGCGGCCCGGGGAGATTTCCGCCGGGCCGCCCGAAGCGTACGCCGATCGTTACTTGCCCTTCACCTTGCCCGCCGCCTGGGGCGGCGGCGCTTGCTTTTTGTCGTGCGCGACCTTCGCCGCGGCCTTCTGGTTCTTGTCCTGCGCCTTGGCGCGCTGCTGCGCCTTCGGGTTCTTGTCGCCCATGATCAACCCCTGCCTTCGCATGAAGAGGCACCGGCCCGGCTGCGAAGTCCGTACGAGGGTGAGGCGCCGAGAACGCCGCCGAGACCTTGCTACGCACGGATGTACGTTCGACCAGGGCTCGCGAGGCGGGAGGAGGGCCGGGAGGGGGAACAAACGCCCCTCACCAACCCCCTTCGACCTCCACGAGGATCTTCCCCTTCATCCCGCCGCGCTGCTGGCGCTCCAGCGCGCCACGGAGCTCCCGGACGGGCCAGGTGGAGTCGATGGGCACCTGCATGCCGGCGAGCACCCAGTCGCGGAGCTGCACGAGGTCGGACGAGCGGTTCTGCACCGTCACGAACTCGCTGCGTTGCTGGCCGAAGAGCGTGAGCGCCTTGCCCCAGAAGACGCCCGGGCCGGGCAGGGTGGTGACGTAGGCGCCCGTCGGCGTGAGGAGGTGCCGGCACGAGGCGAAGCTCCAGGCCGCCGCGACGTCGAGCACGAGGTCCCACGTACCGGACGCGCGGAGCGGGTCGGTCTGGGTGCGGTCGATCACGGCGTCGGCGCCCAAGGAGCGCACCAGCTCGACCGCTCCAGTGCTGCACACCGCGGTGACCTTCGCGCCGAGCGCGTGGCCCACGCCGAGGGCCATGGTGCCCACCCCACCCGCCGCCCCGACGACGAGGATCGACCCGCCGGAAGGGAGCTTCCCGAGATCACGGATCATCTGGAGCACCGTCGCGCCGCCGGTCGGGAACGCCGCGGCGACCTTCCCATCCATCGTCTCGGGGATCGTGGTGACCATCTCGGGGGTGGCGACCACCCACTCCGCGAACGCGCCGCGGCGGGTGGCCCGGGTGTAGGGGAGGAATCCCGCGACCCGGTCGCCCACGACGAGGCCGGCGACGCCAGCGCCCACCTGGTCCACCACCCCTTCGAAGTCGTAGCCGACCACCACCGGCGATTGCCGGCCGTGGAGGATAGAGGCGACGAATCCGCCACCGAGCACCTTCCAGTCCGCGGGGTTCACCGCCGCGTGGCGCACCCGCACCCGTACGTTTCCGGCGCTGGCCGAGGGTTCGGGCACGTCGGTGATCGCGAGCTCGGCGACGCCGCCGGGGGAAGCCATGGATTTCATCGGGGCGATCTAATCGCTCAGCGCCCGCCCGTGACCCTCACCCCCTCCCCGCGACCGAATACGCTCCCCCCATGTCCAAGGCGTTCACCAAGGACGACGACGGGGACGACCTCGCCGTCTCCCCTCCCCTGCCCCCGCTTCCGCCCGGCGTGCCGAACTACGTCACGCCGGAAGGGGCCGCGAGCCTCGCGGCCGAGCTCAAACGCCTGGAGACCGAAGAGCGCCCCGCGCTGCGCCGCAGCGACGACGCCACCGCCCGCTCCCGCCTCGCCTGGGTGGACGCGCGGATCCGTGCCCTCGCCGAGCGGGTGGACCGGGTGGAGATCGTCCGACCTCCGGCCGACCGCGAGGTGGTTCGGGTGGGTGCGTGGGTGCGCATCGACGGGGAACACGGGGAGCGGGAGGTGCGGATCGTGGGGCTCGACGAGGCGGACGCCGCGGCGGGGCGCATCAGCTGGAGGTCGCCGCTGGCCACGGCGCTGGTCGGCGCCCGCGTGGGGGACACCGTCACGCTGGCGTCGCCGCGGGGCGAGACGGCGGTCGAGATCGTGGCGGTCCGGTACGGGTGAGGGAGCGGCGGCGCCGACGTCTGTCCTGGCTCGCGCCGGTAGGGGAGGACCGGGAGGGGGAACGAAGACCCATACCTTCTGGCGGGACGCAACGAGCTACCGTGCGAATCGCTCACGACGCACCGCGAAAAATGTTCAACTATTTTCGGGTCGCCGCGAGATCTTCTCCCGCCTGAACCCTTCTCCCTGCAGGCGAAGTTGTCGCCGTCCTCCCCCGTGCTCAACCGGCCTTCTTTGCGGCCGCGCTTGGGCACAAGGGTCTTGCTGTTTGCCCCTCCTTGTTTTTCCTGCCCGACGTCGCACCCAGGCCACTGACCTCGTCTGGGCGCGGCGCCGGGTCTGGGGGAAGCCGGCGCCGACCTACAGCGTGACCCCGAACAGGTCCTTGAGCAGGAAGCCGGCGAGCAACGAGACGCCGAAGAACCAGCCGAGGATGCCGCTCTCTCCGTCGGGGAAGAAGGGCATGGCCTGATCCTTGCGGGCCTGGATGGAGATCTCTTCGAACGGGGACTCCGCTGAGGGGACCGCCTCCGCCGGGTAGAGCAGCGCCTCCCACGACTTCGTCCGGAGCACCGAGACCTTTCGCGGCTCTCCGCCCACGGCGAGGGTCTTCGTCTCGGTCGCCGCGCCCGCGTGGAGGGTGAGCACGTGGTCCCCCGGGGCGTCGAGCCGCAAGCGCCAGGCCACCTCGCCGTCCGGGGTGCGGACCGGCGGCGCGTCGAGCGAGACGCCCTCGGGGAGGTCGAGCTTCACGTCGGCCGGGGTGACGCCGCCCACGTCCGCATCGAGCTTCGCCACCACCAACGCCGTGGAGCCGACGGGGAGCGGCGCGTAGGCGTAGTTGGAGACCAGCTGCACCAGGATGGCGGTCATCGGCACGAACATGATGACCATCGGGACGATGTTGTACCCGAGGTAGAGCACGTTGTAGCCGAGGGACTTCACGGTGGCCGGGAGCACGGTGCGGAGGTCGTCGCGGAAGAGCACGACCTCCAAGAGGTGCACCTGGATGAAGTTCTTCGCCCGGGTGATGCCCGCCTGGTTGCTCACCGCCTTGATGACCAGGAGCGCGAGGATCCCGCCCACGAGCGGCCACAGCACGAGGTCGAACCACGGGCGACCGTGGCCGAAGGGGGCGAGCAGCACGTCGAAGATCGCCGTGCAGATGCGGTTGAACAAGCCCATGGCGACCTAGGAGATGTACCCGAGGCCCTTGAGCTTCGCGCGGATGTCGGCGTCGTTCTTGGTGTCCTCGAAGTGCAGCATCTCCTTCTCGAGGATGTGCTGGATGAACTCTTCGGTGGTGGCGTAGCCGGCCACGTCCGCCACCTTGGTGATGCGGGCGTGGAGGTCCTTGTCGATCTTGACGCTGACAGACTTGCCGAAGCCGAACATGGGGGCTCCTCGGGGCTAGGGGGTGAAGACGGGCTTGCCGATCATCTCGGGGAGCGGCGCGAGGCCGTACCACGCGAGCACGGTCGCGGTGACGTCGGTGAGGTTGGGATCGCCGCCGCCGAGCTTGTGGTTGCTCAAGAGCACGCCGGGGACGACCTCGGGCGCCATCAGGTGGTTCCCAGACCAGCGCGAGGTGTTGTCCTCGATCTCCGGCTCCACGATCTCCCCGAGCGTGGACGCGTCGGAGTGGCCGAAGCCCTTGTCGTAGCCGACCACGAGATCGGGGGCGTCCCCCGCCCGAGCGCCGTGGTAGATCTCGGCGCCCTTGAACATCCGCAGGACCACATGTTTGTCGGGCGCGGCGGGGTCGGTGAAGCCGAGGAGGTCGGCGGAGAGCTTGTCTTCGAGCGCTGGGACGTCCGCCTTGGGGACAATGCCTTGCGCCTCGCGGCCCTGCTCGTTGATGTAGAGCGCGTTGAACCCGAGGGCGTACGCCTGGGTCTTGGACCAGTCCACGTCGCCGAGGACGATCTTGCCGGTGCGCTTGCCGTCCTTGAGCGTGAGGTACCCGTGATCCCGGAGCCAACTGTTGAGGTGGACCTCGCGGGTGTACGGCTGGAAGCCGTGGTCGCTCATCACCAGCAGCAGCGTGTCCTCGGGGAGCCTCGCGCGGAGGTTCCCGACCAGCCGGTCGACGTTCTCGTAGTAGCCCTCGATGTCCATCGCGTGCTTCGCGGCAGCGCCTTCTTCCCACGCCGGGTGGTGCGGGGCGTCGGCGTACTTGGGATCGCCGTGGCGCCAGAGCATGTGGCACTGGAGATCGACGTCGGAGAGGTAGAAGAAGGTCGCGTCTCCCCGCTGGAATCGCGCGAGCGCCACCCCGAGCATCGACTCGGCGTCGTGCTGCACGAGCGCCACCTGCTTCACGTAGTCGTCGTCGTCGAACGTGCCGTCCTTGAGCGCGTTGGTCTCCTCCGGCATGCCCTGGCTGTAGAACTGCCCGCCGAGCGCCTCGGCGAGGTCGGGCGCGAAGTCGTCCGGGGTGGAGATCGGCTGGGGCGAATCCTCGGCGTCGAGGTTCACGGGAGAGACGTAGAGCTTGAAGCCCGGACGGAGCTCCTTGGCGTAGAACCGGACCGCGCCGCCGAGCGCCATCGCCCCGTGGGGCAGGGCGTCGAAGCTCACCTTCACCCAGTCGGACCACTCGCCTTCCCGCAGCAGCACCTTCTCGTCGCCGACCGTGAGGAGCGCAGTGGGCGCGTCGGGATCGATCGACACCGTGAGCGGCACGGTGAGGTAATCCGAGTCGTGCGGCGCTTCGCCGGGCGGGAGGTGGAACAGGTCGGGCGCGCCCTTGATGAGGGCCTTCACGGTGTCGCCCTTGCCGTCGAGGTCGAAGTCTTCGACGGTGACGAGCTGCACGTCCCCCTTGAGCTCGTGGCCGGGGAGCGTGACGGGCGGCTTGTCGGTGATCCACGTGTAGACGCCGTAGCCGCCGCGCATGTCCACCGTGCCCATCCCGGAGAGCGTCTTCGCTTCCGACGCGGTGACCGGGTAGTTCCCGGGCACCCGGTACACTTCGACATCGACCCCGGCGCCGTAGAGCACGTCCCACCAGGGGGTGCCGGAGCGGTTGTTGAGGATGTCGTCGCCCGCGATGATCGGCAGGTAGTAGCCGCCCACCTTCACGCTGGTGCCGGGATCTCCCGGCGGGGGCGTGGCCGAGCTGATCGGCAGGTAGGTCTTCGGATCGCGGTGGACGAAGTCGTAGATGCCGTGGCCGCCGGGGTCCATGCCGGTGACGAAGTTGGACCAGGCGACCGGGCTCTGCGGCGGGTTCGACGTGCCGAGGTTCTCGAAGCCACCGTCGGCCGCCAGCTTCTTGAAGTTCGGGGCCTTGCCCTGATCCATCAGCCGCTGGAGGATCACGGGGTCCATCCCGTCGACGCCGAGGATGAAGATCCCCGCGTGGTCGACGTGGTGCTCCTGGGAGCAGGAGAGCGCGAGGGCCGAGGCGCCGAGCGCGGCGAGCGCGAGGATCGGCGCGAAGGAAGAGGGCCTACGCATCGGCGCCCTCCGGGAAGATCAAGGCGCCCGGCGCCGAGCCCGACTGGGGGAGCGAGCGTGGATCGAGCGGGCCGCCCACCGTGCCCTCCTGCCCTGGCGCCGCGAAGAGCATCCGCCCCTGCATCTGCTTGGGCGGCGTGTGCCCGAACAGCGAGAGGATGGAGAAGGGGATGTCCTGGATGTGGGGCTTCTCCACCGCGATCTTCCGGTTGCAGAAGAACACCCCGGGGACGATGCTCGGGTCCACACAGTGGTCGCCCGACCAGGACTTCGTGTTGTCCTCGAAGACCTCGGTGGTGACCGAGCCGGTCGCGCAGGTCCACGAGTGGCGGTAGCCGCCTTCGTAGCCGACGAGCACGTCGGGCGCCTCGAAGACGTAGGGGCCGTCGAACGCCTCGAAGGCGGCGACGGCCTTGCGGATGGCGGGCTTGCCGTTCTCCGGGTCCACCAGGGCTTCGAGCTTCGCGCAGAGCTCCTTCACCAGCGCCGGGTACTCGGCGTCGGCGACGATACCCTCCTTCTCCCGTCCCTTCCGGTTGATGAACAGCCCGGTGAGGCCCATGGAGAACGCCTGGGTGCGGCTCCAGTCGACGTGTTCGAACCAGTCGCCGGAGACGGTGTGGCCGTCCTTGAGCGCGAGGTAGCCCTCGCGGAAGAGCCAGGTGTTGAGGTTCACGCCGCGGCGGAAGTTGGTGAAGCCGTGGTCGCTCATCACCATCACCACCGCGTCGTCGCCCACCTCGGCGAGGAGCTTGCCGATCATCGCGTCCATGTGGGCGTAGACCCGTGGGATCGCGTCGGCGTAGGCGGTGGCTTCTTTGTCCCGGTTCGCGGGGTGTGTGGGGTCCAGGTACCGGTAGAACATGTGCTGGACGCGATCGGTCGTGTCGAACACGGTGGTGACCAGACCCTCGCGGGTGTGGGCCACGGCGTCGAAGAACAACTTCTCGCGCTCATCGCAGAAGGCCATCGCCTGATCGAAGAAGGCGCCTTCGTCGATCACCCGCTCGTTGAGCGCCCAGGTGTCCTCCGCGAGGCCGAGCGTGGCGAAGGGGCCGAAGCGCTTCGCCAGGTACACGGAATAAACCTCAGGGTGGCTGATCGGCATCGCCGGGGACTCCGGGTCGATGTGGATCGGGGTCATGTAGAGGTTCACGTCGGGCTCGACGGAGGAGAGGTAGAACCTCGCGATACCCGCGACGTACACCCCGGGGGCCGCCTTGAACGAGAGGTGGATCCACTCCGAGTAGGTGCGGTGTTTGAGCTCGAAGCTCTCCCCGCCGTCGATTGAGATGTCGACCTTGTCCTTCCCGACCGTGAGGGTGAACGGGAGGGTCATGCGCCCGCCGTCCCGCACCATGCTGTTGTCGGGGCCGACGATGCGGGAGCGGATGACGTTGCCCTTGCGGCGGAGCACGGTCTGCTCGCCGCCGGTGAACGCCGCCTTGCCCTCGTTGTTCGCCGTGGAGAAGAAGCTGAAGGTGCCCTGGCTGCCGCGAAGGTCCGGGACGCACATGCCCGAGAGGAGCAGGCCGCGGAACTTCACCGGGGGGAAGGTGATCGGCACCCGCTGGATGATGCTCGGGATGTGCTTCTCGCCGAGCACCTTCCAGAACGCCTCGCTCTTCTGGAGGAGCTCGATCTTCGGCTTGCCGAGCGGCACGATGTACTTGCCGATGTTGAGCACGCGCTCGGCGTTCTTGATGTCGGTGGACGAGAGGATCGGCGCGTAGGTGCAGGGATCGCGGGTGATGAAGTCGAAGATCCCGTGCCGGGACGGATCCACCCCGGTTGCAAACGTTGACCACGCCACCGGGGACATCGAGGGGTTGCTGGTGTCCAGCGCGCGGAACACCCCCTTCTCCGCCAGCTTCTGGAGGTTGGGGAGCTTCCCTTCCCGCAAGAACTTGGTGGTGAGGCCGGGGTCCATCCCGTCGAGCCCCATCACGATGACCCGCCGCGCCTGGGCCCGCTTGTACGGGTTTCCCACGCGAATCGTGCGGATGATGAAGGTGAACGGCCAGAGCAGGATCGTGCCGATCGCCAGGGCGAACGCCGCGACCATGACGGCGAGCGACCCGGCGAAGGCGAAGCCTGCACCCGGACCGATATACGCCTGCGCGATCGCAGGAGCGAGGAGGTACGCCACGGCGAAGGCGTAGGGGACGGGCAGCCGGGTACGCGGGGCCATCGGAGGCGCGTGTATAGTCGGCGAGGGCGGCGCGGGCTACCTGTCCGGCCGTCCTGAATCGTCGCCCGGAGCCCCGATGTCCCCCGTCCGTACCGCCGCCTTCGCCCTCGCCGCCCTCTTCGCCGCCGCGTGCGCCTCCGGCCCCGACGTGGAGGCCCTCCAGAAGGGCGTGGACGACGCCGTGGCCGCCAAGGACTTCGGCGGGGCCGTCACCAAGGCGGACGAGGCGCTCAAGCAGGAGGCGATCGCCAAGGACCCCGCGAAGGCCTGGCGCTTCGAGTCCGCCAAGCTCAACGCGCAGGCCTCGGGAGGAAAAGGCGCCGACGTGAAGGCCGGCCTGGAGCGCCTCGCCGGCACCTACCCGAAGCAGATCACCAGCTCGCTCTACCTGAGCCTCGCCGACAAGCTCCGCGCCGCCAACGACGGCCCCGGCTACGCCGACCTCCTCGACGCCGGCAAGAAGAAGTTCCCCGAGGAAGCGGCCTTCGCCACCAAGCTCGAGGAGCTCAAGACCAGCGCCGATCCCGCGGAGATTGAGCGGCTCAAGGCGCTCGGCTACCTCTAGGCGCATGGCGCGTTCCCCGGAGCGCGCGCTCCCCGTCACCCTGCTCACCGGGTTCCTCGGCGCGGGGAAGACCACCCTGCTCAACCGGCTTTTGTCGGCGCCCGACGCGCCGCCGGCCGCGGTCGTGGTCAACGAGTTCGGCGCGCTCGGCATCGACGGGCGCCTCGTGGTCGGCGCCGCGGACGACGTGATCGAGCTGCGCAACGGCTGCATCTGCTGCGAGGTGCGCGAGGACCTCCGCAAAAGCGTCGTCGACCTCCTCGCGAAGCGCCGTCGTTTCTTCCGGCCACTGCGCTTCGATCGCCTGCTCGTGGAGACGTCGGGCCTCGCCGCCCCCGGCCCGCTGGTCCAGACGTTCCTCCTCGATCCCGTGCTCGCCGCCGAGACCCGGGTGGACGGCGTCGTCGCGCTGGCCCACGCGGCGCACGTCGCCCGACAGCTCGGGGATCACCCGGAGGTTGGGGCGCAGCTCGCGTGTGCGGACGTCGTGCTGCTCAACCACGCGGATGAATCCGCCGATCTGGCCACCGCCACGGCCGCCGTCCGCGCCGTCGCCCCGCTCGCGACCCTCACCGTCTGCACCCGCGCCGACGTGCCGCTCGCCCCGCTCTTCGACCTTGGCGGCGCCGATCCCGCCCGCTGGCGGCTCGGCGACACCGTCGCCCACTCCGCCGGCATCACCACCCGCAGCTTCCGCACCGATCGCCCGATCGACCTCGCGAAGCTCAAGATGTACCTCCAGTTCGTCGCGGCGCGGCGGGGCTGGGAGGTGCTGCGGCTCAAGGGGCTCTTCCGCTGTCCCGGGGTGCCACGCGCGGTGGTGGCGCAGGGCGTCTACCAGTGGTTGGAGCTGGGCCCCTCCGAGCTGGCGCCGCCCGCGGAGTCGGGCCTGGTGATCATCGGACGCGGCCTCGACGCCGGGGAGCTCGATCGTGGGTGGGCCGCGGTGGTCGGCGGGGCGCCCACGTAGTCTCGCCGCCCCGGTCGCCCCTCGACCGCCGACGTTCGTCGTGGCTCGCGACGCCGGCTCTCGGGCCGGGAGGTCAGGGCAGGATCGAGATCATGGCGATCGGCCGGTTTTTCCAATACATGTCGAAGGGCTGGAGGCGCCGGACCGGCCTTCCTGGCGGATAGGTCGGCGGTCGAGGAACGATCGCGGGGAGAATGGCGGGGCGGGCGCCCTCCCCTCCCGAATGGAGGGCGGTCCTCCTCCCGGATCGGCTACACTCTCCCTGCGGCCTCTCTCCCCGGCCGCCGGAGCGCCGATGAGCCGCCTTCCCCTCCTGTTCGCGCTCACCGCCCTCCTCGGCTGTCCCGACCCGAACGGCGGAAAGACCCCGGTCGACACCGGCACGAAGGACACCGCCGTCGAAGCGGTGGACGAAGACGGCGACGGCTACCTCCCCTCCGAAGGGGACTGCGACGACTCCAACCCTGACGTACACCCCGACGCGGTGGAGCTGTGCGACGGGCTGGACAACAACTGCGATGAGGTGGTCGACGAGGGGGTTGCTACCTTCTATTACGTAGACGCAGACCTCGACGGCTTCGGC
>CAIXRH010000065.1 GCA_903921785.1 uncultured Pseudomonadota bacterium
CCGCCCGGCCGGTCCCGGCTCCGCCGGGACCGAGCGCCTCCGGCGCGAGCCACGCACAGCGCGGTGCCCGGCTCCGCCGGGCAGCCGCCGTCAAGCTCCCGATCGACCTCCACCCTCCGCGCCCTGCCGCCGCCCGATCGCCCGGAGCAGCCGCCGCACCGCCGGCTCCGCCTCGCTCACCTTCGTGCGGTTCGCCTCCAACTCCTCCGCCGGACGGTCCCCGAGCGCGATCTCCACGAGCGCGTGTTCCGCCACGACCGAAGGGGTCAATCGGCCGCCGAAGCGGGCGCGCAGGGGCGCGAGCACGGCCCGGGCTTCGTCCTCGCGTGCGGCCCAGACCAGGCCGCCCGCCAGCCGCACCTGTGCGGCCAGCGCTTTGTCGGAGCCCGTCGGCGCCAGCGCGGTGACCGCCGCGCGGAGGTGATGCACCAGCTCGTCGGGATGGCCGGCGCGCTCGGCGGCGTCCGCGAGGTCGGCGGAGGCGTCGGCCTCCACGTCCGAAGCGCCGAGGGAGCGGGCCTGCTCCAGGGCCGCGCGGAGGAACGGGGCGGCGTCTTCGGAACGGCCAAGGCGGAGGAGGCCGCGGCCGGCGCATGCGTCGAACCGCATCGCGAGGAACGGCACCGCCGCGGCGGGGAGCCCGCGCACGGCGTCGAGGAGCGGCGTCGCGTCCCGACCGAGCGCGTACACCGAGGTGGCGAGGCCGAGGTTCGCCACGGCGTGCATGTCGCCGAGGCCCGCGGCGTCGGCCAGGGCGATGGCGCGCAGGTACAGCGGCTCCGCCTCCGCGTGCCGACCGTCGCGCGCGAGCACCCAGGCGTGGCTGTAGGTGATCTGCGACTCCAGCCCCGCGTCCTTCCCGGCCGCGAGCGCCTCGGCGCGGGCGAGCACCGGGTAGGGGTCGGCGTCGGTGTGCAGCGCGAGGTGGACGCGGACGACGAGCGGGGAGGCCCGGCGAACGTCGTCGGGGGCGATGCCGAGCGCGTCGGCGCAGCCGTCCCAGAGCTCAAGCAGCTCGCGACACTCGTCGATGCGCGTGCCGTTGATGGCGTCGGCGGCGGCCACGCGTAGGGGCCGGAGCGCGTCGGCGTGGCGGCCGGAGCGGGCGAGGTGGCGGCCGGCAGCGGCGGGAGCGGCCCCGTCGACGATGAGGGCGTCGGCGGCGGCGGCGTGCCACGTGGCGGCGCGTCCCCCCGTCTCTGCGCCCGCGAGCAGGGCTTCACGGGCGGCCGGCAGCGGGAAACGTGCGTGGGTCGCCGTGTGCTCCAGCCAGCCCTCGGCCTCGGGCGCGGCGAACGCGTGCTCCGCCGTCGGCAGTCCGGCTCGGGCGGCGGCGCGGCTCCACGCGTCGAGCGGCACGTCGGCGCCGAAGGTCGCGGCCAGCTCCCAGGCGGAGCGGGCCGGAGAGCCCGGCGGCGCGAGCGCGTCGAGTCGGGCAGACCAGGACGCCAGGAGCTCGCGCGGCAGAGGGAGCTCCGCGCCGTCGATCGGGCGGAACCCCTCGGGGCCCGGCTCCAGCACATCGCGGCGGATGAGGTCGCGGAGCAGCGCCAGGGCGAAGCTGGGCACGCCGGCGGAGCGGCCGGTGATGCGCGCGGCGAGCGTGCGGTCGAGCGGCAGTCGCCCGTCGAGCAGCTCGCCGATCGCGGCGGCCGGCAGCGGGCCGAGCGTGAGGATCCCGGTCGTCGCGACGTGGGCCGGGGCGCGCCGGGACGCGCCGACCACCAGCGTCCGGGAGCGCCGCAGGGAGGCCGCCACCCGCTGCGCGGGCTCGCCGTCGGCGTCGTCGAGGAGCACGAGGAGGGGCCGGTCGCGGCGGGCGAGGTGGACGGCCCGCTCGGCGTCGGCCCAGTCGGGCGGCCGGGGCTCGATCACCCAGGCGGCGCCGACGGCGGAGGCGGTCTCGGCCATCCAGCGCAAAAGAGCGCTGCGCCCCATGCCGTCGGCCCCGACGATCCACAAGCAGCGCGGCACGCCGTCGCGATGAACGTCGGTGAGCGCCTGCCAGAGGGTGTCCCGCTCGGCGTCGCGTCCGACCCAGCGGCCCTCCCGCGCGTCGAGCAGGCCCTCGCCGAGTCCGCGCAGGAACGGCGTCTGGCTGCGGGCGACCGGCTCCCGCCACGCCTCCCGGAGCGGGGCCGGCCCCCAGACCCGCGTCCGGACGGGCGGCGCTGCGGCTGGCGCCTCCGCCACCGCGGACCGCGGACCGGTCAGCCGGCTCAGGTCGAGCGTCGGCGCCGCCACCATGAGGGGACGGGGCGCCGCGCGTACACCGGTGGCGCTTCCGAGCCCGGCGAGGGCCGCGGCGGCGTCGGCCGCACAGGGGAACCGGTCGTCGGGGTGGCGGGCGAGCATCGTCCGCAGCCAGTCCTCCGCCCCGTCGGGCACCGCCACCCGCGGCTCGAACCGCGGGACCGCCGCCGTGGCGTGTCGCGCGATGTGCATGTCCGGGGCGACGTGTCCGTGGATCGGTTGCCCGACGAGCAGCTTCCAGGCGAGGCAGCCGAGGCCGTAGAGGTCGGTCGCCGGGCCCAGCCTGCCGCCCGTCGCCTGTTCGGGGGAGAGGTACGCGGGGGTCCCGAACATCGCGCCGGCCCCGGCCCGCCGGGCGATCCCCGCGAGCCCGAAGTCGGTCAGCCGCGCCACCGGGCCTCGCCCGCGGGCGTCCATCAGCACGTTTCCGGGCTTCAGATCGAGGTGGAGCACGCCGCGGGCGTGGGCGTGGCCGAGGGCGTCGAGCAGCTGCAAGAGGACGGTGCGCACCTCCTCCCAGGTCCAGTCGCCGGGGTGCGACTCGAGCGTCCCGCCCTCCACGAGGTCCATCACCAGCGCGGGCGTGCCGGCGGGGCGCTCGGTCACCTCGGCCGCGGCGGCGTCCAGACGGAGGGCCGCGTACACGCGGACGATGTTCGGGTGGTCGAGCCGGGCGACGGCGGCGATCTCGGCCTCGAAGAGGTCTTCGTCCTCGCCCGAACGTTCCGGACGCAGGAGCTTCACCGCCAGCGGCACGCCGTCCGGGTGGAGGGCTTGCCACACCTGTCCCATGCCGCCCCCGCCGATCAGCCGCTCGAGCCACAACGGGCCGAGCGGGACCCGGGTACCCCGACGACGGAGCTGGGCCAGCAGCGGGCGGAGCGTCGCGGGCGGGTGCCCCGTCGCGAGGGCCAGGCGGGCGGCGCGGAACGCGGCCTCCGGCCCGGGTCCGGCGAGCGTGGCCGCGGCCTCGGCCAGCGTCCGCGGCACCTCCCGGCG
>CAIXRH010000066.1 GCA_903921785.1 uncultured Pseudomonadota bacterium
CGCGAGGGCCAGGGCGACCTCCGGATCGGGATCGCCGGCGCGGCAGCGCGACAGCGCCTCGGCCACCCGGCCCTCTCGCTCCAGCGCCCGCACGTGCGGCACCGCGCATCCCGGGATCCCGGCCAGCTCGTCCGCCGTCGGGTCGCTGGCGAGCACCGCCTCCACCGCCGCCCGGAACGGCGAGCGCCCCCACGGCGGCGGGCCGGCGCGGGCGAAGCCGAGCGCCTCCTCCCGGGTGAGCTCCCCGGCGCGCGCCCGCTCGTAGCTGCGGAGCGCCCCCCGCGTGGCGAACAGACCCGGTCCGCCGGTGGGCGTGTACTCCGCCCACTGCAAGCCCACGATCCGCTCGACCGGGGCGAGGGCGCGGTCGAACCCGCCGAGGCGGGTGACGCGGTCGAGGAGCGCTCGATGCGCCACGAGGATCACCGGCTCGGGCAGCCACCGCTCGCCGATGAGCCGCGCCTCCAGCTGCGCGCGGACGCCGCCGCGGGGGAGCCCGAGCCGCTGGCACGCATCCCGCAGCCCATCGGCGGTGAACGCCCCAAACGCGAGGTCGTCGGGGACGGCGCCGGTGACGAGCTCTGCTTCCCGCAGCTCCGACAGGGCCTCGGGCGTGGCGCAGGCATAGTCGAGGGCGGCCACCCGGAACACGAGGCCGACCCGCTGGCTGAGCCGGGCGAAGAGCTCGCCCGAATCGGGGCCCAACGCGAGCAGCCGCGCCAACACCACCAGCTCCCCCGCGGTGAAAAGCGGCGCCTCCCGCTCCAGCGCCCACGTGATCGCGGTGCGGAGGTCGGCGGCCGGATGTTCGGACCGGGGCGTCATCGCCGCGGCGGCGGGCTCAGAGCGGCCGGGGCGGCAGGCGGTCGAGGAGGCCCTCGACACACCGCTTGAGGTCCACCCGGCAGGAGCGGTACTTGAAGATCCAGCTCCCGTAGGGATCGCCGATCTCCATCAGGCCGCCGAAGGTGCCGAGGAGCTGGATCTTCTCGTCGGCTCCCGCGAACTGCTCGCGGATGTTCTGGGCGTGGCGCAGCTCCATCACCAGGATGCGATCAGCCCAGGCTACGAGCTCGGCGGTGACCGGCTGGCTGCGATGGGCGCTCAGATCGCCGCCGACCTCGCGGATCGCCTTCTGGGAATTGGGCGCCGCGGCGTCCCCCTCCCGGGCGTGGGTGCCGGCGGAGCGAGCTTCGACCATCCATCCTCGGTCGTCGGCGTACAGCCGCGCCAGCTCCTCGGCCATCGGCGACCGACAGATGTTGGCCGTGCACACGAACAGCAGGCGGTGGGGGGAGCGCATCGCCCGGTCCTGCTAACGCGCTAGCCGACGACGATGAGGCGGATCTCCTTGGGGAGCTGCCGGAGGAGGTCGCCGATGAACTTGCCGCGTAGGGCGGTCCACAGGACGGTGCGTTGGGTGGCGCCGATCACCACGGTGTCGCAGCGGAGGGACTCGGCTGCCTCGGCCACGCTGGACGCCGCGGAGTGGGAGAGCCCCCACACCGGGACACAGCGGATGCCCATGGCCTCAATCGCCGTGCTGGCCGCCTCGAGCACCGTGAGGCCCTCCGGCGTGGGCTGCGCGAGCTGGGGGTAGAAGAGCCCCGGGACCTCGTCGACGTAGATGACGAAGACGCGGTCGGCGCCGCGGGCGCGAGCCCGGTCGACCGCTTCCTTGAAGATCTTTCGGGTGGCCCCGCGGCTCGCCACGAGGACGTTCGCCGGACCATCCGCCTCGAGGGCCGAGGCGGCCCGGTCGACGGTGAGGTAGCTCGCTTCCGTGGACTCGAATTCCTGCGGGGGGCGAAGGCGGGGAATCTTGGCGATGATCGCGTCGAGCCGGCCGGTGTGGGTGAGCCACGCCACGCCCATGCCGAAGATCGCGATGGTGCCGCCGAACGCGGTCGCGTAGGGCTTGGCGACGAGGTTGACCGCGAACGCGATGGCGACGAGCACGCTGGTGAGGATGCCCACCCAGAGCTTCAGGCCCCGCTCCCCCTCGCGCCAACGGATCACGTCCATGCCCACGGAGGTGAGGATGAACGCGCCGAGGAGGCCGAAGGCGTAGAGCTCGCCGAGCACGTCCATCGCGCCGCCGGCAAAGACGAGGATGAGCGCCGGTACGGCGACCGAGAAGATGACCGCGCGGTACGGCGTCTGGAACCGGTGGGAGAGCGTGCCGAAGGTGGAGGGCAAGAAGTTGCGCCGCACCAACGCCATCATCACGTGGTAGTTGCCGATGATCGCGGTGTTCGACGCGAACAGCAGCAGCGACGACGCCGTGAGCACCACCGCCAGCTTGAGCCAGTGACCGCCCACGGCCCCGCCGAGCTCGGAGATGAACCGCTCGCTCTGGTGGTCCTTGATGTCCTGCGAGAGGACCAGCGTGGAGAAGAACGTCAGGAATGGGGCGGTGAGGAGCACGCTCCCGACGACCGCGAGCATGCCTTTTCGAGGCGTGTCGTTGAGCTCCCGCATCGCGGGACTGAGCTGGGAGATCGACTCCAGGCCGGAGAACGCGAGCCAGGCGCCCGAGTAGCCGACCAGGATCTGCCAGGGGCTGAGCTCGGTGAGCTGGTGGGACTCTTCGAGGAAGTGTGCCCAGAGCCCCGGTGGAGCGTTGATGACCACGGCGATCATCACCACCACGTCAACGATCGCGGCGGCCACGGCCAGGGCCAGGCTCGCGGTGGCGCTCTCCTTGATCCCGACGATGTTGAGCACCGCGAGGAGCCCGAGGGCGACCAGGGTGGCCGACAGCACGTTCCCGTGGAGGGAAAAGACGCTGTCGATATAGTACATCCCCGAGATCGCGCTGATGGCGACGGTGAGGAAGTAGTCGACCATGATGAGCTGACCGCCCAGACAGCCCCACCAGGGCCCCGCAGCCTGGTCCGCCACCGAAACCACGCCGCCGCCGGCGGGGAAACGCCGGGTCACGTCCACGTATTTGAGCGCCAGCAGCACGAACGCCACCAGCGTGGAGACCACGAAGAACCCAGCTCGATCGCCGGCCCCCGGGTGCTCCGGGGTGCCGTAGAGGATGCCGGGGACGTAGTAGACGGAGGTCCCGATGTCGCAGAACACGACCGCCCAGACCAGGAACCAACCGATTCGCCCCGCGCTGCGCGACATGCTATCTCCACGCCGTTCCGGGCCTGCCCGGGGGTGGCGCACCGCGTTCTACACCCCTTGGCCGTCCAGAGCAAACCAGTGGCGGGACCCGTGTCGCATCGACAATCCGAACTGCTCGCGTCCATCGACCGCCGCCTTTGGCGGGACCTGGGTTTTGCCGACCCAGAGCCCACCGTCCTCCGGTTCTTGCCGATGCTCGTCATCGCCTGGGCCGACGGGAAGCTCGGCGCGGCCGAAGGGAACCTCATCCGGGATCGCGCCCGCACGCTCCCGACCCACCTCCGGGAATGGCTGGACGAACGCCTGAAGTTCCCGCCAGGCCCCTACTTCCGCTGCCAGGTGAGCCACCTGCTCGCCTTCATGGCCAGCACGTGGGGCGATCAGCAGCGCGAAGGCTGCCGCGACTGGACGGAGACCGGCGAGCGCTGGGCCCAGGAGCTCATCCAGGATCAGGGCCTGTTCCGCCGGCTGTTCGGCGGCCTGCAGCGCGAGAAGGCCGACCTGCACTCGCTCAACGAAGCGATGAACGAGCACGGGATCTACGTCTCCGACCGCATCTGGGCGCTCGCCCGGGGCGCGCACGCGGAGTCGGAGCCCACCCGCATCGCCTACTGCGAGACCGACGCCGAGCAGGTGAACCAGGCGCTCGGCATCTCCTTCAAGGGCGAAGGCCACCACCTCGCCGTGGGGACGATGCAGGCGCTGGCGCGCGACGAAGACCTCGACACCCACGTGGTGGCCGACCTCCTCGGGCGCAGCCGACACCTCCGCGAGAACGAACGCTGGGTGCTCCTGGGTGAGCAGTTCTTCCGGGCGGCACGGCCGCTCACCGACCTGCAGCGGCAGTCGCTGAGCACCCACATGCGCCAGAAGTGCGGCTGCTCCTTCGAAGAGTGCAGCTTCGCCGAGCTCAGCTACCTCGAAGACGCGCTCGCCACCGACGCCCGCTGGACCAGCTGGGTCGCCGGCCTCGTGGAAGAGCTCCGCATCGACCGCGACGAGATGGTCCGCGCGCAGGCGCCCGGAACGTTCTATGCACCGCGAAACCGCGTCAAGGCCCAGGTGGCGCAGCAGCTGGTCCCCGGGCCTCCAGGGCTCGGCTTCCGGCTCCTGGAGATCGAGGCGGCCGGGGCCACGCTCCGGCTCGCCGCGCCCGCCTTCACGGTCGACCCCACGCCCAAGGAGGCGGTGCAGTGGGTCTCCCGGTTCCTCCCCGCGATGTGCGACCCGTGGACGCAGTTCGTCCTCGACCTCGACGGCCCCCGTTGGGTGGCCGAGGTGCTCCCGGAGATGGCCACGCGCCCCTCCCCGAGTTTTGAGGCGCTCCTCCCCGGGCGGGCGCTGCTGGTGCCGCCGTGGGTCTGGTTCCGCGCCGCCGATTCGCTCGGGGTGCGGTTCTTCTCGGCGCGGCGGAAGGTCGCGAGCTGAACGGCGCCGCGGAGGTCGCGGCGCTGAAGACCGAGGTCGAGCGGCTGGAGCCCGCCACGCCGCCTTGCCCACCGGCCAGCGTCGGCGGTCGAGGAGCCGGGGCGGCGAGAAGGGCTGTACGGGCGGTGGCCGGAGGCGGGAGGCCGCGCCGACGCCGGAGGCGCGCCGCGCGCGGTGCGCGGCGGCCTCGTGCCGCTCACAACTCGCCGAGGTTCACCAACCTCCGGGCGTTGTGCACGGCCGCGGGGGCGCGCCGGCCCTCCCCGAGGCCGCTGACGCCCGCCGACGTGCACAAGCCGCCGAGGTCGGGGCGACCGCGGCCACTTGCGAGCGGTTCGCGGCCTCCAGCC
>CAIXRH010000067.1 GCA_903921785.1 uncultured Pseudomonadota bacterium
GCTTCCGCTCGGCGTCGAGGGGGCGCCGCCCGAGGCACCGGTCAGCTCCGTGCTCGAGGGGCCTGATACCTCCGGGATGCTCGGCGGAGAGCCGGCGAGGCCTTGGGAGAGCCAGAGATCCTGGCAGGCCGACGCACCGCCAACGATCGTAGAGCCGGCGGAGGCCAGCCCCCTATCAGCGGCGCCGGACACCCTGGGGACGGGACCGAGCGCGCTTCAGCGGGCTGCGCGCGAACAGGCAAGATCCGCAAACCCTGAGGCATTCGCTCGGGTCGAGCCATACCTGGACGAGCCGATCCCGCCTCTTCCGGAGGGGCTGGAGGGTGACTACGTGCTCGACTCCGCCGGGCGCCTGGTGCGAAAGTCGCCGAAGGAAGAGAGCATCCAGCTGACGGCGCGCAACGGGAGAGTCGAGGTATGGACCGAACCGCAAGGGGAACTCGACCGTTTTGACTTCGGTGCACTCCTGCGGAAGCTCAAGGGAGACCCTCCCAAAGACATGCCCGATCCGCACGCGCACCACATCCTCTACAAGGAAGGGATAGGGCCGGATCAGAAGGCGCTCGTGCAAGAAGGCCAGAAGATCCTACGCAAGTACGACATCGATCCGATCTACGGTCCGGAGAATCTAACCTGGGCCCCCATGCGGGTGGTCGGGCAGCATGACATCGCCTCCCTCACGGAGGTGGTAGAAGATCTGCGCGCTGCTGATCAGATTTTCGGTTCTCGGGAGGCAGTCGTGGAGGCACTCACCGAGGCCGGGCGGCGAGCCGCGGCAAGGAGGTAGCGTGATCGAGAGCAAAGTCGCCCGTGCCCTCTACTCGGCTACATCAAGCGGAGACGTGGAGGCCGCTCGTGCCCTCCTACGCGACCACCCCGAAGCGCTTCATGAACCGACTCCTCTCGGGACGTGGTTGCACATAGCTGCGCGGAACGGTCAAATCGGAATTGTCCAACTGCTGCTCGGCGCAGGCCTCGACGTCAACGTCCGCGGGGGACGCTCCCTGGAGACCGCCCTGAACGCAGCCGCAGGAAGGGGGCACGACGGCGTCGTTCGATTTCTCCTCGAAGCTGGCGCATTCATGGACGTCTCGGAACCTGATCGGAACCCGCTATTCTCTGCGATTCACGGCGGTCACAGCATCGTTGCAAACACACTCATCAAAGCCGGTATCGACTTCGGCGTGTCCTACAGCGGGGAACGGATGAAGAACATGGACGCTCTCGCATTCGCACGGGAGTGGGGTCGCACCGACATCGCCGAGCTACTCCTTGCTCGCGGAGCGTAGTCCGCGCTCCTTCGCGCTGGAGTTCAAGGCGCCGGACGCGGGGGAGCGGGCGGCGCTCTGGGCGCGGCTCTGGCCCGAGGCCCTGCCGCAGGCGGGGCTCGACGTCGAGGCGCTGGCCGCGGTGCCGCTCACCGGGGGCCACATCCGCAACACGATCGTGCGGGCCGCGTTCCTCGCCGCCGAGGACGGCACCGCCGTGGGGATGCGGCACGTGCGACGCGCGCTGCACAGTGAACTCACGGAGCTCGGGCGACCGGCGCCGAAGGAGTGGCGGCGATGAGCGCCGACGGCGGTCGGGGGCACGTCCACGCCCGGGAGCGAGACCGCGACCGGGATCGGGCGCCAGCGCCCACCCCGGCGGCGTCGCGCGAGGCGCCGTCGCAGCCGGAGACGGCCACCGCGCCGATGACGCCGATCTCCTTCGCCAAGGCGTTCGGTTGGGGGGCCGGTGCGGGGGCTGGGGGCACGGCGCCCA
>CAIXRH010000068.1 GCA_903921785.1 uncultured Pseudomonadota bacterium
CGAAGGCGGGGACCGCAAGGCGGGCGGCGGCCGCCCCGAAGGCGGGGGTGGGCGCGCGAAGGGCGGTCCTGCGGCGGGCGCCGCGCGGCCGGAGCGCGCCCGGAACTTCGGCGAGGGCGTGGGGCGCGCCGCCGAGCGCAAGAGCCGCAGCGGCGAACGCCCCGGGCGCAACGACGGCGGCGAGGGCCGCGGAAGTGAGCGCCCCGGGCGCGCCGAAGGCCTCGAGGGCCGCGGTGGCGAGCGTCCCGGGCGTCCCCCCGGCGGCGGTCGCCCCGACGATCGTGGCCCGCGGCCGATGGGCGAGCCCCGCCGCGCGCGGGAGGTGTCGGGGAGCGACCGCCCGAAGGGCGGCGGCGCGGAGCCGCTGCCGCCGGTGCGCGGCGACCGCCTCGAAGGCCGCAACGTCGTGGAGGAGGCGCTTGTGCGCAAGCGCCGCAAGGTGCTCCACATCTGGCTCGACGCCGCCGCGCGCCTCGACGAGAAGCTCTCCACCGTGCTGGAGCTGGCCGCAGCCGCGCACGTGCCCGTGGAGACCATCGAGCGCGCCCGGCTCGACCGCATGAGCGTGACGGGCGTGCACAACGGCATCATCGCCGAGGCCGAGGGGCTCCCCCAGCCCAGCGTGAAGGAGGCCATCGCCGCCGCGGGGTTCGACGGGTTCTACGTCCTCGTGGACGAGGTCCAGTACGAACACAACCTCGGCGCGGTGCTCCGCAGCGCGCTTGGCGCGGGCGTCTCGGCGGTCATCATCCCCACGGAGCGTGGGAAGGGGCTCACGCCGATCGTGCAGCGGGTGGCGATGGGCGGCGCGGAGGCCGTCCCGGTGATCCGGGAGGGGCTCTCCAGCGCGCTCGCGCAGCTCCAGCGCGCCGGCGTGCGCATCCTCGCCGCCGACATGGACGGCGTGGCCCCCTGGGACCTCGACATGACCGGCCCGGTCGCCCTGGTGCTCGGCGGCGAGGACAAGGGCGTGAGCGACGCGCTCAAGAAGCGCGCCGACGCCATCGTGGGCATCCCGCTCGCCGGCGGGCTCCAGAGCCTCAACGTGAGCGTCAGCGCGGCGGTGCTGATGTTCGAGCGGGTGCGGCAGCTCGCGCAGCGCGGGGAGCCGTAGGCCGAGGCGGCCGCTCGAAGCGCGACGGTTCACGGCGGGCCCCGGGCCCGCCGGCGCCTGACGCCGGTCCACGATGGGCTGACGCCGGTCTGGCGCCCCTGTGTCCCTCACCCCGCCTGCCGGCTCCTCCGCCTGCCTTGACCTACATCGCCACGCGGGCGAGCAGCTCGGGCTTCTCCAGGCACTCGCCGGCGCCCATGACCACGCAGCGGAGCGGGTCTTCGGCGACGACGACGGGGAGGCCGGTGGCATCGCGCAGCACATCGTCGAGGCCGCGGAGGAGCGCGCCGCCGCCAGCGAGGACCACGCCTTGATCGATGATGTCTGCCGAGAGCTCGGGGGGGGTCTTCTCCAGCGTGGAGCGGACGGCCTCGACGATCTGGGCCACGGCATCGGCGAGGGCTTCGGCGGTATCTTCCCCGGTGATTTCGAACTGGCGCGGGGCGCCGGTGCTCAGATCGCGGCCCTTGACCACCATGCTCATCCGCTCGCGCGGCGGGGCGGCGCAGCCGACGGAGAGCTTGATCTCCTCCGCCGTGCGCTCGCCGATGAGGCAGTTGAACCGCCGACGGGCGTAGGCGACGATCGCCTCATCCATCGCATCGCCCGCGATGCGGAGCGACTGGGTCGTGGCCACCCCGCCGAGGGAGATCACCGCCACTTCGGTGGTTCCGCCGCCGATGTCCACGATCATGGAGCCGATCGGCTCGGTGACCGGCAGGCCGGCGCCGATGGCCGCGGCCATGGGCTCGGGGATGAGCAGCACCTCGCGGGCCCCGGCGGAGCGGGCGCTCTCCTGCACCGCGCGCTTCTCCACCTCGGTGATCCGGTAGGGGATGCACACCACCGTGCGCGGGTGGGTGAAGCTCCGCCGGCCCATCGCCTGGTTGATGAAGTACCGGAGCATCGCCTCGGTGACCTCGAAGTCGGCGATCACGCCATCCTTCAGCGGGCGGACCGCCACGATGTTGCCGGGAGTGCGCCCGACCATCCGCTTGGCCTCGGCGCCCACGGCGAGCACCTTGCCGAGGATCCCGCTCGGGCCCTTCGACATCGCGACGACGCTGGGCTCATCCACGACCAGACCCCGCCCGGTGGCGTACACCAGGGTGTTCGCCGTGCCCAGATCGATCGCGAGATCGCTGGAGAGGAAACCAAGGGCGGATTCGAGCAATCAGGCTCCGGAGAGCGGGGCGTAACCGCTATGACTAGGGGTTGCCCTGCTGGCCCTTCAACTCGGGACCGTCGTACAGGTCCTTGATGATGACCGGCTTGTGGATCGTGTCCGAGAAGCGCTGGGCCTCGATGTCGAGCAGCTCGCGGCCCTCGGTGTACTCGTAGCGGTCGCCGTTGGTGGTGATGAACCACACCTGGTACGGCGCGGGCTCGGTGTTCTTGATGTACTCGATCGAGGCGACATCCTTCCAGGGGACGCGCACGGTCTCCTGGCGGTTGCGGCCGTCGGCCTCCTTCTCGGGGAAGGTGGTGACGACGACGATGCTCTCGGTCGACTTGTCGATCGTGATGTTCACCAGCCGCTGTTGGGCGTAGATGTGGGCAAACACCATCGACATGACCAGCGCCGTGCCGACCGCGAGGAAGAGGAGCGTCCACAGGGGGGACTTCTTCTTCGGGGGCACGATGTGGAAATCGTGGAAGCAGTGCTTGCAGAGGTTCGCAATAGCGGGCACCTCAGCGTTGCAGTTCGGGCAGATCTTCGTGGACACCCGCTCTCCAGTCGTAGCGGGCGCATTGATACGGGGCGGGGCGTCGCCTGTCAAGCGATCCGCCGCCCATTGACAGGGATCTTTCCTCGCCGTAGCGGGGCCCGATGGCCGCATCCCCCATCTCCCCCCGCCTGATCGTCGCGCCGTGGTGGGCCCTACAGGCGGGGCGGCGCGCGATCGTGGAATGGGGAGCGCCGCTCTTGGAAGTGCGCGTGGGTGGGCGGAGCCCGCTGCCTTCCCCGCAGCAGCTCCGTGCCCTCGCGGAAGCCCCGGACGTGCGCGGGGTGTGGCTCAAGGTGGAGCGCCTCGTGCTCGATGGCGGTCAAGCCACGCTGCACGAGTCGGTGGAGGCGCTCATGGCGGCGCGCGCGGCGGGTCGGCTCGTCATCGCCGAGTTCGACTTCGTGGGCAACGCCGAGCTGCTCCTCGCCGCCGCCTGCGACCGCGCGTGGGTGCGCCCGGGCACGCAGCTCTTCTGCGTGGGCCTCGGCACCACCCTGCGCTTCTACGGAGACCTGCTCGGGCGCTTCGGCGCGCGGTTCGACGTGGAGGCGGTGGGCGAGTTCAAGAGCTTCGGCGAGCAGTTCGGTCGCGGCTACGCCAGCTCGCCCAACCGGGAGTCCACCCGGATGCTGGTCGACGAGCTCTCCGACGAGTGGATTCGCGCCATCGTGCGGTGCCGGCCGGCGATCACCGAGGCGGCGCTGCGCGAGGCGGTGGCGATGGCGCCGCTGCGGGCGGAAGAGGCGGTGGAGCGCGGGCTCATCGACGGGGCGAAGTACCCCGACGAGGTCGAGGCCGAGGTCGAGCAGATCGTGGGGAAAGAGCCGCGGGTGGTGCCGTTCGCCGCGTGGCACAAGGCGTGGCTGCGCGCGCGGCGCCTGGAGCGGTTCATCGCAGGCCACGCGCCGATCCCAGTGGTGTGGCTCAAGGGCGCGGTGGTGGACGGCTCGGGCACGCCCGGCGCCAGCGTCATCGCGGTGCGGCCCGTGCTCGAGGTGCTGGAGAAGCTGCGGGAGGCCAAGCAGATCCCCGCGGTCGTGCTGCGCGTGAGCAGCCCGGGCGGGAGCGCCGCCGCGAGCGACCTGCTCTGGCGGGCCGTGGAGCGGCTGGTGGCCGAGAAGCCGGTGGTCGCCAGCTTCGGGGACGTGTCGGCGTCCGGCGGGTTCTACCTCAGCGCCGCCGCCACCGAGATCGTGTGCCATCCGGCGAGCATCACTGGGAGCATCGGGGTGATCTCCGGCAAGCCGGTGCTGCGCCCCGCGATGGAGCGCCAGGGGGTGCACAGCGAGGACATCCTCTCCGCGCCCCACGCCGACCTCTTCGCGGAGACCGCGTTCTCCCCCAGCGCGCGCGCCCGGTGGCGGGTGGGCCTGGAGGCCACGTACCGGGGCTTCGTGGAGCGCGTCGCGAAGGGACGGAAGCGCAGCTACGACGAGGTGGAGGTGCACGCCCGGGGCCGGGTGTGGACCGGCCGTCACGCGCACGCGGTGGGCCTCGTGGACCACCTCGGCGGGCTCGACGTGGCCCAGGCGCGCGCCGCCGCGCTCGCGGGGGCGACGAAGTTCCGGTCCTGGGACATCGCGCCACAACCCAAGGGCGCGTGGATGCAGCGGTTGCTCCGGCAGTTCGCTTTCGCCGCGGTGCCGGAGCTCCGGGTGCTCGACGGGGTGCCGGTCAGCGCCCGGATGCTGACGGAGCTGCCGGGGGAGGCCCTGGCGTTGTGGCCGTTTGAGGCGGATGTTCGGTGAGGCGTCAGGCATTAGGTTTTAGGGACGCCGGGTTTGGCGGGGTGGGGCGGGTCTGTTTGTCCCACCTCCCGGCCCTCCTCCACCGTCGCGAGCCCAATGTGGGCCAGCCCAAAGTGGGCCAGCCCAATGTGGGCCAGCCCAAAGTGGGCCAGCCACGACAAGCGTCGGCGCGGTGGGGTTGGTGAGGTTGGGTGGAGGCTGGAGGCTTTGGCGACGGCGGGATTCGCAGGGGCGGTCGCGCGACGCGGGGCTCTCGTGGCCGGGTAGGACGGAGAAGGGTCACGCAAAGACGCAAAGCCGCGAAGGCCCGAGTCGAGAGGGTCCAGGTTCCAGGGCGCAGTGGCGCTGCTGCGCCGCGGTCGCGGCGACCATCCTCGCCTTCGGAGCGGGCAACGCGCTTCCGAAGCGGGCGAACGGCGCCGTGGTCGCGGGCACCCGCACGTCCACGCGATCGCGACCTTCGGCCAGGTTAAGAGCGACGTTCTGCACGATTGGAGCCGCGCGTGGTCCAGGCCGTCTGCGAGATTCCGAGGCGCCTCCGAGAGCGGGACGACGTGTCCTTTCTCGGCTGCTTGGCGCTCACCGGCTACCTGGATGCTCCCGACTCCCTGACCGTCCCGAGCCTCGTCGCGGAGCTCTCGCGCTCCCCGTCGCTCGTGGAGGAGTGGTTGAACTACTCTGGTGACAAGCGGGTAACGAGCGGATGGGCCTTCGAACGAACCCGCGACGGCGGCGCCGTGATCGCCTGGTTTCCGAGGGGTGAGCGCATCACGTTCGGCGACCCCGTTCGAGCCTGCGCGGAATTCATCGTGCGCGAGCTTCGTGACCTGCACGCGCGCATGCGGGAAGCCGGCCGCTGACGACCTCTGCGTCAGCCACGACGCCCCATCCTCCCATTCTCGCGCCGACGGCTCCTCGACCGCCGACGCCGGCCGGAGGGCACGCCGACCTCGCGCCTCCACCCCTTCGCCACCTGAGTGGTCCGACGGAGTCGGACGCCGCGTCCCTCCAGCCTACCGCCTCCAGTCTCCGGCCTCTCCCCTACCGCCTCCAGCCTCCAGCCTCCTCCCACGTCACATCCCGCAGGTGCCGCCGCGGAGGCGGGCGTGGGAAGCGCGCGATCAGCCCCACCACCGCGCCGACCGCGAACCCGCAGATGTGGGCGCCCCAGGCCGTGCCGCCGCCGCCCACGAAGAACCCGAAGAGGTTCTGGAGGAACCAGAAGCCGATGAAAATGACCGCGGGCAGGCCGATGGTGCGGATGAAGAACCCCAGGAACACCAGGGTGGTGACCCGGGCGTTGGGGTACCAGAGCACGTAGGCGCCGAGAACGCCGGAGATCGCGCCGGACGCGCCGAGGACCGGGATGGCCGAGGCGGGGTCGAGGCCGAGCTGGAGCCCGCAGCCCGCCAGGCCGGCGAGGAGGTAGAACGCCAGGAAGCCGAGGTGGCCGAGGCGGTCTTCCACGTTGTCCCCGAAGAGGTAGAGGAACCACATGTTCCCCACGAGGTGCATCACGCCAGCGTGGAGGAACATCGAGGTGAACAGCGTGGCCAGCTCGGCGGGGTTGCTCTCGGCGAACCCCGCGAGGAGCCGCGCCGGGACCATGCTGAGCGCCACGGTGAGGTCCGGCGGCGCGTTGAAGGTGAGCAAGGCCGCCAGGACGTTGAGCACGATGAGCGCCCAGGTGACGAACGGGCGGCGTTGGCTGGGGATATTGTCGTGTAGCGGGATCATCGACTACCCGTCGCCGTACGCGCGGCGGTACCCCTGGAGGAACCCGAGCACTCGGCGCACGTAGCGGCGGGTCTCGGTGAACGAGATGTTCTCCGAGAACTCGTCGATCTCCGGGGGGCTGGTGTAGCCGCTGAGCCAGCGATCCACGGCGTCCGCGCCGCCGTTGTAGGAGGCGATGACCAGGGGGAGCGTCGGCTGCACCGCCGCGCGCTCCCACTTTCGCGAGAGCAGGCCCAGCTCGGTCGTGCCCAGCCGCGCCGCCACGCCGGCCCGGTACAGCTCGGTGGGATGGAAGCCAGGCAGCCGGTCTTTCGCGAGGTCAGCGGCCAGCTTCGGCATGAGCTGCATCAGCCCCATCGCGCCGGCGGGGGAGGTGACCGTGGGGTCCAGGCCGCTCTCCGCGTTCATGATCGCGTAGGGGAGCAGGGGATTGAGGCCGAACTCTCCGGCCACCGCGGTGACCGCGGCGTGGTGCGGGCGGACCACGCAGGCCCAGAGGCCCGCGGGCTCGCTGCGGTAGGGGCAGGCGAGCTTCTTGGCGCCGGCGTAGTCCTCGGCGTCGACCAGGAGCCACGCAAAAGCGAGGGCGGTGGCCTTGTCCTTCGCGGCGTCGGCGCTGGCGCCGGCGAGCAGCGGCCGCGCCCAGTCGGGCATCCCCGCTTCGATGAGCTTCTTCGCCACGCCCACGTTGGGGCGGGCCTTCACCCACGCGGCGTCGAGCACCGGGCGGGCGGGCTCCGCGGGCTTGGGCCAGGTCTTCCCCAGGCGCCAGGCGGCGAACCACGCGTACCCGGTGTCGGGCGTCTTCTTGAGCACGTCCTCGTAGCCGGCGCGGTCGTCGCGGAGGCGGGCGCGCCAGTAGCGGGCGGCGGTGGCCGAGTCCGAGCTGGGCAGGGTGGTGACGAGGTCGTCCATGGCGGCGAGGGCGTCGTCGTCGTGGCGGAGGCGGTGGAGGTCCCACGCGCGGAACCAGCGGGCGTCCGCCGCGAACTTCCCGCTCGGCCGCGCGCGCAGGTAGGCCTCGAAGCCCTCCACGGCGCCTTCCAGGTCGCCCGCGTCGTGCTTCATGTACCCAGGTTTCCACTGAGCCTCGTCGGCCTGGGCGGAGTCGGGGTACCGCTTGACCAGCTCGCCGTAGATCCGCTCGGCGGCCGGGTAGTCGCCGGCGCGGGCGGTGGCGAGGGCGTACTGGAAGAGGCGCCCGGCGGAGTCGGCGGTGGCAGCCTCGCCGGCGTAGGCGTCGCGGGCGCGGGCGTAGAGCTTGGCGTCGAAGAGCGCGTCGGCGAGGTACAGCGGCCACTTCCCGTCACCGGACATCGCGGGGGCGAGGGCGTCGAGCAGCGGGATCGCATCGGGCGCCTGCTTGGCGGCGAGCAGCGCGTCGGCGCGGGCGCGCATCACGGTGCGCCCGTCGGCGGTGGACGGGTCGGGGACGGGCGCGCCGAGCGCCTTGAGCCGATCGGCGGCCTTCTCGGCCCACGGCGTGGTGGGGTGTTTGCTCCAGACCGCGCGATACGCGGCGAGCGCAGAGTCCTTTTCTCCGCGGTCTTCGGCGCCGTAGGCGAGCCAGTAGCGGGCTTCGGGGGCGGCGGCGGGCACGTCGAGGAGGGCGCGGAGGCCGTCGCGGGCGTCGAGGCTCTTGTGCGCGAGCACCAGCGCGCGCCCGCGGAGGAGCTCGTCCTCGGAGCCCGGGAGGCTCAGCCCTTCGGTGGCCTGCACGGCCGCCGCGGCGCTGTCCCGGTCGAGGAGCGCGCGCGCGCGGACCAGCCGGGCAAAGGGCGACAACGCCGGGTCCGTCACCCCGCTGGCGATCTCCGCGGCGCGGCCGTCTTCGCCGAGCCGCTCCAGGCAGCGGGCCGCGGCGAGCCGCTCCACGTCCGACTGAGGGTCGGGGAGCGCGGCCACCACGCCAGGGCAGTCGCCGGTGGCCATGGCGTCGGCCCAGGAGGCCGCCTGGGCGCTGGCGAAGAGGAGGGGCAAGGCGAGGAGCATCGGCGTCCGGTTGACGGGTCAAGCTATCGACCCGGGAGCGGGCGCGCCGCGTCCGGCGATGTCCTCCGAAGTCACGCGGGGCGCTGACCCGCCGCCGCCCTCAGTGACGGACCGTCACCGTGTCCTGGACCTCGGCCGGCTCGGCCTCCAGGCTGTTGCCCATGCCGATGAACGAGAACGTGAGCGTGTCGGGGGTGACTTCGCCCAGCAGGTAGCCCTGGATCGGCGCGACGTTCGGCCCGTTGCCGCTGCCGTTGGGGCTCACGTGCTCTTCGAAGTCTTCTTCTTCTTCGCTCTTGGAGGAGGTGCCGTCGACCTCATCGCTGACCTCGGGCCACGCGAGCATGCCGAGCTGGTCGCCGCCGGGGTCCTTCGGTCCCACCAGGTTGGTGTAGAGGTCGGAGAAGCCGGCCGCCGGGGTGACCAGGTAGAGCACGCCGTCGTCCGGGCCGAGGCCGTACTCGCCGGAAGGGGCCGGGACCCCGGGGTACTGGAGCGGCTCAAAACGCTGGTAGATGTGCTCGTGGCCGGAGATCACGGCGTCCACCGCGCCGTCGAAGAGCTCGGTGAACGGGCGGAGCTGCGTGGCGTTCACCGCGAAGCGGCCGCCGGCGTCGTAGGCGGGGATGTGGAAGGCGGCCATGGCCCAGTCGGCGGCGCGGGCGTCGCCGTCGATGAGGTCGAGGGACTCGGCCTCCATCCACCCGTACTGCTCCTTCCCCGCCGACATCTGGGTGGGGATCTCGCTGTTGACGGTGAAGACGCGGGTGCGGCCGTAGTCCAGGCGCCAGTAGGTCTCGCTGCCGGGGGTGGCGGGCAGGTCGAACCAGTACTGCCAGCTGCTGCTGTCGCTGCTGCTCTCCACCCCGGGGGTGTCGTGGTTGCCCAGCGACGGGACCAACGGGACGTGGCTGAACAGCTCTCGGCCGCTGTCGAAGAAGATCCACCAGAGGCCGGGCTGGTCGTCGGCGGGGAGGTCCCCGGGGGCGAGGACGAAGCGGGCGTCGGGCGTGGAGGTGTACATCTCTTCGGCGACGTCGGCCCAACGGTCGTTGAAGCTGCCCATGTCCTGCATGTCGGCGGCGACGAGGAAGGAGTAGGTGTCCTCCTCCAGCGCGGCGGTGCGGAACGTGGACCACGGAGAAGCGCGGCCGGACGCGTCGAGCACGCGGTACACGAAGGTCTGCCCGTCGGGGAGGCCGGTGAGGGCGACGTGGTGGAGCGTGTCCACCGTCGGGCCGACCGCGTAGGCGAGGTGGTCGGCGTCGGGGCCGTACTCGACGACGCCGTAGCCGGGCTGGCCGGTGGCCCAGTTGATCACCATGCCGCTGCTCGGCGAGGCGGCGTCGTTCCAGGTCAGGTACGGGCCAACCGAGGGAAATTCGAGGTCCCAGGTGTACTGGTGGCCGCTCGCGTCGTCGGTCGACGCGCCGTCGGAGAACACCATGCTCACTTCCCGCACGCTGTCGGGGAGCTGCACATCGGCGACCCATTCGCCGCCTTCCGCCTGCATCGGGGTGACGACGTACGCGTAGAACGGGGCGGTGGAGTACTGGCCGGTGGAGGCGCCGGGCGCCGCGCTGCGGGTGGCCCACCCGTTGACGCCCCAGGTGACCTTGAGCGTGCCGCTCGCGGCGAGGGGGCCGCGGTAGTGGAGCTTCGTCGTTCCTTCCAGCCAGGCGTCGGGGGGGAGGAGCGGGTCGAGCTCGGTGAGCGCGGGCGCCGCACCGATGGGGGTCTCCGCGGAGCCCGAGGCGACCTCGACGCCCCCGGACCAGGCGTGCGCCGTGCATGTCCACACCTGGCCTTCGTGGGTATAGCCGGGGAAGACGCCGTCTCCCGCCGCGGCCACGGTCATGGTGAGCCCGGTGAAGGCCTCGCCGTCCACCGACCAGGCGTAGGTGACCTCGTCGGCCTCCACGCCCGTGACGGCACAAATGACCGGGTCGACCTGGGCGCGCGCGCCGCCGGACACGACGACTTCGCCGGCAGGCGCTTCGTACGTCGTCACCGCCTCGTCTGCGGAGTCCGCCACGACGAGCGCCAAGGATCCGTGTTGCCCTTCGGACAGGCCGGCCCCGGGTGCTTCGAGCACCTCCTGACCGACACAGGCGAGCAGGATCAGCAGCACGTACACCGCTCCACGGGGGGACTTGACAAGTGTACGACAAGTCGCCGGGGGAGGGGAAGGTGCGCGCTGAATTCCGTTCTTGGCTGCCGCCATCCTGCCGGAGGGGGTGCTTCAGAATGCTGGAGGGAACTCGCTTTCTGTGGGGAAGTCGGCGGCCGATTCGAATTCTTGATCCCCCTCGACCGTGCGCGTACGCCGGTGGAGCGCGCCGTCCTGGTAGTACAGGCGGCTGTAGTGCACCACGAAGTCGCCGCCAGGCCCGTCGGGACGCGCGGCGACGTGCAGGAGGTCGGCGGGCGGGGCCAGCCGCCACTCGGTGCGCAGCGAGCGCATCAGGGCCACCGGACCCGGGGGGCCGTCGCCGGTGGCCTGGAGCCACACGAGGTGCCCGTCCTGGACCTGCACGAAGCGGGTGATCGGCCCGTTGAACGAGCCCATCCCGGCGGAGTAGTCTTCGGTGACCGACCACGTCGGGGGGAGGCCGGGCAGCGCGGTGACCTCCAGCTTCGCGAGCGGCTGCTCGAGCGGTTCGTCGGCGAGGGTCGCGCCGGAGGCGTCGAGCAGCGTCAGGTGGGCCTTCGCGAGCGGAGCGGCGGCCACGGCCTTCCACCACGGGTCGGCCGGATCGGCGTCGACGGGGGAGCCACCGAAGCCGGAACTCCACGCTTCGAGCCGGCGGTCTTCGGAGAGGCGGGCGTCGTCGCGGAGCACCAGGGCGCCGCCGCCGGGGACGGGGAGGGTGGCGGCGGGGGCGAGCGTCGCGGCGGCCACAGCGCTCGCGGGGGGCGCAGAAGTGGGCGCCGGCACGGGAGGAGGTGCGTGCCCGCACGCGAGGGCGAGGAGGAGGAGCGGCGCCATGTCGAGGGGCTAACCCTGGATGGCAGCGGGGTCCGGCTCAACGGAGGGACAATGGGGGAGCACGGGCAGCGCGTCGCGGGCGGGCGCCGCCGGCTGCTCCCGCAGCCCCGAAGGGAGCTGCTTTTGAGCGGCACCTCGGCGGCGGCGTCTGCCGCTCACCTGGAGAATCAACAGCCTCCGCCCTTCTTGACCGCCGCCCCGCCCGCTGCCTTCGTCACGGTGACGACGGGCGCCGGGGCGGGCGCCGCGCCGGTGAAATAGCCCTGGAGCGCGGTCGTGCGCTGAAACGCCTCGATCTGCGCGAGGGTGGGCTCCGCCGGCAGCGTGGGCGCGGTGAGGACCTGCGCGTCGAACGCGGCGTACCCGCCGTCGAGCACCCGCACCTCGCCCGGCCAGTGCGTGACCGCGGCGGGGAGCTGCGCACCGGCGTCAGCGACGACCACGAGCGGACGGGTCGCGGCGAGATCGTTGACGAAGACGGCGTCCTTGTCTTCCGCAGGGCGGCAGAGCGCGCCGGGCACGGTCGCCTTGGCGCAGGCCGCCGGGTCGCGGAGGTCGACGATCCACAGGCCGCGGGCGTCCGCGACGAGCTGCTCGGCGAGCGCGGTGGGGGCAAGGGTGACCGGGGCGGACGGCGTTGCCGAGGCGGACGCGGCAGGCGTCCACGAAGGGAACAACGCGATCCCGGCTGCCGCCGCCACGGTCACCAGGCTGAGGTTGCGCAGCCGAGGGGCTACGTCGGGCGCCGAGGTGCCCCGGCGCTTCGCGAGCCACGCTTCCAGGCGTTCGGCCCCCAGGAAGGCGGTGATGGCCATCGCCACGACGCCAGCCGCGACGACCGGGAACGACACGCCGAGCCATTGGTCGAGCCGGATCACGCCCATGGAGCCGCTGCTGTAGAACCCTTCGAGGTCCGACCAGAAGAACCCGAAGACGAAGGTGCCGAGCATCACGCCGCCGTAGGCCAACAGGCCATCGACGCTGCCCGTGGCCGCCGCGACCACGCCGGTGCCGGGGCAGAACCCCGCGACCACGAAGCCGACGCCGAGGAGCAGGCCGCCGACGATCTGCGGCCAGAGGTAGGTCTCGGGCACGGTGACCTGGCTCAGGTCGAGCAGGCCGAACGCGGCGCACAGGCCGAGGAGCGCGGCGGTGGTGGCGATGCCGGTGAACATCACCTTGAGGACCCGGTTGTCGCCGCCGTAGAACTGCGCGGCGAGGTTCTCGGCCTTGCCGAAGCCCGCGCGTTCGAGCACCAGGCCGAAGCCCATGCCGATGAGCACGCCGAGCACCTGTCCGGTGAACCGACCGAATTCGTCGTGGGAGAAGAGGGGGAAGATCATCGCCATTGCCTCCGCACGAGGGGCGCCAGCGCGTAGCCGCCGGCGAAGACACACATCATGAACACCCAGCTCCCGACGCCGAGCACGCTCCCGCCGGTGAGCGCCTGACCGGAGGTGCAGCCTCGCGCGAGCCGGGCCGCGAAGCCCATGATCACCCCGCCGCTGAGCGCCATGGAGAGCCGGGGGAAGAGCCCGATGCCGAGCGTGCTGCCGACGTTGAGCCGGAGGCGCCCGGCCGCGTACGCGCTGACCGCGCCGCCGAGGAACATGCCGAGCACCTCGTAGACCAGCCAGTCGTCGAGGACGTGCTTTCCGGCGCCGACGAACTGTCCGAAGTAGCCGTTGGCCTCGGTCGCCACCGGCGCGACCACGTGGGCGGCGCCGATGGCGAGCCGGTTGGCGGCGCCGGAGCCGCCGAGCCCGAAGCCCATCACCAGGAACGAGGCGGTGAGCACCACGCCCAGCGCCAGCCCGGCGAGGTAGGGGTTCCAGTAACGATCGGGTTTCTGGTCCATTTTGACCTCAGGGCACGAGGGCGAAGGAGACATCCTGGCCGGCGGCGACAAGGACGGCGCGGAGCGAGAAGCCGCCGACCAGGACGAGGACGGGCGCGAGGCGCGTGAAGGGACGGTGACGGCGGAGCTCGGCCGCGTCGAGCGCCAGCGGAGCGCCAAGCCCGGCGAAGACCACCAGGGCCCAGAACTGCGGGGCCCACTCCCCGCCCAGCAGCGTGGAAGCGGCGATCCGCTGGGGCTCGCCGCCCGTGGCGAGGCCCGTGAGGTACAGCTTGAGGAGCACCAACTCCGTCCCCATCGCGCCCATGTCGAAGCGCGCGACGGCGTGGCGTTCTTCGGTCGTGAGCGGGAGCAGGAGCAGGAGCGCGGCGCCCGCGGAGAGCCCGGAGGTGAGGAACAACGGACCGAGGAGGGCGCTGTTCCAGAGCATCCGCGCGGGCGTCGTGCCCAGCAGGAGGCCGGTGTAGACGCCGAGGCCGGCGCCGAGGACGACGGAGGCGGTGAGCACGGGGCGCCGCCAGCCGTCCGCGAGGGCGGTCAGTCGGTCGACCAGGCCGCTGAGCGGACCGGCGAGCGTACGCAGGAACCGGCGGCCGTGTTCGCCCGCGGTGCCGAGGCCCTGGAGGACGAGCACCGGGTAGACCAGGAGGAGGATCCAGCTGCCCCAGCTCATCGGGGAGGTGGGCCGGAAGGCGAGGTAGAAGCGCCAGACGTAGAGCTTGTGACCGAGGTCCAGGAAGAGCGCGCCCATGCCGAGCGAGAGCAGCACCGCCGCCAGCCAGGGCGCCATGCGCAGGCCCGCCCCCTCCGGCTTGCGTCCGCGCAGCTCGAGCAGCGCCGGCACCACCATCAGCCCGGCGACGATGCCGCCGAGGAACAGGTACACCGGGATTTCCCAGCCCCAGAGCTCGAGGCCGGGGTCCACCCCGGGGTTGTGCCGACCGACATCGATCTCGACGGGTTCCATCAGGGCTCCCTCAGACCAGGAAGTAGACGTTGGGGTGGGCGCCGGACTCGGGGTGGTTCACCTTCCACTTCCGGTCCACGAGCAGGCGGGCGACCTCGGAGGTGGGGTCGTCCAGGTCGCCGAAGTGGAGGGTGCGGGTGGGACAGACCGTCACGCAGGCGGGCTGCTCGCCGCGCTGCACCCGATGAAGGCAGAACGTACACTTGTCGACGAAGCCCTCGGGGGTGAGGTAGCGGGCGTCGTAGGGGCAGGCGGCCATACACGCCTTGCAGCCGGTGCACTTGTCGGGGGTCACCAGCACCACGCCGCCCCCGGCGATGTGCGACGCGCCGGTGGGGCAGGCGTCCACGCAGGGGGCCTCGCTGCAGTGGTTGCAACGTTCGGAGCGGTTCTCGGCGCGGAGCTTGGGGAACTCCCCGTGGACCTCCTCCACGAGCCAGTCGCGGCAGTAGCCCTCCGCGAGGTTGTTCTCGGCCTTGCAGGCCAGCACGCAGGCCTTGCACGCGACGCAGAGCCGCGTGTCGACCACCATCGCATAACGTCCGGCGCTCATGCCGCCTCCCCGGCCCGCTCGAGGCGGACGAAGTTCACGTTCATCCCCGTTCCCCCCATCGCCGCGTCGATCTTCACGCGCGAGACGAGCTGGGTGTCATCGGCACCGCGGCCGGCCGCGAAGCCGAGCCGCTTGTCCGTGTGGCCGTAGCCGTGGACCATGTAGACGCAGTCCGGACGGATCCGCTGGGTCACCTTCACCTTGATCGCGGCGGACTTCTTGCCGTCCTGGTTCACCAGGATCACCTTGTCACCCGTCTTGAAGCCCTGCTCGCGGGCCACGCGGGTGTTGAGCCACACCTCGTTCTCCGCGTAGATCTCCGAGAGGAATCGGTTGTTCGTGGTGCGGCCGAAGGTGTGGACCGGGGAGCGACCGAAGAGCAGGTGGAACTGGTCGGCGGCCGGGGCCTCCGGTGGGGTGTACTCGGGCATCGGAGCGAGGCCCGCGTCGGCCATCTGCTGGCTGAAGAGCTCGATCTTCCCGGAGGGCGTCCCGTAGACGGCGGTGGCGCCCTCCTCGGTGGTCACCGCGGCGCGTTTGCCGCCGGCCACGCCCGTGCGGAGCATCGCCGCCACGTCGTACTTGCCGGCTTCGAGGCGGGCCTTCACCATCGTCTCTGCGGACTCCCACGGGAAGTAGTCCGCGAGGCCGAGGCGCTTCCCGAGCTCCTTCGCGATCCACCAGCCGGGCTTGCTGTCGAACATCGGCGGCACGACCTCCTGGCGAACGCTGACGAAGGGCTCCTTCCAGGGGGTGATCGCGAGATCGTCCCACCGTTCGAGGTAGGTGCACTCCGGGAGCACCACGTCGGCCCAGCCGGTGATCTCGGCGGGGAGCACGTCCACCGCGACGAAGAAGTCGAGGTGCTGGATCGCCTCGATCGTCTTCTCCGGGTTGGGGAGCGACTGGATGAGGTTGGAGCCGTAGACGAACCAGGCCTTGATGTCGAACTCGGCGGTGCCCGGGATGGAGGCGTCGCGGAGGCCGTGGGCGAGGCCCTCGTCCATGAACGGGAAGACGGCACCGCGCGGCGTGTCGGGCGCCTTCCGCTCCGGCTTGGGCATGGGGGGGAGGGCCGTGGGCGGGACCTTGAGCTTGGAGGGGAGGAAGAATCCGCCCGCAGCGCCCCAGGAGCCGAGGAGCGCGTTGAGGATGGCGATGGCGCGGCCGCGCTGGGTGTCGTCGCCGTTCCACGAGGTGTGGCGGCCGGGGTGGACGAGCGAGGCGGGCGCGGCGCCGGCGATGAACCGGGCGGTCTCGACGATGAGCTCGGGGGCGATGGAGGTGCGGGCCCAGGCCCACTCCGGCGTCTTGTCGGCGAGGTGGGCGGCGAGCTGCTCGAAGCCGACCGTGTTCGCCTCGACGAACGCCTTGTTGTAGCGGCCCTCCTTCACGATGACGTGCATCCACGCGAGGAGCAGCGCCATGTCGGTGCCGGGCTTGATCGGCAGCCAATAGCGGGCCTTCCCGGCCGCGGTGGAGAAGCGCGGGTCGACGACGACCAGCTCCCCGCCCTTCTCGATCATCGCGGCGAACTCCTGCACCTGCGTGTTGTGCATGTTCTCGCCGAGGTGCGAGCCGATGAGGGTGAGCACCCGGCTGTTCTCGATGTCGAGGTACTCGGGGCTGCCGACCGGCGCGCCGTACGTGAGCTGGAACGCCACGTCTCGGGAGCCGCGGCACTGGGCGTAGGAAGGCGCGCCGACGGAGGGGCTGCCGTACGCGGCCACCAGCGTCTTGAAGAACGAAGCGCCGTAGCCGTGGTTGAAGAGCGCGAGCGACTCGGCGCCGTGCTTCTCCTTCACCTCCTTGAGCTTCGCGGCCACGCGGTCGAGCGCCTCCTCCCAGGACACCTCCTCGAACCGCTGCTCCCCGCGCTCCCCCTTACGGATGAGGGGCTTCTTGAGGCGGTCTGGGTCGTAGAGCAGGCCGGTGCCGCCGGTGCCGCGCGGGCAGAGGCGGCCCTTGGCGAGCGGGTGGTCGGGGTTGCCGACCAGCTTGGTCACCGTGCCGTCCTTCACGTGGGCGAGGACGCCGCACTTCCAGAAGCACATCTCGCAGAAGGTCGGGATGACCTTGTCACCGTCGGTGGCGGGGTCGTGGACGGGATCGCCGTCGAGGCCCCAGAAGCGGGTGGTCAGGCCCGACCCCACGCCGACGGCGCCGGCGGCGGCGGAGCTGGTGAGGAGGAACTGGCGGCGGTTGAGGTCCATGGCGCGCTCGGGTCCGAGAGGGACGGAGCGAGTGCAAGGGGCGTGCCGGGGGAGGCTTCAGGCTGGAGACGACCGGCTGGAGGGCCGCGGGACCCTCAAGGGGCCTGATCCCACCAGCCCGGGGGCGCGCGGCAACGTTCGGGGCGGCGGAACAGGTCGGCGAACGTGCTCACCGCGGCGCCTTCGTGGCACCGGAGGCATACGCCAACCCGGAGGACCTTCCTCTGTTCTTCGAGGTTGAGGCTTCGAGCGCCGACCCGGTTGCCTTCGCCGGGAACCGCAGCGCCGAGGGTCGTCCACCCGTCGTCGGCGAGGTCGATGAACCCTGAAACAGGATGCGCGGGAGTGAAACGGAACGTTTCAGGGTCGAGCGCGCCGGAGCCGAGGCCCAGCGCCACGGGGGACCGGTGGCAGTCGGCGCAGGTCCGCGACGCCCGACGGGTGGCGTGGGGGTCCGTCAGGGCGTATCGGCGGACCTCGCGCCCCTGGAGGGTGGCGACCATCCCGGGGATGGCGGGACGAATTGTTCCAGCGGCGTCCACGCCGAGGGCGGGCGGAAGGAGGGCCTCGGCGGCCCCGGTCTCGACCCAGCGGCCCGGCTTCTCGGCGCCCGCGCCGAAGTCCCACTGGGTGCCGGTAGGGTCGTAGGCGGTGTGGCAGCTCCCGCAGGTGGGGGCGACGGCGGAGTGGCAGGCCTGGCAGCTGAGGCGTTCGTGGCCGCGGCCCGCGTGATCGGCGGTCACCTTGGGGATCGGGTGGGTCTTCCCGTCCAGCTTGCCGGTGAGCACGCCCGCGGCGACGTTCCAGAGTGGGGTGCCCCGCGCGCCCACGGCGGAGCCGTCGCCCGCCGGCAGTCGCGCCGTGACCGGGTCGTCGCGCTTCACCTCGGCCGGCGCCGCGCCGTGGCAGCTCACACACCGCACCTCCACCTGCTGCTCCTCGTGCGCCCGCGAGACGCCGTCCCCCATGAGCTCGGTGTGCACGTGGCAGTCGATGCAGGCGAGGCCCGCTGCGGCGTGGACGTCGGGCGTGGTGGCGACGGTGTGGCGACCGTCCGGGAGCGCGTCGCCCGCCGGGGCCTCCACGCGGCCGGCGTACGTCAGCGAGACGCGGGCGGAGCGGCTGTGGCAGCCGGCGCAGCGGCTGTCGGGGATCTTCGAGTCGACCGTGGAGTGCCCCGGCGGGGACGCGCCCGCGTGGCACGCGGCGCAGCCCGACCCGCCGGTGACGGCGTCGTCGCGGTTGGCCTTGCGGGTGCCGAGGTGGCAGCCGGCGCAGAGGCGGCGGGCGTGGTCGTCGGCGGGAGACGGGGAAGGGGAAGCCAGCACGTCGGCGAGGGTGGCCTCGGTGTCCGGCGTGGGGGCCTCACCAAAGGCGAAGCGATCGACGCCAAGGATGCCGCGGCCGGTGGCCATCGGCGAGGTGCGGACACGGGACACCTCTTCGGGGTGGCAGGCGCCGCAGGTGCGGTCGACCGTGTCCAGCGCGCCGGGCTCCCGCGCGAGTCCGGCGTGGGCGGTCTCGGCGACGGTGCCGCTCGCATTGCCGAGGTGGCAGCTCACGCAGGGGACGAGGGCGTGTTTGCCGGCGGGGGCGTCGGGGTGGCAGCCGACACAGCCGGAGCCGGCGTTGACCGCCTCGACCGAGGGGGTGCCGCAGGCGACGAGGAGGACGGCGAGGGCGAAGAACGCCGCGCTCCCGCTGCCCCAGCTCCAGACGGCGGCG
>CAIXRH010000069.1 GCA_903921785.1 uncultured Pseudomonadota bacterium
ACGACCAGGAGGCCGGCGCCCACGAACCTCGACGCGCGACGAAGGGTCATCCTCCGCCCCTATCGCCCCGACCGCCCGCCGCTACTCCACCGCCGCGTCGCCCGGGAAGGGCTGGCCGGCCATCGCGTACCAGAACAGTCGACGGATCTCGTGGTGGCCGCGATCGTTGGGGTGGATGCAGTCGTCCGCGAACCACAGCGACGGATCGTCCGCCTGGTAGTAGGCGTTCCCGTCGTCGTCGCCGTTGTAGCCGTGCCCCAGGAAGTGCCCGTGCATGTCGAGCCACGCCACCCCCCGGTCCTGTGCCTGCGCGAGCGTGGCGGCGTTCACCGCCTCCAGCGCCGGGAGCGCCTTCGCGAGGTTGAGCCCGTAGAAACACTCGTCCGCCTGCCCGACGCCATCGCTCGGCTCGTACACGTTCGCGAGGTAGATCTTCACCCCATCGGGGAAGCGGGTGGTGTCGTCAAAGTAGTCGTAGAACTCGCTGAGGTTCTCGGTGATGGTGACGATCTCGTCGTCCACCTTGTCGGGGGTGAGCATGATGCTCTGCACATCGTTGCCCACGATGGTGACCACGACCGCCGTCGGGCCGCTCACGGTGTCCCCCAGCTCGTCCGACACGTTGGGGAGCTGCTGCCCGACCATGGAGCCCGTCGTCGCGCCGGGCACGGACACGTCGATGATCTCCGGATCACTCCCGTAGAGCCCGGGGAAGTCGACGTCGGCGAAGGTCGCCCACGTGTCGTCGTCGTTGTTCTTGAGCAGGCGGGGGTACGCGAGCTTCGCGCTGGTGGCCCCGTAGCCAGCGGTGATCGAGTCGCCGAGGAAGATGACGCGAGTCGGCGTTTCCCCAGGGTAACCGTCGGGGATCGAGCTCTGGACCATCGGGTCGAGGCTGGCGGGGCCGCCGCCGGAATCGCCGGTGTCGGCGGCGGTGTCGTCGCCAGCGGAGTCGGTGGTCTCGGTGGACGGGGCGCAGCCCAGCACGGACAGGAACAAGGACGCAGCGAGCATGGGCTCCTCCGCCGCGCAAGATATCAAAGAATCGCTCCCCGCGTTAAGCGCCGAGGCCGATGCCCTCTCGTCCTCCCGCCCCCGGCCGCCGCGGTTACATCATCCCCATCGGCGGCGCCGAGGACAAGCTGCTCGCGCGAGCGATCCTCAGGAAATACGCCGAGCTTTGCGGCCTGGAGCACGCGCGCATCGCCGTGCTCCCCACCGCCTCGATGGACCCCGAAACCCCCGACCGCTATCGCAAGGTGTTCGCGGAGGTCGGGGTGGGCGAGGTGGTGGTCTGCAACCCCCGCACGCGCCACGAAACTCACGACGCCGCGAAGGTCCTCAAGGGCTGCACCGGGGTCTTCCTTACCGGCGGCGATCAGCTCCGGCTCTCCACGATCCTGGGCGGAACCGACGTGGCGAGGGAGCTCCGGAAGATGAACGCCCATGGGGTCCACGTAGCCGGCACCAGCGCCGGCGCCGCGTTCCTCTCCGAGCACATGATCTGCTTCGGAAAAGAAGGGGGAACGCCGTTCGCCGGGCAGGCCACCCTCGCCGCGGGGCTCGGCCTCACCAACCGTCTGGTCATCGACCAACACTTCCGCCAGCGCGACCGCATGGGCCGGTTGCTCGCCGCCCTCGCCTACAATCCCTTCGCCATCGGCATCGGGCTCGACGAAGACACCGCGGCGTTCATCGCCCCGAACGACACGTTCGAGGTGGTCGGCTCCGGCGGCATCACCCTGGTGGACGCGGCCTGCATCGAGCACAGCGCCATGGCCGAGACCCCCGAAGGTCGCCCGGTGGAGATGCTCGGGATGCGGCTGCATGTCTTGGTGGAAGGGTCGAAGTTCGACCTCCACCACCGCAAGGCCACACCCGCGCCGCCGCGGCCGATGCCGGAGTAGGTCCCGAACGTGCGAAGGGGCTGGAGCGGGTGGGCCGGCTTGCCCCCCGGGCCACGTCGGCGGTCGAGGAGCCAGGGTCGGCGAGCCTGGCGGGGCGGGCGGTTTCGCCCGCCGATCACCCGATGGCGGTCGCCGCGAGGTAACGCTCTCGCGCTTCGGGCGTGGTGAACGCCGCAGCTTGACCCTCCCGATACGCCGCCACGGCCGCGAGGCGGGCCGCACGATCCACCGCCGAGGCCGCGCGCGCCGCCGCCATCCGCAGTGGCAGTTCCGCGTAGCCGGCACCCCCGCCGTAGGCCGCGACCTCCGCGAGCGCGGCGACGATCGCGGCGTCGGCTTCGTCCCGCCGCCCCGTCCGCACCAGCGCCTCGGCGCGGTGCGCCACCATCAACCACCGCCGCACCGGCGTGTGGGAGGAGAGGGCGATCGCCTCCCGAGCGGCGGCCTCCGCGGCTTCGGCCGCCAGCTCGCCGCCCCGAGCGAGCGCCACCGTCGCGCGCACATCGAGCGCCATCGCCCGGTAGCCGTCGGAGATCCCCGGCGTGGCGAGTAGCTCAACGGCGAGGGCGTCCGCCTCGTCGAGCGACTCCGGCTCCGCGCGCGCGGCGAGGCCGTTGGCCAGCGCGAGCCGCGCGTGGGACACCGCGAAGCCGCCGCCGAGCTGCAACGCGGCGGCGTACGACGCCCGGAGCCGCGTACGGCCGGCGTCGAGCGCGCCCGCGCGGCACTCCACCTCGCCGAGGATGTCCTGGGTAAGCACGACCATCATCCGCGGGGCGCCCGCCTCCGCGTAGAGCCGAAGCGCGTCCTCCAAGAGCGCCACCTGGGGCGCGAGCAGATCGTCGGAGTGGCGACGATGCGTGCAGCGGATCAGCGATTTCCAGGCCAGCAGCGCCGGATATCTTGGCCAGAGCGGCGCGCCGGTGGACTCCGCCCGCGCCAGCAGCGCCTCGCCCAACTCGGGGTGGCCAGCCTGGATCGCGCTGCTGGCCATGTGCAACGCGGCGTCGGTGTAGACCAGGACCGCGGCGTCGTCCGGGCGGCCCCGAAGCGCGTCCGCGACCAGGGTGCGCAGCCCCGCCGGATCGTTCCGGTACGCCGCGAGCTGCACGCCGGTGCGGCGCGCGAGGGCCCACCACCGCCCGCCCTCCCGGAGCCGCGGCTCCGCCAACGCCAACATCTGGGCGGCCCGGGACCAGTCCCAGCGGAAAACCGCGGCCAGGGAGTCGAGCACGCAAAGGGCGCCGAGCGCTTCGCCCGCCTCGGGGGTCGTGGGCTCACCCGCCAGCCCCTCGCGGCCGCGGCGCGCGAGCCGCTCACAGGCGGCGAAATCGTCCCGGTCGTGGGCGCGCTGCGCGGCGATCACGAACCACGGCGCCGCGGCCTCCGGGCGGCCGCCGAGCAGGAAGTGTTCGGCCACCAGCCCCGGGTCGGCGCCCCGCGCCCCGAGCCACTCCGCGGCGAGGCGGTGGCCGAGGCGGCGATCGCCGTCCACCATCAGGCCGTAGGCCGCGTCCCGCATCAGCGCATGACGGAAGCGGAGCTGACCGGGCGACTCCCGCACCGACTCCACCACCTCCTCGTGCACCAGCGCCGCCAACCACCGGTCGACGTCCTCCGCCGCGACCGCCGGCCCGAGCACCGCCCCCACCCCCGCCGCGTCGAACCCGTCGCCGAAGACGCTCGCCGCGCGCAGCGTGCGCCGTTCGGCGCCGCCGAGCCGAGAGATCCGCGCCTGCAACATCGCCACGACGGTCTCAGGCAGCGTGTCGGCGCGACCGCTGCTCGCTGCCCGCATCAGCTCTTCGAGCACTAGCGGGTTGCCGTCAGACTGCTCGACCACCCGGGAGGCGGCGACCGCGTCGAGCAGATCGCCGGCCACCCGCTTCACCAGCTGCTCGCACGCGCGCCGGGAGAGCCGGCGCAGCGGCACCTCCACCGCGCGGTCCTTCCACAGGTTCGGGGTGAGCGCGTGCACCTCCGGCCGGGCGAACGCCACCACCACGAACGGCCGATCGGCCAACTCCCGGAGCACGACCCCCAGGAGGTCCACCGACGCCCGATCGCCCCAGTGCAGGTCCTCCAGCACCAGCACCAGCCCGCCCGGCCGGGTGAGCGCCCCCAGCCACCGGACGAACGCCTCCGAGAGCCGCGCCAGCATCACCTTCGGGTCCTGCCGCGCGGCGCGCAGGCGGACGCTGCCCTCGTCGGGGAAGCGGACGTCGCAGAGCTCCCCCAGCAGCTCGGCCACCTCTTCGCCCAGACCGACCTCGGCCACCGCGGCGACGATCCGCGCCCGCGCGGCGGACGGTTCCCCCTCGGGACTGACCCGGAACGCCCGCCGCAGCACGTCCGCCACGACGCCGAACGGCGAGCCCGACCGGAGCAGCTCCCCTCGCCCTTCGAGCACGAGCACCGGCGCCCCGTCCTCGGCGCGCCGCGCCACGCGCCGCAAGAGTTCGTGGCGCACCCGAGACTTCCCGATGCCCGCCGGCCCGATGACCAGCACCGCGCGGGCCGACTCTTCGTCGAGCGCCCCCGAGAGCGTCATCTCGAGGATCCCCAGCTCCTGCTCGCGTCCGACGCAGGGCGTGGGGCGGCCGAGGAGCGGCCGGCTCTCGTCGAGCGTGACCGAGGCGCGGACCAGGGTGTGGAGCCCCGCGTCGGAGAGCGTGGTGCGCATCCGCCCGTCCACGAGCGCCGCGGTGACGTCGTCGAGCCAAACGGTGCCGGATCCGCCGCGGGCGCGCAGCGTGGCCGCCCGCTCCAGGGCTTCGCCGATGGGCAGACCGGCGCCGGAGACCTGCCGCGCCGTGGCCACCGCGGCGCCGATCCCCGGCCAACGGCCGCAGGCGAGCCGCGCACACTCCGCCGCCTGCACCGCCTGATCAACGGCCGCGCCGCTCCGTTGGGCGAACGTAGCGACCAGCGAGCCGTCGGCCAGACGTTCGGCGGTCGCGCCGCGCGCGGCGAGATCGCGGAGCAACCGCGCGAGCGGGGACTCGTCCGCAGGGAGGTCGTCCTCGTCGGTGAAGGTGTCGCGGTCGGTGTGGGCGTGGAGCTCGTGTGCGGCGAAGGGCCCGAGGAGCAGCACGCTCACCAGCTCCAGCTCGGCGCCGCTGAGCCCGCGCGCGGGGTGGAGCGTAGCGGGCGCCTCGCCGAGCGGCCCGAGCGCGTCGAGGTCGTGGAGGAGCGCGGCGACGTCGGGGTAGCGGTCGGCCGGGCGCTTCTCCAGGAGCCGGTCGATCAGCGCGGACACCGACGCGGGCAGGTCCGGCCGGACCGCGGTGAGCGGCGCGTGCGCTTCGAAGAGGATGCGCGCGAGCGTGGCGACGAGGTGATCGGCGGCGAAGGGAGGCCGCCCGGTGAGGCAGGCGTAGAAGACGCAGCCGAGGGCGAAGAGGTCGGCCGGGGGCCCGACGTCGCCAGCGCCCCGTGCCTGCTCCGGGGCCATGTAGTCGGGCGTGCCGACCACCTTTCCCGTGCGGGTAAGCCCCTCGCCGAGGCCCGATCGCCGGGCGATTCCGAAGTCGAGAAGGGTGACCCCGTCCACCCGACCGCCGCGGAGGAAGAGGTTGGAGGGCTTCAGGTCGCGATGGACGACGCCGAGCGCGTGCGCCTGCCCCAGCGCGCTGGCCACCCGCCGCACCAGCACCAGCGCCTCCTGGAGCGGCAGCGGCCCGCGGAGGAGGCGCGTGGACAGCTCCTCCCCTTCGAGCAGCTCCATCGCGAGGTACGGCCGCCCGTCCGGCGCTTCCCCGTGGGCCACGTACCCCACGATCGCCGGGTGGGAGAGCCGGGAGAGCACTCCGATCTCCGCCGCGAACCGTCGCGCCCCGGGAGACGACGCGTCGTCCCCGAGCATCACCTTCACCGCGACCTGCGCGCCGGTGATCCGGTCGGTGGCGCGATGCACCACCCCCATCCCCCCGGAGCCGAGCTCGGACCCGAGGGTGAATCGTTCGGCGAGCGGGACGGGGGGGGACGTCAGCGGAGCGCCTCCGCCGACGCGGTGAGCTCGGTCTTGGCCACGTCCTTGAGCAGGGCGCCGTGCCCGGACACGAGGTGGGCGAAGTCGGCGCTCAACAGCCGGTCGAAGTCGCCACGGAGCTTCGCGGGGGCCCCGCCGGTGGCCTGCTTGGCCCAGATGGGCCCGATGGTGGCCGCGCGTCGGTAGAAGCCCATCGACCGCGCGATGACGCCGCCCAGGAACGAACACCCCGCCGTGTCCGCCCAGTGCTGCACGCTGTCGCAGGTGATGAGCAGGCCGCCGGCCGGCTGGCGAAGCACCAGCGCGGCCTCGCCGACGGACGCGGAATCGAACACGAAGACCTCCGCGGCGCCTACCGGGCTCGCGCCGCCGCTGACCAGCTTCTCCGTCCGCTCATCCGGCGGGCGGGGTGCCCAGAAGATCGGCGAGAACCGGTCGCGAGTGTAGGGGTCGTCGAGCGTGTGGAAGTGGCCGAGCTTCACCAGGTGGCGCACCTTCCCGAGCGACTCAAGCGCCGCTTCGCCCTCCGGCGTGAGCCGAACTGCGTTGACCAGCGTGAGGTCCTCGCCGTCGCGCAGCACGATCATGTTGCGGCGCAGGCTCACCAGCGGTCCCATGCGGACCTGGCTGTGAAACACGAAGACGTTCGGGAACAGCTCGACGGGCGGGCCGTGGGGCTGGGCGGGGGGGAACGTGGTCACGGGCAGCTCCGGTGCGGAGGCTTATTCCGGCTCCCGCCGCGGCGGCTCACCGCTCTCGCTCGCGGCACGCGCCCGGCGGCGCCGCGATGCGCAGCGCTGCCCACGCGACCCAGCGGACGGGCCCAGCGCATCGCCCAAATGTTGCTCTAAACTGCCATCCCGTAGAGGCCGTACAGCATCATCTTCGGGTTGATCGTCTTGAGCTCGACCAACTGGCGACGCACCTGCTCATAGCGAACGTAGAACCTGCGCAACCCGTAGGCCTGCATCTTGATGAGCAGCTCGGGATCGTACCCTTCGGGGTGGTACACGAGCCGGTCGGCGTCGGGGTTGAACGTGGTGTAGTTCTCCCAGTCGTCGCGGAAGAGCGTCTTCTGCCACTGGTCCTCGAAGAGCTTGCTCCCCGGGAAGGGCACGGTGATCGCGAACTTCGCGAAGTCGAGGTCGAGGTCGACCGCGAACTCGATGGTCTCGCGGGTCATCTCCGGCGTTTCGCCCGGCATGCCGATCATGAACAGGCCGACGGTCTGGATCCCGGCCTTCTTCGCGTTGTTGACGCCCCAGCGCACCTTCTCGGTGGTGAGGTTCTTGTTCACGTTGCCGAGCAGCATGTCCACGCCGGACTCGATGCCCATGAGCACCCGCCGGCAGCCGCCGGCGTACATGGTGCGGCAGGTGTCCTCGTCCAGTCGGTCGGCGCGGGTCTCGCTCAGCCAGACGCAGCGCTGGTCGAGCTTACGGTTCACCAGCTCGTTGCAGAACGGCGTGAGGTCCTTGAGCACGAGCGGGAAGATAGGATCGACGAGGCCGATCTGCTTGACCCCGTACCGGTCCACCAGGAACTCGTACTCGTCCACCAGCTTGATCGGATCGCGACGGCGGTAGACCTTGCCGCTGTGCAGGAGCGAGCAGTAGTCGCAGCGGTAGGGGCAACCGCGCGAGCCGGTCATGGTGAGTACGGGCTTGTCCACGTCCGCGAACGGCAAAAGGCCGTAGCGGTGGTAGGGGAAGAGGTCCCAGGCCGGGTAGGCGAGCGAGTCCAGATCGCGGAGGAGGGCGCGCTCCTTGTTGGTGCGCGGCTCCCCGCTGTCGAGCCAGGAGAGGCCGTCGATCGCCGAGAGGTCCTTCTGACCGCCGTCGAGCGCTTCGACGAGCTCGCAGACCGTGGCCTCGCCGTCGTGGTGAATCACGAAGTCCACCACGCCGGAGCGGAGGATGTCCTTCGCGAAGACGTCGGCGTGCACGCCGCCCCACACGATCTTCGTGTTCGGGGAGACGCCCTTGATCATTCGCGAGAGGATCTCGCAGGTGGGGGCGCTCGGGGTGAGCACGGTCATGCCCACGAGGTCGGGCTGGAAGCGCACCACGCGCTCGAGCACGCCGGCAGCCGTGAGCTTCTCGGCGAACATGTCCACGAAGCGGGTGTGCCAGCCCTTCGCGACCAGGGCCCCGGCGATGTACGCGATGCCGGTCGGCGGCATCGGCTCGAGGAGCTCGGCAAAACGCCCGAGCTTCTGCATGTTCATCGACGGGTTGACGAGAAGGATGCGCAAGGACGCCTCAGCGGGGTGCGGCAGCGTAGCCGCGTTCGGGGCGGACCCTCTACCCCCGGGGTGTGCGATCCACTACTCCCCGGCGACGTCGACCGGGTAAAGCGCGGACACATTGCCCGAGGTGTCCTGGGCCTGGAACTCCACGTGGGTGTCGATCGAGTCGTCCAACCCCTGGAGGGCGAACACAAAGGTGCCGCCGGTGGCCACGCACGCGGCGCTCTTGTCGGTGCCGATGCTGCCGTCGAAATTGGCGTCGGAGTCGCCAAAGGTGACGTCGATGTAGCAGTTCCCGTCGACGATGTCGTCGCCGTCGTCGGTGTACGAGGCCATGACCTGGAGCACCGCCCCGTCGATCTCGGTGTACACCTCCCAGGAGCCCTCGATGTCCGTGAACACCGGCGCGCCGGGATCCCCCTCGGAGGAACCGGTGTCCGCCGTGTCGGTGGCCGCGGTGTCGTCCGAGCTGCTGGTGCCCCACTCCGGCGGGGTGTAGCGACCATCCGACGAGAAGAACTTGTCGCCGTTGTCGCCCGAGCCCGAGCACGCCAACATCAGAAGAACGACCATCACGCCTCCGCGGGCGGACGATACCACAGGCCACGCGCGGGATCGACCCGCGCGTGCGCCTCCGCCGTCGAACCGGCGTTCAGCGCCGGATGGCGAGACGGCCGGCGAAGCGCGCCGCCGGCCCGAGCTCGTGCGCGATGCGGAGCAGCTGGTTGTACTTGGCCGTGCGGTCGGTGCGGGACAGCGAGCCGGTCTTGATCTGGCCGCAGTTCGTGGCCACGGCGAGGTCGGCGATCGTGGTGTCCTCGGTCTCGCCGGAGCGGTGGGACATCACGGCGCGGTAGCCGGCGGTGTGGGCCATCTGCACCGCGTCCAGCGTCTCGGTGATGGTGCCGATCTGGTTCACCTTCACCAGGATCGCGTTGGCGATGCCCTCGCGGATGCCGCGCTCGAGGCGCACGGTGTTGGTGACGAACAGGTCGTCGCCCACGAGCTGGGTGGTGCGGCCCATCTTGGCGGTGAGGGCGGCCCAGGTGGCCCAGTCGTCCTCCGCGAAGCCGTCCTCGATGGAGGCGATGGGGTACTTCGCGGCGTAGCCGGCGTAGATCTCCACCATCTCCGCGCCCGAGCGGGGCGCGCCGTCGAAGTGGTAGGCGCCGTCCTTGTAGAACTCGCTGGCCGCCACGTCGAGCGCGAAGAACACCTGCTCACCCAGCTTGTACCCGGCCTTCTCAACCGCGACGCTGAGGAGCTGGAGCGCCTCTTCGTTGCTGCCGAGGTTCGGCGCGAACCCGCCCTCGTCCCCCACCGCGGTGTTGAGCTTCTTCTCCGAGAGCACCTTCTTGAGGTTGTGGAAGATCTCGGTGCCGCAACGGAGGGCCTCGGCGAAGTCCTCGAAGCCGGCCGGGACGATCATGAACTCCTGGCAATCCAGGTTGTTGTCGGCGTGGGCGCCGCCGTTGATGACGTTCATCAGCGGGACCGGGAGCACGTGGGCGTTGGTGCCGCCGATGTACCGGTACAGCGGGAGGCCGACGCTGAGCGACGCCGCGCGCGCGACCGCCATCGACACGCCGAGGATGGCGTTGGCGCCGAGCCGGGACTTGTTGTGGGTGCCGTCCAGGTCGATGAGCACAGCGTCGATCGCGCGCTGATCCCGGGCGTCCAACCCCAGGAGCTGGGGAGCGATCACCTCGTCCACATGGCGCACCGCGGTGTCCACGCCCTTGCCCATCCAGCGCTTCTTGTCGCCATCGCGCAGCTCGACCGCTTCGTGCTCACCCGTGCTGGCGCCGCTCGGCACCGCCGCGCGCCCGACCGGACCGTCGTCGAGGGCCACCTCCACCTCCACGGTGGGGTTCCCGCGAGAATCAAGGATCATCCGACCGAACACTTCCTGGATACGAGACACGGGACCTCCACAGGGGGCGGGCGGGGTATCTCCGCGTCCGCCCCGTCGCCAGCGGGAAAAGACCTCGTAAGGGCGAGGGCCTGCGGTGGATGATCGCTCGGCGTTGCGATAGCGTGGCGGGCTTCCGAGACCGAGGTCCGCATGTTCCCCGTCCTGCTCCTCGCTGCGACCGCCCTCGCCGCCCCCTACAAGGTGCCGGGCACCACCACCGTCAACGCCGTGGTGGACCTGCCGCTGTACGGCAACCTCAACGCCACCGACGACAACTGGTACATCGAGGGGAAGTCTGGCGAGAAGTATGGGCTCTTCCTGCTCTCCACCAAGGGCGCCGGGCCCGAGGGGTATGGCCTGGTGCTCACCGAGTCCGCGGCCAAGCGCTTCGGGCTCAAGCCGACGGGCGATGAAGGCAAGAAGACCGCGAAGGTCACCCTCGCTTTCGGCGACGTGTCCATCTCCACCACCGCCGCCATCGGCAACGTGAAGGGCGCCGATGGTCGCGTCTCCATCGCCGCGTTCCCCGGGCTCGCCTGGGCGATCGAAGCGTCGAAGGGCGTCGTGCACGTGGGCCCGTCCGGTGGCAGCAGCGTCGCCACCACCCTCGGCACCTCCGTCGCCTTCACTCAGGTGGCGAAGCAGGAGCCCAAGGTCGGCAAGGACAAGCAGAAGGTCCCCGCCCAGCTCCTGGTCACGGAGGCCACGATCTCCGGGGTGAAGCTACCGGTGGAGCTCGCGCTCGGTGCAGGCACGCAGGTCGACACGGAGGCCGACGGCGCCGACTGGTTCAAGGTCTCCGGCGTGGAGAACCCCAAGTACGCCCTGCCCGACGTGCAGGGCCAGCAGTTCGGCGAGGCCGAGGCGGAGTGGCGTGAAGTGGGCTTCGGCGGGCAGGCGGTCAACACCATCGTCAACCGCACCGGCGCCGGGCTCACCTACCGCTTCGGCACCCCCGGCCAGCTCGGGCAGGACGTGCTCCGCCACTTCGACATCGGCGTGGACGCCGGCACGCTCCACTACACGCTGCGGGCCAACACCGGCGTGGTCCTCAACGACTACGCGCCGGTGCGCGAGGCGCACCTCAAGGAAGCGCTCGACAAGGCCACCGCCACACCCGGCAAGGATGTCGACGCGACGAACGCCGCCATCACCGGCGTACTCACCCCGATGAATGCCCTGTACGCCGTCACCGGCCAGTGGGAGAAGGCGAAGGAGAGCGCCAAGCGCCTGACCGAAACCGACGCGAAGCACTGCTCCGCCTGGCACACCTACGGCACCACGCTCCTCGCTTCGGGCGACGCCGCGGGCGCCATCGAGCCCCTGAAGAAGGCGGCCGAGATGTACCAGCCCTGGGCCGACAAGCCGCTCGAGGAGCGCACGAAGCTCCAGGCGTCGGAGGAGAAGCGTGCCAAGTCCCCCGACTTCGACGGGGTCTGGGCCCAGCCTTCCTCCTGCTTCACCGCGTGGAGCTCCCTGGCGGAGGCCTACGTCGCCAGCGGGAACCCCGCCGCGGTGGCCGCGATCTACCCGGCCCACGAAGACCTCGACGATCTCCTGCCGCTCGTCGCGGGCAACGCCCTCCTCCTCCAGGGCAACGCCGCGGGCGCCGAAGCGGCGTACCGCCAGGCGCTCCAGCTCTCCTTCACCCAGAACGGGTTCGCCCGCGGCGGGATGATGATGGCGGTGCGCGGGCGCAACCTCGACCTCGCGCTGGCCCAGTTCGAAGGCCCGCTCGACGAGGAGCAAGGAACGCTCCGCTACTGGCTGTACTACGGCGAGCTGCTCCGCACCAAGGGCGGGAGCGGGGCGGCGGTCTCCGGCCTCTCGGCCGTGCTGGCGCGCAACCCGTGGAACGTGCCCGGGCAGCTCGCCCTCGCCAACGAGCAGGCGCTCGCCGGTCAGGACAACCACGGGGCGCTCGCCGCGGCCGTCGCGCGCATCGATGAGAAGCTGGCCTACGCGCCCAAGAACGACTCGCTCCACGCCTGGAAGGCCGAAGCCCTCCGGCTCCAGGGCAAACTGCCCGACGCGGCCGCCGAGGCCGAGAAGGCCACCACGCTCGACTCCACCAACGGCCTGGGCTGGTTCGTCCGCGCCCGGATCGCCGAGAGCGCCGGGGATGCCGCGCGCGCCGCCGAGCTCCGCAAGAAGGCCGGCCAGGTCGGCGCCGGCGACCCGCTCTACGCGATGCTGCTCCTGCCCTGAGCCCCCGCGCCGTCCGGCGCAGGCTGGGCTAAGCTGAGCGGCGATGCTGCTGCTCCTCGGTACCATGGCCCTCGCCGCGCCCCACTTCGGGGTGATGGCGGGCGGAGGCGCGATCGGCGGTGAGGCCGACGGGCGCACGTACACCTCCTTCTCCCCGCTGCTCGCCGGCACGGTAGACTGGCGCTTTGGCCCGGTCGAAACCTGGATCGGCCTCTCGGGCTCCGGCTTCGTGGTGCCCTACGAGGACAACGTGGTGCCGGCAGCGCTCCTCCAGGGGGAGATCGGCCTCGGCCTTGGCACCCCCACGCTCAGCGCGGGCGTGTACCTCGGCGCCGGGCTCTCCGGCGGCGAAGGCGGGCTGTACGGCCGGCTGATGTTCCCCGGCCCCTCCTGGGCGCCCCGCCTCGGCGGCGAGCTCCGTGCGTTCCACCTCGGCAACGCCGATGCGTCGGGCATGGTGCTCCTGCTCCGTGGGGAATTCGGCAGCGACGAACCGCGCCGTCGGCCGCATCGCCGGGGGCCTCCATCCGGACCGCCGCGCGGATCGCCGCCCGGCCCCCCCACCGCGCCACCGCCCTCGGAGCCGCCCCCGCCGCCCGAACCTTCCGGACCGCCGCCTGAGCCCCCGGCTCCGCCCACGGGCTCGCCGTCGGCCCCACCGAGCGATCCTCCGCCCGTGCAACACGACGATCCCTACGGGGAATAACGGGGAGTCTGACCTCCATCTGGGCGATGCGCTGGGCCCATCCGCTGGGTCGCGTAGGGTCCGGCGCGCATCGCGGCGCCTCGGCGACGCTCCCTACTCGTCGGGCTCGGGCTCCGTCGGCTTCGCCTCCGTCCGCCCGGTGGCCGACGGGGCGACCGGCGGCGGCTTCGGCGGCGGCGGACGCCGATCCAACCCCATCTTCGCCAGCTCTTCCGGGCTGGTGACGGCCGGCCGGCGCGGCTTCGCCTCTCCGGCCGGCTCCGCCCTCGGGAGCCGGATCCGGGTGTTGTCCCCGCCGGAGCCCATGCCGAACAGGTCGTCGAGGCCGGCAGAGGGCCCGGGCGGCTTGCGGTTCACCGGCGGCGGCGCGGGCTTCGGGGCGGGCGCGGGCTCCTCCACCGGGACAGCGGGCCGCGGCGGCGCCACCGGCGAGGCCGGCATG
>CAIXRH010000070.1 GCA_903921785.1 uncultured Pseudomonadota bacterium
AACCCCGGCGCGGTCGAGGTGGTCGACAAGGTGGACAACGACTGCGACGGCCTCATCGATGAAGGCGGCGGCGGCGGCTACGTGGACGCCGACGGCGACGGGTTCGACACCACCACCGACTGCGACGACTCCGACGCCTCGATCCACCCGAAAGCCACCGAGACCGTGGACGGCGTGGACAACGACTGCGACGGCTACATCGACGAAGCGGACGCCGACGGCGACGGCTACGACAGCTCGCTCGACTGCGACGACACCGACCCGAGCATCTACCCGGGCGCCTACGAAGCCGTGGACGGCATCGACAACGACTGCGACGGCACCGTGGACGAGGCGGACGCCGACGGCGACGGCTTCGACGCCGCGACGGACTGCGACGACAGCGACCCGAGCGTCTTCCCCGGCGCCAAGGAGCTTCGGGACGGCAAGGACAACGACTGCAACGGGATCGTGGACGGGTGAGGCGCGGGTAGGTCGTCGTCCCGAGCCCTCCTCCGGGGCGCCCGCGTTAGGATCGCGCCCCCCCGCGAGGCGTCGATGGCCGAGTTCCAGTTCCAGGCGATGTTCCCCCACGCACACGCGCTGCCCACCCCGTGGCGCAAGCTCGACGTGCCGGGCGTCGGCGTCGACACGTTCCGCGGCCAGGAGGTGCTCGTGGTGGAGCCGGGCGTGCTCACCGAGCTCACCCGCGCGGCGATCCGCGACATCAGCCACCTCTTCCGGCCGGGGCACCTCCAGCAGCTCGCCAAAATCCTCCAGGACCCGGAAGCGAGCGCCAACGACCGCTTCGTGGCGCGGCAGATGTTGCTCAACGCCAACGTCTCCGCGGGGATGGTGCTCCCGAGCTGCCAGGACACCGGCACCGCCATCGTCGTGGCCAAGAAGGGCCAGCAGGTGTGGACGGGCGGGGGCGACGAAGCGGCGATCGCCCGCGGCGTCTTCCGCACCTACACCGAGACGAACCTGCGCTACTCGCAGCTCGCGCCGCTCTCGATGTACGAAGAGAAGAACACCGGGAACAACCTGCCCGCCCAGATCGAGCTCTACGGGGTGGACGGCGCGGCGTACGACTTCCTGTTCATGACCAAGGGCGGCGGCTCCGCGAACAAGACCTTCTTGTTCCAGGAGACCAAGGCGCTGCTCAACCCGAAGTCGCTGCTGACGTTCCTCGAAGCGAAGATGAAGATGCTCGGCACCGCCGCGTGCCCGCCGTACCACCTCGCGATCGTGGTCGGTGGCACGTCAGCGGAGCTCAACCTCAAGACGGTGAAGCTCGCGAGCGCCCGCTACCTCGACGACCTGCCCACCTCCGGCAACCCGCTCGGCCACGCCGTGCGGGACGTGGAGCTGGAGGCCCAGGTGCTGGAGCTCAGCCGCAAGCTGGGGATCGGCGCGCAGTTCGGCGGCAAGTACTTCTGCCACGACGTGCGGGTGATCCGCCTGCCGCGCCATGGGGCGAGCTGCCCCGTGGGCATCGGCGTCTCCTGCAGCGCCGACCGCCAGGCGCTCGGGCGCATCAGCAAGGAGGGCGTCTTCCTCGAAGCCCTCGAGACGCACCCGGCGCAGTACCTGCCCGAGCCCACGGCGGCCGACCTCGGCGCCGAGTGTGTGAAGCTCGACCTGAACCGGCCCATGGCCGAGCTCCGGGAGACGCTCTCGAAGTACCCGATCCGCACCCGGCTCTCGCTGAGCGGCCCGCTCATCGTGGCCCGGGACATCGCCCACGCCAAGCTCAAGGAGCGCCTCGATCGCGGCGAGGGGCTCCCCGACTACTTCAAGCGCCACCCGGTGTACTACGCCGGCCCCGCGAAGACGCCGGAAGGCATGCCGTCGGGCAGCTTCGGCCCGACCACCGCCGGCCGGATGGACAGCTACGTCGACCTCTTCCAGCAGAACGGCGGCAGCTTCGTGATGCTCGCCAAGGGCAACCGCTCCAAGGCGGTGACCGACGCCTGCAAGAAGTACGGGGGTTTCTACCTCGGGAGCATCGGCGGCCCCGCCGCCCTCCTCGCCCAGGACAACATCCGCAAGGTCGAAGTGCTCGACATGCCGGAGCTGGGCATGGAGTCGGTGTGGAAGATCGAGGTGGAGGACTTCCCGGCGTTCATCATCGTGGATGACAAGGGGAACGACTTCTTTGCGGAGTTCGCCGGGCCGAGCCACGACGGGAAGTAGCCCCGCTATCCCCCTGAATCCTCGCAGACGGCGCCTTCGGCCTCGCACACGGCCGTGAGCTCGGCCCGCGCGTGCGCGCCGAGGACCTCGTCATCCGGCGTCAAAACGAGCACGTGACCGGCGAGGTTGCTCTCGGCTCCGGTCGGGCAGGTGAGGTCGGTCGCGTAGCAGGTTGCGACGTTGACACACTCACACGCGCAGCCTACCGGCGTGCCGTCGGGGAGCTCGCCCACCCAATCCAACGCGTCGAGCTGCTGGGAACGGACACAATCCCCACACCCGAGGAGGAGTCCTGAGAGCAGCAAAATGTAGGTCCGAACCGACATCCGCACCCGGTAGCCGCGCGCACTGCGCCCAGCAACCGTCGGACGCGCCTCTTCCGACGCGCGTCCGACGGTCCGGACCTTGCTCTCCTCGTCTCGGCGTGACACGCTGGGCCCCCGATGACCCTCGTCCTCCTCGCTTTGAGCTCCGCATGGGCGGATGCGCCGATCGCCGTCGCTGCGGTCGAGTGGTCGAAGGTGGCCGAGGTCCGCCCCGACAAGGACGCCGACCCGGCCGCCTGGGTGGATGAGGCGCTCCTCGCGGCCGGACACGCCCCCGAAGGGGCCGAGGTGGAGCTCACCGCCTTCGTCTCCGAGGCCAGGTGCGCCTCGGGCCGGGGAGGCGAGTGTGAGGTCGCGGTGCGGTGAGGACGCCGCTTAGTCGAGCCGCGTGAGCACATCCCTCAGGTCGTCGCTGCTCCCCCCGCGGGCCCCGAAAGCCTCGAGGATCGCGACTTCGTAGGCGTGGGTGGTGGCGCGACGGACGTGGTGGACGTGGGCGCCGAGCAGGCCGGGGAGCACGAGGTCGAGCTCGACGATGTCGCCGACCACCAGCGTCTCGGCGGGGGTGGTGCCGGTGTCGGCCCAGACCTCGGCGAGAACGTCGAAGTAGCGGCCGCGGCGGGGGAGCACGGGGCGCTTGAGCCCGGGCACCCACCACTTCGCGGCCACGCCGCCGATGCCGTGCCCGCGGCCCGCGGGCTCGCCGACCTCGAACTTCCGCGCGTCCCCCGCCACGCCCATGGGCCGCGTCAGCGCCAGCGCCTTGAGCTTGTCCGTGACCTTCGCGGTGCTGGAGTTGGTGACGATGCGCACGTGCGGCACCTGCCGGGTGACCGCCTCCACCACCTCGCGGGCCTCGGGGCGGAACGCCGCGTGGAGCGCGCCGTAGGCGGCCTGGTAGAGCGCGCCGCCGAGGTCACCACGGAGCTTCTTGGCCTTGTCGTCCCCGGAGAGGAGCGGGAGCCGCAGCGTGTCGCAGAAGCGGGCGAGGGCGAGGGTGGCGGCGATGTAGGGGTCGGCGTCGCCGGGGGCGGTGGCGCCGGAGCCCATGTCCCAGCCGAGCTCGGGGGCGTCGGCGTACACGGAGGCGAGCGCGGCGCGCCAAGCGTCGCGGCGGTCGGCGCCGAAGAGCTGGAGCACCCGCTCCTCGTAGGCGGCCGCGAACTCGGCGCCTTCGCTGCGGATGTCGGTGAGGGTCCCGTCGAAGTCGAAGACCACGAGGCGGACGGCCATGAGCGCTCCCAGAGAGCGGGCCGGGTAACGCGGCCTCGCTCGTCGGGTCAGGCGGTCGGGAACCGGCGCCACGACTGCCCGCCGCCTCGTCGCGAGGATACGGAGCTTCGTGCTCCGCCTCCCTCCCCTCCTCCTCCTGGCGCCGCTCGCCGCCGCGTGCACCGACTACGCCACGCTGTGCTCCCGCAACGACCCCTCGGTGACCGCCGAGGACTGCTGGGACGCAGGCTACGACGACGGGTTCACCACCGCCAGCCACGACGCGTACGACGCCGCCTATGACGAAGGCTACGCCGCCTGTGAGTCCGACTATGCTGCGACGCTCTAGCCTCCTCCTGGTCGCGCTCGCGGCCCTCGCCTGCCGCGTGCCGCCGGACAACTCCATCGGCAAGGCGTGCGTGGCCAACAAGGCGACGGTGAGCCTGCACGACTGCTGGCTCGCCGGCCACGAGCAGGGCGTGGACGTGGGCGCCACCGCCCCCGGCTACGGGTACGACGACGGCTACCAAGTGTGCCTGGATGAGCATGACACGGGCGATGATTCGGGGGGGTGAGCGCACGCTCCGCGCGGCGCTTCGCCTCCTCGCAACGTCCGCGCCGTGCGTACGGGAGACTGCAGCCCTGGACGACAAAACCGCCCAGATCGCGCGGGGGGGCGCAGGACAGTGTTGTAGTGCAGACTACAACACGAACACGAACACGAACACGAACACGAACACGAACACGAACACGACCGGCCCCATAGACTCCACCGCGTACACTGGAGTCATGAATGGCGAATCAATACGTCCGCCTCCTCGATGCGCGCCCCCTGAGCGCCAACCTCACGTGCGACCGCGAAAAGGTCCTGGATCTCGGCGCGTACCGCATCCTCGTGGTGGATCCGCGGGTGCAGGTGACCGGCCAAGGCAACCTCATCCTGGAGACGAGCGCGGTCAACGAGGAGGGCACGTGGAGGACGATCCTCACCGTCGCGCTCAACGCGCCTGCGGGCATGAGCGAGGTCGTGACCTTCCTGCGGTACGTGCGGTGGCGGACGGACAACAACGTCACCGGCAGCCCGAACGTCGTCGTCGACATCGTGGCGAAGCAGGGATGAGCGACTGTGGTTGCGCCGAGAGCCCAGGCACCTGCGGGTGCACGGGGGGACCGGACGCGCAACCCAGCCCGAGAGGGGTAGCGAAGCAACACTGTGCGTCCCGAGCGAGGCCGGAATCCGATTATGGCGAGCTCGGACGCCACCAACCCGCCGCTCGGCAGGCCCCTCACGCCGCCGGTGATCTGAGGGCGGCATCCAAACGCGCGACAGGCGGCGAAGCGACGTTGCTGCTCCCCGCGCCCTTTTCCGCTGTGCCGGCGAAGGCGGGGATGGACGTGATGCGCGCGGTGGTGGCCGGTCGACAGCCGGCCGGAGGCCAGACGGTGCAGATTGGCACGCCGCTCGTCGCGCCGGCGAGCGGGCCGGGAGCTCTGATCGCCTCCGGTTCGCTTACCCCGAGCGCGGCGACGAATTCGCTCGCGCATCCCGAAACGCAGCTCCTCTTAGATGAAATTCGTATCGACTGGGGCGAAGTGCACCGGGCGATCCCGCTCGGCTGGTTCCTCGACTACGAGTGGCACGAACGATTCACCAAGGTGGGCACGTTCCTGGGCGACGTCTGGCACGACGTGATCCACACGATCGGCGCCCATGGGATCGACCTCGGCGCCCTCGACGCGATCATCGGGTGCTACAACATCGATTGGGATCGCGCGCGCATCGACGTCGGGCCGTGGATGTTCTATCGGCACGGCGATGACCCGGCGCGGGAGTTTCTGCGGTACACCCTCGCGATGATCGCAGCGTACCACGCCCTCGCCATCGACGAGTGGTCGGGCACCGACTACTGCGACGACTTCGCCCCGTTCGTGGGCAAGCTGTTCAAGGGGAAGCGGGCGGTGAATCGAGTGGGCCATGGCTGCACGCTGCGCGTCCAGGTGCGCAGCACCGACCCCCGATTCGATGACGAGCGGGTGAAGACGTGTGCGCCGGGGCACGACACCGGGCGGCCGTGCGGGGAAGAGGTCTCGAGCGGTGACAAGATCGGCTCCGGCGCCTTCGACGACTGGGAACCCCAGTGGGAAGATGGTGAATACCCTTGGTTGGGCGTGGACGCCCCGTACTCCACGGACACATCCTCCGAGCCGGCGAAGTTCACCAACTCGACCGGTGCTGTCGGTGACGGGCAGGGATTCTCCATCTTCTTTCACGCCGTCCTGGCAGCCTTCGACGGGTACGTCTTCGACTACGCGATGTATGTAGCTCGCTTGCTGGTGGACTATGGGCGCGAGATGGACCAGGCCGAGTGCGTCGAAGACGGCGTGATGGTGTCCCGATGGCAGCTGCTGAAGCTCGTTGATCGCGGCCGCCTTCTCATCCACGAGGCGGGCCACTTGTGGATCGGAGAGGGGGGTCATTGTCGGTGGGGGATATGCTTCGAGTACGCCGCGCAGGCGTGGGTGTGTGGCGTACAGGGGTTGTTGGGGCTTGGCACCGTGCGCACGTACCCCTCCGACCGGCTCCCGCGGTATCTGGAGATGGGTCACGCCGGAACCGAGGACCAGGAGTACCCTGGATATTGTGTGTTTGACTATGTCTGCTTCATCGGGCAACCGGGGGAGCCGGGCGTGGTTGGTTCGCTCTACTCCGAACCCGCGGTGCTTGAATGAGGGCCACGGCCGCCGCCCTGGTGGGTGCGCTGCTCACCGCAACGGGCTGCGGGGCGACTTCGGGGAGTGACACAGGTCACGCCGAGTGCGTCGTAGCTCCAGTGCACGACACGAGCATCACCCCGGAGGACAGCGATCTCTACTGCCACTCCCAAGGCAATCCCAACTACTACGTGGCCACCTGCCCGGACGGCCGGGTGGAGATGGATTGTGAAGGCTACACCTGGGTGATGGACTACTGCTTCGCGGCCGACGGGAGGCTGTTGGGCGCGGTTCACCCCTGTGGGTTCGAGGGTGAGCCGTGCGACTGCAACGGCGACGGTTGGCCCACCAGCGTGGAGGAGCTGTGTTCGGGTTTCGAAGATAGCGAGCATTGCGGGGATGGGTACCCCTGACATGATGCGGTGGGCGTCGCACAACCGATTGAGGACCATGTGGTCGGATCAAACGTCCCGGCGTGACCGGATCGTCCGGCCACATCTACGCAGAGCGAGCGACGCCAGGGTGAGGGTGGTGAGCACGCCCCTGCTGCCCGTGCTCCTCGCGCTGATGGGCTGCGCCTCGGCGCGCGACTCCGATGACACAAGTGACGCCGAGTGTGTGTTCGATCCCGTCCACGACACCAGCGTGACCCCCGACGACAGCGACCGCGCCTGCGCAAGCCAGGGGAACCCCAACTACCTGATCGCCACCTGCCCCGACGGGAGGGTTGAGATGGACTGTCAAGGGGACACGTGGGTGATGGACTACTGTTTCAATGCCGACGGCCGACTCCTCGGATTCTATGAGCCGGGGCGGGCTGAAGGAGCGCGGTGTGACTGCAATGGAGATCACCGACCGCCCACGCCGGAGGAGGTGTGCGCCTCCTGGACGGATCGGTAGGGAGATCGTACGGGCAGTGATGACCCGGTTGGCCGCCCTCCGCATGGTGCTGATGTTCGGCGTCGTCGGATGGGCCACCACCACGGACACGGGCGACGCCGAGTGCGTCGTCGCTCCGGTGCACGACACGAGCATCACCACGGAGGACAGCGATCTTCGCTGCCACTCTGATACTACGTCGCCACCTATTCCGACGGTCGGGTGGAGATGGATTGTGAAGGGTACACCTGGCCCCCATTCCTCGGGTCTGGCGCTCGGGCCTTGGAATTCGCGACCTTTGAGGTTTGACAATCGTCTGTCGAGCGCCTGACATCCGTCTGACAATCGTCGGTCTCCGCCGGGTGATCAGGGTCGATCATGCCCACGCTCCCCGAGTTTTCGGCCATCCCGGTGGGGCACCTGCCCGTCCTCCGGGCCCTCATCGACCGGCTTGGCATCCACGACATTCTCGATCGGTCGCTGCCCAAGCACGCGCTG
>CAIXRH010000071.1 GCA_903921785.1 uncultured Pseudomonadota bacterium
GACGTCACCCGCCGCGTCAACGAACCGACCACCGTCGGTGAAAACCGACCACGAACTTGCGCATGCCGGGGAGCCCCTCTATAGCTTGCTGCCGGGCGAGGGTTCTGCCCGGACCGATCCGAGTCAGGGTCATTCGGTATCCGGTGGCGAGGGGCCGCGGTGCCCCACCGCCCTGCCGCCCGGAACCCTCCGGCGGTCGAGGAGCCACGGTCGGCGAAAATGGCGAGGCCGGCGCGTTCAGCGCCTCCGGAGCTCCCCAACCGACGCGCGCCGGAGCTCAGCCGGGAGCGGGCAGGCACACCCGCACAAAACGGATGAACCACGCCGAGAACGCCCCCACGAGGAGCGCTCCCGCGATCCACAGGGGGGCGCCGCTGATGCGCGCCACGGCGGCGGCCTGCGCCAGCGCCATCACCGCCACCCCCGTACGCCCCAGCTCCAGCGGGAGGCCCCCGTGTCCGCGCACCACCCGCATCGAGATCGCCAGGAGCAGGGAGCCGAGCCCGCCGACGACCAGCGCGTGGGTGACGATCGAGGTCGCCGCGCCCGCCAGGGCGAGGACCCACGCGACCGCGAACCAGGCCACGCCGAGGTGGAGCACCAGGATCATCGGGGTCTTCGCCGCTGGCCATGGCCGCCAACCCCACGCCTGCCGAGCGAGCAGGATCAGGAGCCCCGCCGCCGCCCACGGGGCCCAAGCCGTGACCCGAAGCCAGCTCAGCACAACCATCGGCCCGATGAACCAGGGCAACCGACCACCGACGTAGCCCGGGGTCACGCGCGAGGAGAAGAACGGCAAAACCCGGTCGACGATGGCGAGCGCGAGCGGCGCCACGAAGGCGTTCACCCCGATCGCGGTCCCGTCCCCGCCCGCGACGTGCACCGCCAGCCCGACGAGCCCGCTGGCGACCGCCGCCGGGACGGCGGCCGTGGTCGGGTCGACGCGGCGGCGGAGGGAGGGGATCGCCACGCGGAGGGTCCAGCCGAGGAGCACGATCCACGGCAGCAGGGCCGCAGCGGCGTGGCCGGCCAGAATCAGGGGCGCGGTGAGGACCTGAGCGCCGAGGAGCCCCAGGAGCAGCAGCCGCCCGGGTAGCGGCGCGTCGTTCTGCTTGGCATACGCGGTGAGGAGGAACCCGTGGATTCCCGCGCCGAGCACGCCCCAGAGCATGAACGCGCCGTGATCGCGGGGAGCGATGCCGAACGTTGCTCCTTGCAGCTGAGCGATCCACGCGCCGAGCCCGCCGACGGCGAGCGCCGCGGCGGCGGGGAAGAAAACCCGCCAGCTCTCGAGGGGAGCGGCGACGGGCGTTGAGGGCTGCACGAGCACCGGCGCACTCTCCGGATTCTCTTGTCCGCTAACCGCGACGGACGCGCGTGCTGCGTCGGGCGGCCGCGCCCGTGTCACCGGGGCTTCAACGGTGGCGGCCGTGGAAGACCGGACCCCCTCGGGGAACCGGGAGGTTCCGGCGGCGCCCGCCGGGCGATGGCACAAGTGACTGCCGTCTTGTCCCGTCTTACAGGTGCAGATGCCCGAAACCCAAGCCCCCGGCACCTGTTTCCACTGGCTCGTCGACGGCGCTCCCGGCACCACCGGCCCCCCCGATGTGGTGGCCGAGATGGGGCCGCGCCTCAACGCAGAAGGCATTCCCATCGCCCGGATCGCCGCCTTCGTCCGGACCCTCCACCCCCACATCATGGGCCGGAGCTTCACCTGGGTGCGTGGTGAGCCCGGCGTCACCGTACGGGAAGCCCCGTATGCGATCCTCAACGGCCCGGAGTTCGCCGACAGCCCGGCCGGGCAGGTCTTCGCCACGGGACGGGAGCTGCGCGTCCGCTTCGGGGACACGCTGATGCCCGGCCACCCCGACCTCCAGGCCGTCGCCGCCCAGGGGATGACCGACTACCTGATGCTCCCGATGCGCTTCCTCGACGGTCGCATCCACGCCATCGCGATCTCCACGGATGCGCCCGGCGGATTCAACGAGGGCCACGTGCAGGCGCTGCGCGAGGTGATCCGCCCGCTCTCCCGCGTGGCCGAGATTCTCGCCCTGCGCCGCACCGCCACGAACCTGCTCAATGCCTACGTGGGTCGGGACGCGGGCGAGCGCATCCTCCAGGGGCACGTGCAGCGCGGGGACACCGAGACCGTGCGCTGTGTCACCTGGTTCGCCGACCTCCGCGGCTTCACCCGGCTCAGCGCCACGCGGGAGCCCAAGGACATCATCCTTCTGCTCAACCGCGTCTTCGACTGCCAGGTGCCCGCCGTGGAGCGCGGTGGCGGCGAGGTGCTCAAGTTCATGGGCGACGGGATGTTGGCGATCTTCCCCGTCGGCGCCGAGCCCGGCGCGGAGGCGGCGGTCGCCGCGCGCGCCCTCGAGGCCGCCCAGAGCGCCTTCGCCGCGCTCGATGCCGCCAACGCCGCAAACCCCGAGGAGCCCCTCGCTTTTGGCGTGGCGCTGCACATCGGGGACGTGGCCTACGGCAACATCGGCGGCCTCGGCCGGCTCGACTTCACCTGCATCGGGCCGGCCGTGAACCTCGCGGCGCGCCTCGAAGCGCTGACCGCCCGCCTCGGCAAGCGGCTCCTCGTGAGCGCCGACTTCGCGGCGCACCTCCCCGGCGCCTGTCGCTCCCTGGGCACGTTTGAGCTCAAGGGGATCGACGCGCCGGTGGAGGCGTTCGAGCCGCTGCCTACGCCGCGCCCTTCGCCTTGAGGTGAGGGACGTACTTCTTGTCGCTGCCCATGATGTGGGACGTGAGCCAGTTGCGCAGGAAGTTCATCAGCTCGGCGTTCACCGTGGCCTGACCGGCGTTGAACTTCTTCACGAAGTCCCCGACCTGCTTCTTCAGCAGATCGTGCTCCGCGATGTGGGCCGCCGAGTCGGGGTAGCCGAGCCGGGCGAAGTATTGCTCCTCGTGGGCGAAGTGTTTGACCGTGTACTCCACGAGGCGGTTGAGGATCTTTCCCGTCGCCTCCTTGCCCTGGCCCTTGGTCATCGCGTCGTAGAGCTCGTTGACGAAGCCCACCAGCTGCTGGTGCTGGGCGTCGATCGAGGGGATCCCCGTGGCGAGGGTGTTGTTCCAGGACATGATCGGCATGTGGTCGCCTCCGCGCGGTGCTCGGCAGGGTCGCGGCGATCCTCGCCCCCCGACGTGGTGCCGGGCCGGCCTCGACGCTCACCCTGTGGCGCACGAATCGGCGGGGGACGTCCCGACTTGAGGGTTTCCGCGCTCCGGATCAGTTCGTGTGTACGGTGACGACGGCGGACATCCCCGGCCGCAGCGTGGCGTCCGCGGCGGCGTCGGTCCACTTGATGCGCACCGGCACGCGCTGCACGACCTTCACGAAGTTGCCCGAGGCGTTGTCGGGGGCGAGCACGGAGAACCGCGATCCGGTGCCCGCGGAGATGCTCTCCACCGTCGCTTCGAACGCACGGCCCGGGTACGCATCTACCTCCACGTCCACCGACTGGCCCGGCTTCATGTCCCCGATCTGCGTCTCCTTGAAGTTGGCGACGACGTAGCTCTCAGCGGGGACCACGTAGCCGATCTGGGCGCCGGGCGAGAGCACCTGGCCCACACGGGCGCTGAGCTTGGAGACCGTGCCGTCCCGCGGCGCCACGATGGTGGAGCGGGTGAGGGCGAGGCGCGCGAGGTCCACCGCGGCCTGGGCGGTGGTGACCCGGGCGTGGGCGAGGTCGGCGCTGGCGTGGGCAGCGGCGATCTTGTCGTCGGCGGGCGCGTTGGTGTCGAGCATGCCGCCCGCTTCGATCACCCGGCTCTGCGCGACGATGCGCGCACCTCGCGCCGCCTCGAGCTGCGCCTGCGCCGCCTGCACCGCGGCCGCCGTGGAGTCGTTGGCCGCCTGCATCGCGTCCAGCCGCTCCTGCGACATCGCCCCCGCTTCGAACAACGAGCGGGCCCGGGTGAGGTCCGCCGCGGCCTTCTTCGCGTCCGCCCGTGCGCGGGTGAGCTGGGCTTCGGCGCTGGCGACCTGCGCGTCCGCGCTGCCGACCGCCGCCCGCGACGTGGTGACCTGGGCCTCCGCGCTGGACAACCCGCCGCGCGCCGCCGCGGTGGACACCCGCTCCTGCGCGTCCGCCGCGTCGGCCTGGGCCTGGGCCGCGGCGAGCTCGCCCTCCGCCTGGCGCAGCCGCGCGTCGATCTCCACAGGATCAAGCTGCACGAGCGGATCGCCAGCCTTCACCACGCTGTTGTCCGCCACGAGCACCTTCGCCACCTGACCGCCCACCATGGCGGTGACGCCCACCACGTCGGCGTCGACCACCGCGTCGTCGGTGCCCTGCCGCCCGTAGGTGAACAGGCGGTACGCCCCGAAGACCACCACGACGGCCACGAAGACGCCGCCGAGCAGGAACAGCCGCCGCTTCCCGGCGGCCTCGCGCTGAAGCAGCGCGGCATCGGGCGTGGGATCGGGGTGCGGAACAGGAGCTTCGGACATCTCAGACCTCGATCTCGACGTGTACGGGGGGCGCGGCCGACTTGGGCGCCCGCAACAAGAGGACCAGCGGCGACACCGCCAGGAACAAGATCGCGCCGATCGCCAGGGTCTTCTCGAACCCGATGACCGCGCCTTCCCGCGCGACGCGCCCCGCCAGGCTCGCGAGCGCGGCTGTCTGGGCGGCCACCGGGTCCATGCCCCGGGCCATCGCGCCGGCGGCGGTGGCGCGCAGCGTCGCGGCGACCTCGGGGCGCTCGGGCGAGAGCTGCCACTTGAGCGACTCCGTGGCGGCGATGTTGTAGCGGGTGAGCAGGGTGGAGAGCGCTGCGAGGCCCATCGAACCCCCGATCTGCCGCAGGAGCGAAGAGAGTCCCGTCGCGTCGGAGAGCTGGTGGCGGGGCACCGTGGAGAGCGCGACCGTGGAGAGCGGCACGAACATCATGCTCATGCCGACGCCTTGCAGGATGATGCTCCCCCACACGTCATGCGCCGACGACTGCAGGGTGAGCCCGGAGAGCATGAACTGGCCGTAGGCGGCGAGGCCCAGGCCCACCGCCGCGAAGACCGCGGGGGAGAACCGGTTGTAGAACTTGCCGACCAGCGGCATCACGAACACCATCACCAGCGTGCGGGGCATCAGCGCGAGCCCCGACTGCATCGCGGTGAAGCCGAGGAGCTCCTGCATGAACAGCGGCAGGAGGAACATGCCCGACATGAGGATGGACATCACCGCCGCCATGACCAGCGTGCCCGTGGCGAACGTGCGGTCGAGGAACAGGCGGAGGTTCACCGCCGGCGCCGGCGCGCTCAGCTCCCGGATCACGAAGGCGACGCCGCCGAAGATCGCGAGGAGGAACATCGCGACGATGAGGTTGGACTCGAACCAGTCGTGGCTCTGGCCCTCTTCGAGGAGGAATTGCAGGGCGATGAGGGTGGTCCAGAGCAGCGCGATCCCCAGCCAGTCCATGTTGCGACGTTGCCGCTCCGCGTCGGCTTTCATCGCGAGCCGCACGTCCTCCGGCTCCTCCACGAACTTCCACACCATGAAGAAGCCGAGCACGCCGACCGGGAGGTTGATGAAGAAGATCCACGACCAATGGTAGTTGTCGACGATCCAGCCGCCGAGCGTGGGCCCGAACGCGGGGCCGACCATGACGGCCACGGAAAACAGGGCCATCGCGGTGCCCTGCTCGGCCGGCGGGAACGTCTGCCGGAGGATCGCCTGCTCGGTGGGCTGAAGCGCGCCCGCCCCGAACCCCTGGATCACCCGGAACGCCACCAGGGAGGGGAGGCTCCACGCGATGCCGCACAGGGCCGAGCCGGCGACGAAGAGCACCAGGCAGAACAGGTAGACGTTCTTCTGGCCGAAGAGGCGACCCAGGAAGCCGGTGAGCGGCATCACCAGGACCGTGGCGATGGCGAAGCCGGTGGAGATCCAGGTGATCTCCTGGGTCGTGGCGCCCACGGCGCTGCGGATCTGCGAGAGCGCCACGTTCACGATGGAGGAATCGATCGCGCCCATCAACGTGCCGAACGTGACGGACAAGGCGACGATCCACTTCCGCTGGATGCCCATCACCGTCCGGGCGGGCGCGGCAGGAGCCGGGAGCGACGTGCTGGCCATGAGGGTCCTACGGAGCGCGAAGCCTCGCAATCCGATGGGCGCCGTGCTAATAGTGAATCTGGATTCATGCAAGAGAGGATGCGTTCATGAGTGAGCCAGCCCCCCACCCGCCGCGCCGGGAGCGTGAGCGGCTCCGGCACCGCCAGGAAATCCTCGACGCCGCGCTGCGCGTGTGCGCCACGCGCGGGGTGGAAGGGGTCACGGTGGAGCACGTCGCACGGGAGGCGGAGTTCGCTGTCGGCTCGATCTACCGGCACTTCCGCTCGAAGGACGAGCTGCTCAAGGAGCTCGTCGCCGTGCTCGCCGATCGGTACTTCCAGGAGCTCGACGCCCTGGTCTGCGGTCCCCTGCCCTACCCCGAGAAGCTCCAGGCGGCGGTGAACCTGCTCTACGACCGCCACGTGGAGTCGCTCCCGCTGATCGCCGCGCTCTACGCTGCGCCCGGTCCGATGCCCGCGCCGGGCACCCCGGGGGCGGAGGAGCTGCGCGCCCTGCGCCAGCGGCAGTGGGCGATCCTCGACAAGCTCCTCGCCGAAGGCCAGGCCCTCGGCGGGCTCGCCCCCGGCAACCGCGCGCCGATGGTCCTCGCCCTCACCGGCCTGGTCACCAGCTTCGCGCGAGCGGAAGGCAGCGGGCTCGACTACGGGGGCGACCCCGCGGCGGACGTGCTGGCGATCTTCCTCAGCGGCTGCTCCACGAGCTGAGCGTGCGCGGCGGCCACGGCCTCCGCCACGATGTCCCGGAAGAACCGGTGGCGCGGCTCCGGCGTGCGCACGGGCTGCCACCACAGACACATGGCCAGCGTGGGCAGCGGGATCGGCGGCGACGCGGTGCGCACGGCCGTACCGGCGGCCAACGCCACCTCCTCCGCCACGGTGGCCACGAGGTCGGTGCCCGCGGCGAGCTGCACGGCGGCGCCGAAGGTGTTGACGCTCGCCGCGACCCGACGCCGGCGCCCGAGGGCGGCGAGGTACTCGTCCACAAAACCGCGGGAGCCGCCTTCGGTGCTCACGATCACGTGGTGCGCGGCGCAGTAGTCGTCGAGGGTGTGGAGGGGGGCGGGGCGCGCGGCGGCGCACACCACCACGAAGCGGCGCCGGTAGAGCTCGCGGCGGACGAGCTCGGTGAGGTCGGGCGGACCGCCGCGGGGGTCGGTGGGGAGCGGCCCGAGGTCGGGGAGCAGCGCGAGGTCGAGGGCGCCGCGGCGGGAGGCCTCCAGGCTGCCTTCGCCGAGCGGGATCATCCGCAGGTCCACCCCCGGGGCCACGCCGGCGATCGCCCGGAAGATCGCGGCGCCGTAGAGGTGCTGGAGCTCGTCCGCCAGGCCAAGCCGCAGCTCGCCGCGGGCGTGCGTGGGCACGAACTCCGGCGGCGGCGCGACCACCCGGCGGAGGGCGGCGAGCGCCTCGTCGAGCGGCCCGGCGAGCGCGAGCGCCCGGGGGGTGGGCGCGAGGCCCCGGCCGTCGCGGACGAAGAGCGGATCGGCGAAGACGCCGCGGAGGCGCTCGAGGGTGCGGCTCATGGCGGGCTGGCTCAGGCCGAGGTCCCGCGCGGCGGCGGTGACGCTGCGGCGCACGAGCAGGCGGTCGAGCGCCACGAGGAGGTTGAGATCGACGGCGCTGAGATTCATGTGTTCAACGCATGCGTAGCATGTCAATCATTCATTGGGCGCACATTCGGGCCGCGCGTAGAAGAGAGGCACCACGGAGCTTCCATGACCCCTCCCCTCCACGTCGTCTTCGGTGCCGGCCAGATCGGCGCTTCCCTCGCCCGACTCCTCCACTCACGCGGCGACCGCGTCCGCGTCGTTCGCCGCGGCGACAAGCCCGTCGGCGCGGGCATCGAGGTCCGCGCGGGCGACGCTCGGGACGCCACGTTCGCGATCGCCGCCACCGCCGGCGCCTCGGTCGTCTACCACTGCATGAACCCCTCGGCGTACACCGCCGCCACCTGGGAGGCCGAGTTCCCCGCCCAGGGCGAGGCGATCATCGCCGCGGCGCTCGCCGCGAACGCCCGGCTCGTGGTGCTCGACAACCTCTACGGCTACGGCCCGGTCGAGGGGGCGCTGACCGAGGCCACGCCGCTCGGCGCCACCGGTCCCAAGGGGCGGGTGCGGGTGGCGTGGGCGGAGCGACTGGAGCGGGCCCGCCGCGAGCAGGGGCTCCGCTACGTCGCCGGCCGCGCGGGCGACTTCTTCGGCCCCGGCGCCGGCGACCAGTCGATGCTCGGCGCGAACACCCTCCGCGGGCTCGCCGCCGGAAAATCCGCCTGGCTCGTGGGCGACGCCGACCAGCCCCACGCCTTCGGCTACGTGCCCGACGTGGTGGAGGGGCTCGCCGCGTTCGGCACCGCCGACGCCGACATCGAAGGGCGCACCTTCCACTTCCCGGCGGTCCAGGCCACTCCCCGCGCGCTGGTGGCCGCCCTCGGCGCGGCGGCCGGCAAGCCGGGCAGCGCCAACGTGCTCCCCGGGTGGAGCCTCGGGGTCGCGGGGCTGTTCATGCCCATCCTGCGCGAGCTCCGCGAGACGCTCTACCAGTGGGAACGCCCATTCCTCGTGGACGACTCCGCCTTCCGCGCCCGCTTCCCCGGCATCGGCACCAACCTCCCCGACGCGGCGCGGCAGACGATGGCGGCGATCACCCAACCCAGCGCGTAGGCCGAGAACCTCGGCGACTGGGCGTGCCGGCTCCCTGCGGTCGCCGTCGGCCTCGCTCCGCGCACGGTCCCCGCGCCGCGCGCGCGGGGACCGGCGGCGGCCAGAGCGCCCTGACGGCCGGGGCGCCCGCCGAGCCGCCGCCGCGCTCCGTTCCGCCTCACGCACCGCGACGGAGATGCCGCCCCGACTCGCCATTCTCACCCCGGTGGTTCCTCGACCGCCGCCGTCGCCGGCGGGGCAGGCCGGTGTCGCGCCACGGCCCATCGACGTGTCCTGGATTTTCCGTCTGGAGCCCCCCGGGAAACGGGGTGTGTCCTTGCCCGCCTCCCTCCTCGGGATCCCGCGGAGGTCCCAGCCGCTCTCCCGACGCTGAAATCTCCTGAAGTCGGCTGAAATCCCCCAGGCCCTCCCCGAAAGGTAGGATGGCGGAGCCCCCTGACTCCCACGGTCCCCCGGAGCGCCCATGTCCAGCCAGACCTTCGTCGTCCTCATCGCCCTCGACGCCTACGCCGGCTTCGGCCCCCTCCGCGGCGCGACCGCGGACGCGCTGCACTGGGCGTCGTTCGCCCGTCATCGCCTCGGCGTGGACGGCGCCAACCTCCGGCTCTGCACCTCCCCCGCGCTCGACGGCGCCGGCGCGGCGGCGGCGGGGCACCCCCTGCCGGGCGCCACCTTCTCCGGCGCGACCTTCGCCGACGTCGCCGCCGCGCTGCGCCAGCTCGCCGCCGATCTGCA
>CAIXRH010000072.1 GCA_903921785.1 uncultured Pseudomonadota bacterium
GGCCGGGACCGTTCGCGGCGGGCCTCCGGCCCGCCGGCGCCGCCGAGCGGTCCTCCGCTGCGCCGACGCCGGTCTGGCGCCCCCTGTGTCCTTGTCCCTGTTTGCACCGTCGAACCGGCCCGTTTGGCCGCGACGGGGCCTGGCTGGTCGGGGCTCCCGCGCTCTCGGGTCTGCGATTCCCTGTGGGCGAGCTACTGCAGCGCCTCGGCGGGCACCGGCCGCCCGAACAGGTAGCCCTGGAGCACGTCGCAGCCGGCGGCGACCAGGAAGGCCCGTTGGGCCTCCAGCTCCACGCCCTCGGCCACGACGGTGAGCCCGAGGCCGTGGCCCAGCTCCACGATGGTGTGCACGATGACCCCGTGCTGGGGTTGGGTGAGCAGGTCGCGGATGAAGGCCTGGTCGATCTTGAGCTCGTCCAACGGTAGCCGCTCCAGGCGGGAGAGCGAAGAGAGCCCGGTTCCGAAGTCGTCGAGCGCACACTGCACGCCGAGTGCGCGCAGCGCGGCCATGTGGGAGACGGTCAACGCGACGTCTTGTTGGGTCATGCTCTCGGTGAGCTCTACCTGGAGGAGCCGCGGGTCCACCCCGTGGCGGGCGAGCGTGGCCGTCACCTGCTCGGCGAACCCCGCTTCCTTGAACTGCAGGGCGCTCACGTTCACCGCGATCGACCACCGCGCACGCACGGGGTGGTCGGCCCACGCGGCGAGCTGCTTGCACGCCGTGTCGAGGACCCAGGCGCCGAGCGGGAGGATCAACCCACACTCTTCGGCCAGCGGGATGAAGACCGCCGGGCCGATGGCCCCGCGCTTCGGGTGGGTCCACCGGGCGAGCGCCTCCACCCCCCTGATGCGCCCATCGAGGGTCACCTGCACCTGGTAGTGGAGCGCGAGCTGCCCGCTCCGCAGCCCTTCGGCGAGGTCGGCCTCCAGCTCATCCCGGGCGGCGGCGGCGGCCTGCATCGCCGGGTCGAAGAAGCGGAGGGTGTCGCGGCCGGCGGCCTTCGCCTGGTACATGGCGGCGTCGGCGCGGCGGAGGAGCTCCGTGGCGTCCGCCTCGTGGCCGTCGAAGAGCACGATGCCGAGGCTGGCGGTGGAGTCCCAGCGGTGCCCGAGCAGCACATAGGGCTCGCGGAGGAGCGCCCGGATGCGCTCCGCAGCGCCCGCGGCCTGGATGGCGGCGGCGGACCCTTCGGACGCGAGCTCGCTCACCAGCACCACGAACTCGTCGCCGCCGAACCGGGCCACGGTGTCCACCTCGCGCATGCCCTCGGTGAGGCGGCTCGCCACCTGCCGGAGGAGCTCGTCCCCCATCCCGTGGCCGCGGGAGTCGTTGAGGCGCTTGAAGTGGTCGAGGTCGAAGAAGATGAGCGCGCCGTTGTGCCCACTTCGGGCGACCTCGGCGAGGCTGTGCTGAAGTCGGTCCATCATCAGCCGTCGGTTGGGGAGCCCGGTCAAGGTGTCCTTGAACGCGAGCCGCTCCACCTCCGCCTCGTGCGCCTGCCGCTCGCTGAGGTCGTGCACGATGGCCAGGTGCACCGGGTGTCCGGCGCGGGGGACCGTCGTGAGCACCAGGCTCAGCGGGAGCACCGTGCCGCTCTTGTGTCGTCCGTGGACCTCGGACCACACGCGGGGCCCCACCCACCCGCCGTTCTGCACGTTCCGCTTGACTTGCTCGTGGTGGCGAGCCCGCTCGGGCTCGGGGATGAGCCGGGACACGTCCAGTCCCATCGCTTCGGCCGCGGTGTACCCGAAGATCGCCTGCGCGGCCCGGTTGAAGGAGAGGACTCGCCCGCCCGGCTCGGCGCAGACCACCCCCTCGGCGAGCGCCTCCACGACCGCCGCGTCGAAGGTCGCGGCTTCCCGGAGCGCCGCTTCGTCCGCCTGGCGCTGTATGCGGGCGGTGACGGTCGCGGTGACGTCGATCAACGCGAGCCGGTACGCGTGGCTGTCGAGCGCGTCGTGGGGCGGCCCGGCCTCCAGCCTCACCCACAGCGGAGCCTGTCGACCGGTGTGGAGGCGCACCTCCCGGTCCCGCGCGCCGCCGGGACGCCGGATGGCGCGACGGTAGAGGTGCAGCACGTCCTGGTCGGCACGGTCGACGAAGGCCGAGAGGCGCTTGCCGACGAGCGCCGCCGCCTGTACGCCGAGCCACCCGGCGAGGGTGCGGTTCGCCTCCAGCAGCACCCCGTCGTCGTCCATGGTGCAGTACCCGACCGGCGCTTCGTCGTAGAGCGCCACCAGTCGACGTTGGGCGTGCTCGAGCTCGGCCTGGATCCTGCGGAGCTCGTCGTTCTGCAGCTCCAGCTCGATCTGGTGCACGCGCAGCTCATGGAGCGTACGCTCCATGGACGGGAGGTCCACCACGCCCGCCGCGGGGCGGAGCCGCGCTTCGGCCCGCTCCCGAAGGACGGTCGCGGAGGAAGGATCAGGAAGATTCGGCATCGTCTGCTCCCCCGGCGGCGCGCCGGAGCCGGTCGTGGGCGTCCTTCAGCGCGGCTCGGGCCTCGACGACCTGGGTGGTCTCCGCGAAGGTGATCACCACGCCTTCCACCACGTTCTGCAGCGTCCGGTACGGGAGCATGCGCATCGTGAACCAGCGCCCGCCCACGGTGTGCACCTCCGCCTCCCGGGGGGCCAGGCTGTCCAGCACCGACCGGGCCTCCCCGACGAGGTCGGGCGGGTCCACGAGGTTGGTCACGAGGTGGGCCAGCGGGCGACCCACGTCCCCAGGGATGAGGTTCACCAGGGCCTCGGCGCCCGGGGTGTACCGGAGGATGCACAGCGCCTCGTCCACGAACAGCGTGGCGATCCCGGTGCCCGCCAGCAGGTTGTTCATGTCGCCGTTGAGCCGGGAGAGGTCCGCCACCTTGGTGAGGAGCTCGGCGTTCACCGTCGAGAGCTCCTCGTTCACCGACTGCAGCTCTTCCTTGGACGTCTCCAGCTCTTCGTTGGTGGACTGGAGCTCCTCGTTCACCGACTGCATCGCGGCGGTGGCGGCGGTGAGCTCCGCGTGGGCGCTGAGCAGGTCCTCCGTCGCGGCCGCGAGGCTGGCGTCCCGGCGCCCCAATTCGGCCTCCAACGCGAGCACCCGGGCCTCGGTGCGGAGGGCGGGGCCCGTGGGCACCCCGGCTCGTTCGGCGCGACCCGGCCGGATCACCACCAGGAAAAGCGCGGGCTCTCCCCCGCTCCCCGCGACGATCGACACCCCGAGGGATGCCGGCCGGCGGTCCGGGCCCGCGTCCACGTCCTCCCGTCGCACCGGTTGAAACGTGGTCACCGCTTCCCGCAGCATGCTGGTGAGCACCGCCCGGAGTCCGCCCGTCACCATCCGCAGCACGTTGGGTGGGCGCGTCTCGCCGCTCGGCGGTTCGAGCCACGGCGAGGCGCGGCCATGGAGGTAGAGCAGCTCGCCCTGCGCGTCGACGAGGGCCCCCACGCCGGGCCACTGCGCGAGGACCGCCTGCTCCGCGAGCTCCCGCACCCCCCGAACCGCCGGGCTCGGTCCCGGGGGGCTGGGGACCCGGGGCGGGAGCGGAGGCGGAGGGCCGGGCAGCCGGGGGCCAGGGGAGGGCTGGGGTTCCCGACGGTAGAGGTGGTTCCCGGCGGTGGCCGTGAACAAAACCCCGGGCTCTCCCCCGACCGCCTCGGACGTGCCGAGGAGGAGGAAGCCGCCGGGGTTCAGGGCGTAGTGGAAGATGGGGATGAGGCGCCCCTGGGCTTCCCGGTCGAGGTAGATGAACAGGTTGCGACAGCTCAAAAGGTCCAGCCGCGAGAACGGCGGATCGCGCAGGACGCTGTGCTCCGAGAAGATCACCCGGTCCCGGATACGCTTCTGGATGCGATGCCGGCCGTCCGCCTCCGGCACGAAGAACCGCGAGAGCCGCTCCGGGGACACGGTGTCGGCGATCGACGCCGGGTATCGCCCGGCCCGCGCCACTGCGACCGCCTCGGGGTCGATGTCCGTGGCGAAGACCGTGAGCGGGTGGCTCAGCTGATGCGACTCCAGGTACTCGGTGACGAGCATGACCAGGGAGTAGGCCTCTTCTCCGGTGGAGCACCCAGCACACCATAGGCGAAGCGCCGCTCCCTCCGCCTTCTCGGCGAGCAGCGTCGGCAGCGCCACCTCGGTGAGCGCGCGGAAGGCCTCGGGGTCCCGGAAGAAGGCGGTGACGCCGATGAGCAGGTCCGCGAAGAGCGCGCTGACCTCCGCCGGGGAACGCCTCAGGGTCTCCAGGTAGGCGGTGAGGCTGGGTACCTGCAAAAGCGCCATCCGTCGCTCGATGCGCCGCTGGATCGTGCCCGGCTTGTATCCGGAGAAGTCGTGTCCGGAGCGGGCGTGGAGACAGCGCAAGACCTCCGCGCGCACGGCGTCCTCGTCGACGGGGACGTCGGCCGGGGCGGGCTCGGGCTTGGCGGCCGGGGCGAGGAGGGGCGGCGCGGTGGGGGCGCCGGGCGCCCGTCCGGCCTCGGCGAGCAGGCGCGCGGCGAGCGCGTCGGGGGCGAGCACCGCGTCGACCACGCCGCTGGCGATGGCGCTGTCGGGCATCCCGGGGAACTCCGCCGTGCCCGGCTCCTGCACCAGGACCAGTCCGCCAGCGTCATGGACGGCCTTTGCCCCCTCCGTTCCGTCGGTGCCGGTGCCGGAGAGCACCACGCAGATGGCGCCCTCGCGCCGATCGGCGGCGAGGGAGGTGAACAGCGTGTCGATGGGATGGCGGAGCCCTCGGGCGGCCACCGGCTCGACGACCCGCAGCCGACCTCGGTCGAGCGTCATCTCGCGGTCGGCGGGGAGCACGTAGACGTGGTTTGCGGCCGGCGTCGCCCCATCCTCAGCCGGAAGGACGGTAGCATGGGTCTTTCGGCCGAGAAGCTGGCTGAGCAGGCTCTGGTGGTCGGGTGCGAGGTGCTGCACGACCAGCAGCGCGGGCGCGGCGCCGCCGGCGCCGTCTACCGCGGCGAGGAGCGTCTCGAGCGCCTTGAGGCCGCCGGCGGAGGCGCCGATGCCCACGATCGCGAGGGGGGCCCGAGCGGGGAGGAGCGCGGCGTCCTGCTCCGCCCCCGGGTTCGGCGGGCGGGTGTTGGCCATGGGGGGTTGTATTCCGGCTCACGGTCCGCGCTCGGACAATCCTCCGCTTTGGTATGGCGGGGGAGCGGGGGAGGGTACGGTCCTTCCCGGAGGCGGTGCCGCGCGTCGAGGGGGAAGATCAGGGTTCCCCCTCCCGTCTTGGCAGCACCGTCGCGAGCCAGACCGGCGTCGGCGCGCGGGGAACGGGGCGGTGTCCGGGTGGCACGCAGCGTCCCCCCGGCGGCCCACCCCGCCCGCCCCGCCATTCTCGCCGACTGCGGCTCCTCGACCGCCGACGCGTCCGGGGGGCAAGCCGGTGGGGCGTCGCGGCCCCTTCGCACCGTTGTTCGGCCCGTCGGCTGGCCCCTCAGCGCTTCGGCTCGATCCACCCGTCCGGGCCGAAGTTCGTGGGCCCCTTCCGGTCCTGGAGCACCTCGGCCACGCGAAGCACCGCCTTGTACGAGCCGAACGGCGGGTAGACGTAGGTTCCAGCCATGCGCGGGTGGTTCATCACCTCGCGGAGCGCCTCCTGGGCGCACTGGATGCCCACCTCCCGCTGCGCGTCGCGATCGCCGGCGTTTCGGAGCCGGGCGAGGATCGCCGCCGGCACCTGCATGCCGGGCACCTCGTTGTGGAGGAACTCGGCGTTCTTCAGCGAGACCAGGGGCATGATGCCCACGAGGAACGGCACCTTCTTGAACTTGTCCGTGCGATCGAGGAAGCGGAGGAGCACCTCGGCGTCGAAGACCGGCTGGGAGAAGAAGAATTCGGCGCCGGCCTCGACCTTGCGGCCGAAGCGCTCCACTTCGAGGTCGAGGTCGATGTGGGCGGGGTTGCAGCCGGCGCCGACGAAGAGCGCGGTCTGCCCGCCGACGGGCTGCCCGGAGAAGTCGAGCCCCCGGTTGAGCATCTGGATGAAGTTGATGAGCCCGATGCTGTCGATGTCGAAGACGGCGGTCGCGTCGGGGTAGGTGCCCATCTTGGGCGGATCGCCGGTGACGGCGAGGATGTTGCGGAGGCCGAGCGCGTTGGCGCCCAGCAGGTCCATCTGCATGCCGAGCAGGTTGCGGTCCCGGCAGCAGTAGTGGACGACCGACTCCATGCCCGGGTCGTCGGCGCCGTGCGCGCCGCGGGTGTGGGCGCGGACGAGCTGGGCGAGGGCGCTCGGGCCCATGCGGGCGACGGCGCGGGGACCATCGGCGATGTTCACCACGTCTACCCCGGCTTCCCGGAGCATCGCGGCGCCTTCCACGGCCTTCTGCGCGTCCACCCCGCGGGGCGGATCGAGCTCCACCGAGACGCAGAACTTGCCGCCGTAGAGCCGCTTTGCGAACTCGCTTCGGGCGACGATCGGCGCGGGCTCCGGGAGCTGCACCTTCTTCTCGGCCCCGGGCTCCTCCACGTGGATCACCCGGCGCTCGGCGGCGACCGAGCGCACGAACGCCCGGATCTGCTTGATCATCTCGGGGGTGGTGCCGCAGCAGCCGCCCACGATGCCTGCGCCGAGCTGCACGAAGCGCCGCGCGTGCTCCGCCATGTACTCCGGCGCCGCGAGGTACAGCGTGCGCCCTTCGACCACCTGCGGGAGCCCGGCGTTGGGCATCGCCACCAGCTTCAGGTCGGTGACCTCGCGCATCCGCTCCAAGACGTGCTGCACGCCGCGCGGGCCGTTGCTGCAGTTGGTGCCGAACGCATCCACCCCCCAGCCGGCCACGGTGCGGGCGGCCTGCTCGGGCGTGTCGCCCTCGATCTGCATCTGGTCGGGGCCGATGAACGGGAAGCTCATGCAGGCCACGATGGGATGATCCCGCTTCACCGAGCGGATCGCCCGCACTGCCTGCCAGAGCTCGGCGAGGTGGGTGAAGGTCTCCAGCACGATGAGGTCGGCGCCCGCGTCGATCAGCACTTCGGCCTGCTCGCGGAAGGCCTGGTAGGCCTCGCCGGGCGCGACCTTCCCGACGGGCGCGAGGAGCGCTCCGGTGGGGCCCATGCTCCCGGCGACCCACGCCTTGTCCTTCGCGGCGGCGCGGGCGAGCTTCACGCCGCTGGCGTTGATGTCCCGCGCGCGGGACTCCAGGCCGTAGGCCCCGAGCCGCACCCGGTTCGCGCCGAAGGTGTTGGTGGTGATGACGTCGGCCCCGGCGCGCACGTAGGCGCCGTGGATTTCGCCCACGGTGTCGCCCTGCGAGAGGTTGAGCTCGTCGTAGCAGCGGTTGATGAACACGCCACGGGCGTAGATCTCGGTGCCCATGGCACCGTCGAACAACAGCACCCGCTGGGCGAGGGCATCGCGGAAGGAGAGGTCGGGCACAGCAGCTCCGACGTTCGGTTTATGCCGAAAGGGTGAGGGTGAGGACGGTGGCGTTGTCGCCGCCGCTACCGTCGTTCGCGGAAAGCACGATCCGCCGGGCGAGGCGCATCGCAGTGGAGGCGTCTGCGCCCGCGCCGTGCTCGGCGACGAGGTGCTCGACGATGCGGTAGACGCCGGCTTCTTCGGCGGCGGCGTGGTCGCTGATGCCGTCGCTGGCGAGGACGAGCCACTCGCCGGGGAGCAGGCGCACGCTGGTGGTCATCACGGGGCCGAGGCGGGGCTCGCCGAGCTCATCGAAGTGGCCGAGGTAGCCGACCAGGGCGTAGCCGCGGTCGTCCCAGGGGAAGGGACCGCCGGCCGCGGCCTGCCGCAGGCGCACGCTGTTGAGGTTCTGGTCCCACAAAAGCGGCGCGACCCCGTGCCGACCCACGAGCCACGCGCGGCTGTCGCCCAGGGCGGCCAGCCGCACCACGTCCCCCGCGGTGACGCCCACCACCACCGTGGTGCCCATCGGCACGTGGCGGCTGAGATCGCCACCGGCGAGGCGGATCGCCGCCTCGGCGACGACGCGGTTGGCACGGTCGAGCGCGGCGAGGAGGAACCGGAAGACCTCCTCCGCGGGGGCGCCGCGGAGCGCGTCCTGGTGGCCGGTCCACTGCAGCCGGAGGGAGCGGGCGGCGAGGGAGCTCGCGAGGTCGCCCGAGCCGGCGGTGGCGGTGCTGATCCCGTCGGCGACCATCACCAGGGCGTGCTCGGGGTCGCCGAGGAGGAGGAAGCTGTCCTGGTTGGTCTGCCCGGCGAGGGCCTTCATCGTGCCGATGTGGGTGTCGAACCCCGCGACGAGCTCGGCCTGTACGCGCCGGGGCAGCGCCTCGCGGCTGGTCCACACCGCGCGGGCGACGGCCAGCGTGTGCGCGAAGGCGAGCCCATCCCGCGGGCGCAACGCCGGGTCGCGGGCGAGGGCGTAGCGGAGCACCCCGAGCAGCTCGGGCGGCAGGTGGCTGAGCACGGCGGGCGCGAGGTCCACCAGCTCGGAGCTGGGGACGGCGTCGGGGAGCAGCACGCCGAGCGCATCTTCAACGAAGCGCCGGGCCGCCCAGCACACATCCTCCGCGAGGGAGCCGCTCTCCGTGTCGGCTTGCAGCGACCATGTCGAGGTGTGCGTGGCCGCTTCTCGACGGTGGAGCAGGCATTCGCCGCGGGCGTGCAGCGCCGCGAGGGTGTTCGCGAGGTCCAGCACGCTGGCCCACAACCATCGGGCGTCGGCCGGCGGGCGTTCCGGCGGTGCTACGTCGGGCTCCGGCTCGGCGGGCGGGAGCGGCGAGGGCAGCTCGGGGGCCGGAAGGGGCTCCGCGAAGTCTCTCTCGGTGACCCCCGGGGCAAGCACGACGTGCGTGTCGTCGAGGAGGAAGCGGTCGTCGATCCCGGCGAGGGCCGTCACCGCGCCCCACCAGCCGGCGAAGTTGTGCTCGCCGACGAGCTGGAGCATCCACTCTTCGACGTCGGCGAGCGGCTGCGGGCCGCCGAGGTCCACCAACAAGAGCCCGAGCATCGCCACCGGGTCGTCGGCGGCGAGTTTTCGGGAGGCTTCGGGGTCCGCGAGGTGCCGCGCCAGGAGCCCGCCCGGCCGACAACGCCGATAGCTCGTGTGCAAGACGTGCCGGGAGACGTGCGTGGGGGACGCGTGACCTTCGCCCGCCCATCGGAGCTGGGCCCCGCGATCGTCCACCTCGGTGACGGTGGCGAACCCAAACGCAGGATGATGCACCACATCGCCGGGGCGGAGCGGATCGGAGGCGGCGACAGGGTCCATCCCCGGGCTATATCCCGCGCCCGGAGGTGACATGGAGGTCCGCGATCCGCTCCACGGCGCGATCCAGCTCGACGAGGGCGAGGTGGCGATCGTGGATCACCCGTTCGTACAGCGGCTTCGGGGCATCAAGCAGATGGGGTTCTCCGAGCTGCCTTTTCCGGGCGCCGTACACACCCGCTATGCGCACAGCCTCGGCGCCATGGAGCTGGCAGGCCGGGCGTTCGACAAGGTCTTTCGTCGCGACCCCTTCGGCGACGCCGCGGCCCGCACACGCTTCCGGGATGTGGTCCGGGTGGCCGCGCTCTGTCACGATCTCGGCCACGCCCCGTTCTCCCACTGCACCGAGTTCGCCATGCCGCCGCTGCGCGGCCTGGGGGTCTCCGCGTACGATCCCGCGGCGGTGGCCAGCCGGCTCGACCGTACGGCCAGCCACGAAGACTACACCATCGGGGTGCTGACGAAGTCCACGTTGGATGCCACGATCTCGGCGCACTTCCCCTTCGGTGGTCGCCACGTCGCCGCGCTGGTCTCCAGCGAAGTGAAGCTCGACGACGACTTCTTCCACCATGCCGGCCGCGACTACCGCCGGGTCCTCAGCCAGCTCATCAGCTCCGAGCTCGACGTGGACCGGCTGGATTACCTCGTCCGCGACTCGTACTTCTCCGGCGCCCGCTACGGCGAGATCGACGTGGACTGGCTGCTCAGCAACCTCGAGTGGCACGAAGACGCGCAAGGAAACGTCTCGTTGATGCTCGATCAGCGAGCCGTGTACGCGTTCGACGACTTCATGATCTCCCGCTACCACATGTTCATGTCGGTGTACTTCCACCACAAAAGCGTGGTCTTCGAGGAGATGCTCAAGCGGCACTTCGCGGGCCCCGCCCGAACCTGGGAGTTTCCCTCGGAGATCGAGGCCTACCTCCCGCTCGACGACGTCGCGATGCACAGCTACCTCCGCAAGGCCGACGACGACTGGGCCCGGCGGATCGTCCAGCGGCGGCCCTACCGGCGGGTGATCGAGCGGCACGGCAACGAACGCGAGGTGGACCTCACGGACGCCCGCCACCGGCTCGACGCCGCGGGGATCGACCACCTCGCCGCCGGCTCCACGGGCAAGCTCAGTCGCTACTCCGCGATGGGGAAGAAGCGCGAGAAGGCGCCGCGGATCTGGGTGATCGACCGGAGCCCAGGCAGCCGCGGGGACATCACCCCCCTCGAAGACGCGACCCGCATCTTCGCCCGCTACCAGGAGGCGCGGCACATCACCCGCCTCTACGTGAACGAGGCCGACGTGGCGCATGCCCGGGACGTCCTGGACGCCCGGTGACCGCCCGCCCGCCCGACCGCGGCTGGACCTACGTCCGCGCCCCCGACGGCGGCGCCGAACGGGTCGTGGCGCATGGGCACGGGGGCCGGCTCGAGGTTCGCCGCTGCGAAGGGGAATCCTGGGCCGCCACCATCCGCCGCGCGCGCCTCGCCGCCGAGGCCGGCGCCCCGCCCGGCGCGACGGTGACCGGGGACGGTGACGGTCGTTGCGCCTGGGGCCCCGTACCGGAGCGCCCCCCGGTGTCTGGCGCCCCCCTTCGCCGGGTTCTCTTCTTTGAATCCTTGATGAACGCGGAGATGCCCCACAACGACGGGGAGCTCTCCCAGGGCGTGCTCCACCTCGCGTCGTCGCTGGCGGGGCTGCCCGTCGAGGTGGTCTTCGCGAACGTGAAGATGGCGATCGTGGGGACGGACCGGCCGGTGCAGGGCCTCGACACCCTCGCGGCCGCGCTCGCGGGCGGGCCCATCGAGTTGGTCTGCGTGACGCTGCTGGAGGGCTACTGGGAGGGAGTGGTATCCCTTATCCGAACGCTGCGTGAGTTGGGATGTCGTGCGCATGTCGCCGTCGGGGGGGTCATGCCCACCCTCGCCCCCGACGTGGTGGCCGCCCACCTCCCGGACGTCTCGTTCGTATGTCGAGGGGCGGGTGAGGTCTTTCTCCCCAAGCTGGCGGAACTGTTGGGGGAGGGGGCGAGCATCGACCGCCCGCTGACCGACGCGCAGGTCGGCGCGCTCCTCGCGATGGACGGCCTCTACGCGCGCGACGAGGCGGGTGGACGGCTGGTCACGGGCAACCCCGCCGCGGTGGTGGAGGTGCCCGATCTGGACGCCGTCCCGCTCGACCTGAACTTCCTCCAGGCGCGCCACTTCACGACCGGGGTCGAGATCGCCTCCTCCCGTGGCTGTGTCCACCGCTGCGTCTTCTGCTCCATCCTCGGGCGGGAGCGGTACCAGTCGCGCTCCGCCGCCGGCGTCCTCGCCCTGCTCGACCAATACGACCGCCGCCTCCGCGAGCTCTTTGGCGCCACGCCGCCGCCCATGGCTCGCCGGGTGCACTTCTCCGACGACGACTTCGCCTGCGACCGCGGCCGCGCCCTCGCCCTCTTCCGCGCTCTCCCGTCCACCGCGTTCCGCCTCGCCTCCGTGCAGGTGTCCGTCGCGGACCTCTTCCGCCGCGACGGCGCCGCGCTCACCGCCGAGCCCGACCTGGAGCTCCTCGACGCCATCCGCCCCGAGGTCTTCGACGACGCCGCCCGCCCCCGGGACGCCCGCGACTTCGTCGCGGACCACCGCACCCGCCAGTGGTCCAGCTACCTCCAGCTCGGCGTGGAGGCGTTCACGGACGTGGAGCTGGTGCGGCTCGGGAAGGGCTACTCCCGCGAGCACGTGCGCCGGATCGTGGGCGAGCTCGCCGCGCGCCGGGTGCACCTCGACGCCTACTTCATCCTCGCCAACCGCCGCACCACGCTGGGGGAGCTCCTCGAAGGGTTGGATGAGGTCGTTCGGCTCAAGTCCCTGTATCCCTTGTTCTTCCACCTCCGCTTCCCGGTGGTTCCGAACCTCGTGAGCTACGCGACGAGCGCGAGCTGGCGGCGGATGGTGCGCCAGGGGGACGCCGCGGCGTTCGCCCTCCGCGGCACCCTCACCGAGCCGGGCTACCCCGAGCTGGACTACCCGCTCGTCGACCACGACATCCCCGCCGACCCGCTCGTCCGCGACCACGTGGACGCCGCGCTCCTCACCGACGCCCACCACTACGCCGGCACGTTCGAGGCGCTCCGCGCCCGCCTCCTGGGCGCGTGGGCGTCCTCCCGCGACCCGGACCTCGAGTACGCCGCCCGCCTGTGCGACGACCGGGGGCGCCGCCGGGTCCTCGAGCTCCTCGACCTCGCCCGTCGCGGCGGCCACACCGAAGACCTCGACCCCACACACCCGTCGTCCCTCCAGGCCTCCCCTGCGCTCCGCGCCGCCGTCGCCGGGCAGGCCGACCGCCTCAAGGCCCACGCCGACGCCACCCTCGGACCCACGGCGGGCTGGCTCCCGGCCTTCCAGCGCTACACCATGGGCGGCGTGACCCGGCTGGTGGTGATCCCGACCTGGCAATGCGAGCTGCGCTGCAACTACTGCTACATCCCCAAGCAGGACGGCCGGGTGATGACCCCGGACACCCTCGATCGCGCGATCGACCTGCTCTGCTCGTCTGAGCGCCGCGATCTGACCTTGCAGATGTTCGGGGGGGAGGCGCTCTTGGAGTGGGCGCTGGTGAAGCGGGCGATCCACCAGGGCGGCGAGCGGGCCGCGCACCACGGCAAACGCCTGGACTTCGTGCTCTCCTCCAACGGATGGTCGCTCGACGAAACGAAGCTCGACTGGCTGCGGGGGCGCCCGGTGAAGCTGGAGCTCTCCCTCGACGGCGACCCGGAGACGCAGCGGCGCTACCGTCCCGCCGCGCGCCAGGGCGAAGACTCCTACACCAACGGGATCGCCCCCCGCGCCGCCGCCATCGTGGCCTCGGGGCTCGCCTACGACGTGATCATGGTGGTGCACCCCGAGCGGGTGGACCGGCTGGCGGCGAACTACGCCCACATCGCCGGCCTCGGCTTCCGCCGGGTGCAGATCAACGTTGCGCTCGGAAAGACCTGGACGCCGGAGCAGCGCGCCACGCTCGCCAGCCAGCTCTTCGCCCTCTCCGGCTTCCTCCGCGCCAACCCCGACGTGGTGCTGGTGAACGCCGAGAACGTGCCGATGCCGATGCGGCTGAACGCCGAGATCACCGTCGACTGGGACGGCGCGGTGTACGGTGGCAACGCCTTCCTCCACGAGACCGAGCACAAGGCACGCTTCCGCCGCGGCCACCTCGACGACCTCCACGCCTTCGACCGCTACTGGATGGACGCGCCCACCAACCAGGAGCTGGTGGACTGGAGCTACGGACGGGTGGTCACGGCGAACAACCTCAAGGTCGGCGCGGTGATGACGGACTTCCTCAAGTGGTGGCGGGGGGAGCTGGGGCTCAGCGGCAGACGCTGACCCGCCCGATCCACGCGCCCGCGCTGCCTTCGACGCCCACCGTTCCCTCCCGGTGTTCGCCGGTGACGCCGCCGAGGACCATCGTGTCGTCCAGGCGCACCACGACCTTGTCCTGGCGTACGTCCACGCGGAGGACATGGCGGCCCGCGGTCTCGACCTCGCGGCCCACCACGACCGTCCCTGGGAGCTCGACGAGGTCGATCCCGGTCGGGTTCAGGCGCGCGGCGAGGCCGTCGACCGTCGACGGGGCGAGGCGGACGCGCACGCCGACGTCGCCTTCCACCTCCACGCGCACGCTCACGTCGCCGTCGGGCGCCTCGGCGAGCCAGGTGGCGCCGGGCTGCGCGACGCGCATGCCGCCGTCGACGGGGTTGCCTTGGAGTTTGCCGCCCCAGCCGTCGCCGCCGGGGGTGCCGCGGAACACGGTGGCGTCGGGACAGGCGAGCGGATCATCGGGATCGTCGGGCGTGGACGCCTGCACCGTGGCGATGACCGGGCGGGGCGCGGTGGTCGCGGAGGGCGGGGGAGATGCAGCGGGCTTCGGCTCGTCCGGGGGCGGGTGCGTGGCTTCTGCGGCGTCGGGTGACACCTCGTCGGGGAGCTGCCCGAGGCGGAGCGCCGCATCGGCGGCGTAGGGGCCAAAGAGCGCGGCGTGCACGAGGTCCTCGTCCGCGTCTTCGGCGAGGACGGCCTCGTTCACCCCGGCGCCTTTGCGCCCGCGGCGGTCGCAGCTCAGCGAGAGGGAGTACCGGTCCTCGACGTCCACCCAGGCGGAGGTGACCGCCCCGTCCGGGCACCGGACCTGGAGCAGGTGATCGCCGGGGTACAGCGCGACGTCGTCGGCGATGCGGGCGCCGTCGGCGAGGACGAGCACGCCCGCCGCGTCGCCGTTGAAGTCCACGTGGGCGTCGAGCCCTCCGCCCTCGGCGCCGAGCGCGCGGAGCACGGCGATGCCCTCGTCGTCGAGCAGCCCGTCGTCGCCGGGGTCCCACGCGCCAAGGTGCCACATCCGCCGCCACTCCGTCATCGCCTGGCTCTGCAGCCCCCCGGCCCACGCGCGCACCCCCCGGAGGTACAGCACCCGGGCGACCGCCTCGCCGGGCACCAACATCGTGGCCTCCCCGAGGGCCGTGTCCGCGTCCGCGAGCGCCTTCCGCGCGCTGCCGTCGTCGTGCCGCACGAGCGCCCGCCGAGCCTGTTCGAGGGCCACGGGGAACGGTTCGGCCGCGAGGGCGAGCGCGGGGAGGAGGAGGAGCACGATTCGGCGTCGATACCACGTCGGCTCGATTGTGGGAACCTCGGCTCGCCCCCCTTCAGTCCGGTTGCTGCTCGTCGTCCGTGCGCAGCGCGGGGTCGGGGACCCAGTCGGGCATCGGCGGCAGCGAACCATTGAGGTGGCGTTCAATGAGGTACGAGCGGGTCGCCGAGCTCCACCGGATGGTGCCCGAGCAGTTCGCGTAGAGCTCGGCCGCGTCCTCGGGCTTCACCCAGGGTGCGCAGTAGAACTGGCTCCCGGCGAGCAGGTTGGAGGTGCCTTGGATCACCTCGCACCCGTCGTGACGGGCGCGGGTGCCGAGCCCGCGGCGCGGGAGCACCCACCACGTACACCCTGGACACTCCTCCATCGCGGTGACCGCGGGGGTCTCGTACCGCACCCGGTACGCCTCCGCGCGCATCCGGTGCCGGGCGTCTTCGAGGCCGGAGCCGAGCATCACCGCGAGCCCGATGGGGACGAGGAGGGAGAGGGGGAGGATGCGGAAGCGGGTGCCGAGCGCCGGCGCCGGATCGGTGGTGGACAGCCGAAGGCGAAAACGCCGCTCGGTGGAGGCGAGCACCAGGCGCATCGCCACGAGGTCGGGAACCGCGACCGCGCCGAGCACGGCGGCCAGCACCACCGGGATGACCGTCATCCGGGAGGTGCTCACCTCCAGCCCGGCGAGCCACACCACGGTGATCGCCACCTGGGCGAGGAAGAGCAGGGTGATCAGCTGGACCAGGGCGGAGGTACGCTCGCGCCACGCGACGAGGGTACCGAGGACGATCCACCACACCCCGGTGCTGCTGGAGAAGCGCCAGGCGAGCGTGCGCGCGTCGTGGAGCCAGGCGGAGAGGGTGAAGCGCTGCCCGAGGCCCTCCCAGTCGGCGAAGTTGACCGGGCTCGCCTGGTATCCATGTCCGTAGACCGCGCGGATCACCATCCACGCGACCATGCCCCAGCACGCGACCGCGAGGGGCCTCCAGGCGCGACGGACGGCGAGCGCGATCGGGCGCAGCGACGCGTCCTCATCGCGGCCGGGGAGGTGCCCGCGGCGCAGCGCCCCGAGCCACGCCCACACCAGCGGCAGCAGGTGGCTACGCCACGCGATGTACAGCACGATGCACGGCCAACCTTCGTAGCGCACGAGGCCGATGAGGCCGATGACCACGTCGCCCAGCCACGGCCAGCGGGTGCCCGCGAGGAGGAGCCCGGCGAAGAGCACCACGAGGAAGGTGGATTCCTGGTAGAAGACGGTCCCCCAGCTGCACCACGGGCCGAAGCAGGCGGCGATCACGAACGCCCAACCCGCCCAGGTGGCCGCCGCGGGCGGGTGTCGTTCCCTGGCGATGCGCATGACGAGCATGGAGCCGAGGCACGCCGCGGTGGCGGCCACCCCGGCCATCACCACCCGGCCGACGAAGAGATCGCCCCCGAGGCGGGCGGTGAGCCAGACGAGCCCCTGGGTGGCCGGCAGCCAGTCCTGCACCAGGACGTGGTCGCGGCCGGCCCAGCGCTGGTACCCATCGAACGAGTAGGGGACCGGCGCCAGGAGGATGAGCGAGACCCGCCACGCGAACGCCACGAAGAACGCGACAAGCGGCGGCAACCACGGGGTAGGGGCGGCCTCGGCGAGCTTCGGGAGCGCGCGGGCGAGGCGAGGGATGTCCGGGTTCGTGCTCACTGGCCCCCGGCGAGGAGCGCGGGGAGGAAGGCGGTGTCGTAGTCGCCGGAGCGGAAACGTTCGGAGGCGAGCACCTTCTTGAGGATGGGGATGGACGTGGGGACGCCCTCCACCACCAGGTCGTCGAGCGCGCGCTCCATCTTCGTGATGGCCGACGCACGATCCTCGGCGTGGACGATGACCTTCGCGACCATCGAGTCATACTGCGGGGGGATGCGGTCCCCCTCGCGGAGCCACGTATCCACCCGGACGCCTTCGCCAGTGGGCAGAACGAGCCGGCTCACCAGCCCGGGTACCGGGCGGAAGTCGGCGTCCTCCGCGTTGATCCGGCACTCGATGGCGTGGCCCTTCGGCGCGACCTCGGGCTTGACCACCTCGTTGGCTGCGGCGCGGAGCATGAGCTCCACGAGGTCGAGCCCGGTGACCATCTCGGTGACCGGGTGCTCCACCTGCAGGCGGGTGTTCATCTCCATGAAGTAGAGGTTGCCCCGCTCATCTCGCAGCATCTCGATGGTGCCGGCGCCGTGGTAGCCCGCCTTCCGGCAGGCCTCCGCCACCCGCGCGCCCATCGTGACCCGCTGCTCCGGGGTGACCACCGGGGACGGGCTCTCTTCAAGGAGCTTCTGGTGCCGGCGTTGTACGCTGCACTCGCGCTCGCCCAGGCACACCACGTTGCCGTGGCGATCTCCGAGCACCTGGAACTCCACGTGCCGCCCGGAGACGATGAGCTTCTCCAGGTACAACGCACCATCACCGAAGGCGCTGGCCGCCTCGGCGGAGGCCTCGGCGAACGCCGCCGCGAGCTGATCGGGCGCTTCGACGCGGCGCATGCCGCGCCCACCACCGCCCGAGCGGGCCTTCAGCAGGATCGGGTACCCGACCTCCTCCGCCACCTTGAGCGCCGCCTCCACGGTCTCCACCGGGCCGTCGGAGCCAGGGATGAGCGGGAGACCGAGCGCCTTCATCGTGGACTTCGCCACCGACTTGTCGCCCATGGAGCGGATGGCGGCCGGGGAGGGGCCCACGAAGCGGATGCGGCTCTGCTCGCAGCGGGCGGCGAAGGTGGCGTTCTCGGAGAGGAATCCCCAGCCGGGGTGCAGCGCGGAGGCACGAGCCTCGCGGGCGGCGGCGAGGATCGCGTCGACGTCGAGGTAGGCGCGGGGGCCGCCGATCCGAGCGACCTCCACGTCGGCGAGCCACTGCGCGCCGGCGTCGGGATCCGTGACCGCGACGATGGGGGTGAGGCCCATCCGCCGGCAGGTGCGCGCCACGCGCACCGCCACCTCGCCTCGGTTGGCGATGAAGACGCGGCGGAACATCGGCCTACCCGCCGAGGGCGCGGGTGAGGAGCGTGCGGGCGAGCGCGGCGTCGATGTCGGCCTTGTGGGCCTTCATCAAGGCACCCATCGCCTTGCCCATCTCCTTGGCGGAGGTGGCGCCCGAGGCGGCGATCGCCTCGTTCACCCAGCCGAGGGTGGTGGCTTCGTCGGCGAGCTGGGGGAGCAGCGCGTCGATCACGAGGAGCTCGGCGCGTTCGCCCTCGGCGAGGTCTTCGCGGTTGGCCGCGACGTAGGCCTGGATGCTGTCTTCCCGCTGCTTCTTGAGGCGCCGCAGCGACTCGACACAACGTTCGTCGGTGACCTCGCCCTTGCCCTCTTTCTCCAGCTCGATGAAGGCGGCGCGGATCATCCGCAGCGCGGTGACACGCGGGGCGTTCTTCGCCAGCATCGCGGCCTTGAGTTCTGCGGAAACCTTCTCGACGATCGCGGCCATGGTCACTCCCGGACCCCGGCGCCTAACCCGAATCGGGCAGAAGTGTGGGCGGGGGTACGGCGGCGACTACGGTGCGCAGCACCGGCGATAGCCCTCCGCGCACGACTGTTCCGCCAGCACCTTCGCCTTCGCGGGCGTGTCGGCGATGAGCGACTGTACGCAGAGCAGGCGTGGGCGGGTGGGGGCGTCAGGCGTGGCTGCGAGGAGCGAGGCGGCCAGCGCCTTCGCTTCGTCCTTCTTGCCAGAGCGGGCGAGCGCCTCGGCGCGGTGGCTCTCGGAGACCGGGCCGGGGAACCGCTTGACGGCCTCGGTCCACACGCTGAGCGCTTCGTCCCACCGCGCGGCGTCCTCGGCGACACCGCCGCGGAACACCCACACCCGCTCGAAGGCGGCGGCGGCGTCCGTCGCCGCGCGGGCCTCCGAGATCGCCAGGTCCTTGTTGCCGGACTTCAGCGCGCGTTGCGCCCCGTCGAGGTGGGGGTACGCGGCGGCGGGGAGCACGCTCAAGGTGGTCGGGACGCAGGCGTTTCCGCAGCGGTAGAGGTTGGTGTAGAGCACCTGGTGGCCGGACGGGCAGCCGATCTCCCAGGCATCCACCACGTCGCCGCCGCCGAAGGTCGGCTGGCCGCTCGGCGTGGATTGGCTCGGCGTCTCGGGGGTGCCGACGCCGCCGTGGCGCTTGATCACCGGAATCCGCCCGTCCGCACAGGAGATTCGCCCCCACCACGGCTGCATCCCGTCGGCGGCAGGCCCCCACTCCAGCGGGGTGTCCACGCTGGCGCCGAGGAGCGAGCCCGCGGGGCACGCAGGCGGATCCGTGGTGAGGCTGGGGCAGGCCGCGGGAGGGGTGCCCGCGAGGGCGGCGAGGACGGTGAGGAGCATCGGCGGCGAGACTCGCGAGGCGGCGGGCCTATTGCGTCGGGGCTACTTCGCGTAGGGCAGCGCGAAGTTCCAGGTGAAGCCCACCCAGGGGATCGGGAGGACCGGCGGGTTGCTCCCCGGGAGGATGATCGGCACGACGCCGAGGTCCGTGGCGAACGCGGGGCCGATCAGGCGCACGGCGAGCGAGGGGACGACGAACACCGGGTCTCCGGTCGGGGACACGTCTCCCCCGAAGAAGATCCAGTTCTCCGAGACGAGCGCGGTCTTCGCGCCCAGGCGCCAGTTGCCGCTCACGGTCATCACCGGCGTAGGTTGGGAGAAGTCGTCGAAGACGCCGAGCGCGCCCACGTTCACGGAGAGGTGGCGATCTTCCGTGCCGACCGTGACCGTCGCAAAACCCATCCCGAGGGCCCCGCCCGCGAGGAACAGCGCCTGACCGCCCGCACCCAGATGCACCATGTCGCCGATAGGGAAAGCGAGCTTGGTGCCGACGACGCCGAACTGGCCGCCGTCGATGAGCAGGGTGATCACGCTCGTGCCCGCTTGGATGTCCCAGAAGTCGGTGATGCCGAACGCCGCTTCGGTGAGGACCAGCTCCTTCTGGGAGATGTACCCGCGGCCGCGGCCGAGGGTGAACGCCGAGGGGCTGTAGAGGTAACGATTGCGGTTGGGATCGCGTGGCCAACCGCTCGCCGTGGTCGGCTCGACCTTGGCGGGCGCGGCGCCACCGGGCTCGGGGGAGGGGAGCGGCGCCGACCCGGGGGAGGTCGTGGGGAGCGGCGCCACGGCGACCGGGGTCGTGGTGGGGCACGGCGTGGCCGCGGTGGCGGTACGCACGTCGCGCACGGCGGCGGCCGGGAACCGGAGCATCGTGCCGCTGGCGAGGGTGAGCACCACTGACCCATCGGCTTGTTTCTCGACCTGCCCACGGAGCACCTGCCCGTCATCGAGCAGGACCTCGGAGACCAGAGGTTCGGCGAGGGCGAGGGCGGCGAGGAGCAGGAGCACGGTGGACCCGGGGCTACCCGCTGAGCTTAGCGCGGCGCGGAGGCGGCGGTGGGGCGGACCCACACCCGCCAGATCGAGGCCGACACCCGGGTCCAGCCGCCGACCTCGGGCTCCTTCGCTGCGAAGAGGGCGTGGAGTCCGGCGTAGTCGCGTTCGCTGCGGGTCGCGTCGAGCACGAGCACGCCGAGGCCGTGTTCGTCGGCCAGGCGGGCGAGCTCCTCGGGGGTGGTGCGCGGGGTGACGTAGAGGCCGCCGAGGTTGACCGACGGGACGAGCCAGCCGTCGGCCTCCGTGTAGGCCACGGGGTTGTTCGCCAGGACCTGCCCCGGCGGGAGCGGGGACTTCGCCTCGGCGAACGCGCTCGCGAGCTCACCCGCCATCCGCTCGTCGGGGGTGGGGGCGCGGAGGCCGGGGAGCCCGAACCAGAAGACGGCCGCCGCGGCGCCGAGCAGGCCACCGGAGGCCAGGGTGCGGAGGGAGGTGCCGAACCGGCCGAGTCGGCGGATCGCCACCGCCACGCCGAACAGGGCCGCGAGCGTGGCCGGCACCGCCAGCCGCGGGTTGGCGAAGACCGCCGCCAACGCCAGGGTGTGGAGGACTCCGCCGACGAACAGCGCGAGGGCGAGGCGGCGGTCGCGGGCGCCTTCGGCGTCGCCGCGACCGGCGGCGAAGACGGCGGCGAGGGGGAGGAGCGCAGCGCTGGCCCGTGTCGCGAGGTCGGGGAGCACGATCGGGGTGGTGCGCAGGAGACCGCTCGGGATCCGGGTGAGGGCGGCCCAGGTGCCGGCGGCCTGCGGTGGCGCGCCCGGTCCCGCGGCCATCGCCAGGTTCATGCCCTGGTCGGGGAAGACGAGGTGGCCGCTCCACGCGCAGGCCATCCAGTGCGGCAGCGTGCCGACGGTCATCGCCGAGATGGCCACGAGCCGCTCGCGGGGCGCGGTGACGATCCAGAGGGCGGGAATCCACGCGGCGGACGTCCAGCGGACGTCGATGGCGAGGCCGAGGCAGATGCCAGCGAGGACCGGGCGATCGGCGAGGAGCACGGCCCCGATGGACAAGGAGGCGGCGAGCAGGTCGGTGCCCTCGGTCGCGCCCCAGGTGAGGAGCACGGGCTGCGCCAGGATCCAGATCGCGGCGGCGAAGCCGAGGCGCCGCCCGGCGAGCCCCACGAGGAGCACCGCCGCGACCAGCGACAGCGCGCGCGCCGTGAGGAGGACGGGGGCGCCGAACGCGTGGCCGATGGCCAGCATCGCCGGGTACCCCAGCGGATAGAGCCCGTCCGAGGCGGGGCGGCCGGCGGAGAGCTCGCGGGCGCGCCGCGAGAAGCTCACGATGTCCACGAAGCGGAGGCCGTGTTCGCGCCCGAGCCAGCCCACGAGCGCCGCGGCGGCGAGGAGCAGCAGCGCCGAGGGCCAGCGGGCGTTCGGACGGCGAGGAGGCACGGGGACGGTGGCTAACGCGGCGTCGGCGTGTCTTCGCCGGCTTCGCCGTCGCGCACCTCGAGGTCGGCGTCGGGCACGTCCACCGGAGGGGCGGTGGCGGGATCGTCCGCGCCGAGCTCCACGTCCCCGGTGGCGGCTTCGTCCTTCGCGCCCTTGATCGCCGGGGCCGGGCCGATCGGCGGCTCCTCGGCCACCTGCGCGCGCGCAGCGGGCAAGGACAGCCCGAAGGGCGGGAGCGGCTGGTCCTCGGCGAGCTCGGGCACCTCCAGGACGTCCTCGGGGGGGTTCTTCCGGTCGTACCCGAGCCAATACTTGTCCCAGGGGAGGAGCACCACGCCGTCGGGTACGGGGAAACGTTCGCCGGCCACGTTGGGCAGGTACTCCATGATGGTGGACCACACCGGGAGCGCGGCCTTGCCGCCCGTCTCCTTGTCGCCGATGCTCGACTGGCCGTCGGTGCCCACCCATACGATCACGGTGTAGCGCGGGCTGTATCCGGCGAACCACGCATCCACGAAGTTGCTGGTGGTGCCGGTCTTGCCCGCGAAGTCCATGCCTTCCCGCTGGCCCTTCTTGGCGGTGCCGTTGATGAAGACGTTGCGCATCATGTCGACGGTTACGTACGCGGAAGCCGCGTCCATCACCCGCTCGCCGGGGCCACCGGGGAGCGTGCGGCTCAGGCCGCCGAGCGTCACCGACTCCCCCTCCGCGGCGAGCTCCTTGCCCTTGCGATCGAGCACCCGGGTGACGTACACGGGATCGATGTGCACGCCCTCCCGGGCGATGGAGCTGTAGGCCATGGCGAGGTCCATCGGGGTGACCTCGCTGGAGCCGAGCGCCACCGTGAGGTCGCCACGCAGCGGCGAGCGCACGCCGAGGCCTCGGGCGAGGGCAACGATCTTGTCGATCCCCACCTCGACGCCGAGGCGCACGGCCACCGTGTTGAGCGAGAGCGCCATGGCGGTGCGCAGCGGGATCGCCCCGTGGTACTTCCCGTCGTAGTTCTTCGGCGCCCACGGCCGGCCGTTGCTGCCGAGGAGGGAGAACGGCGCGTCTACCACGATGTCGGTCTGGCGCATGCCGTGGAGGATCGCGGAAGCGTAGACCATCGGCTTGAAGCTGCTGCCCGGCTGGCGGCGCGCCTGGGTGGCGCGGATGAAGCCTTCGAGGCCGGTCTCGTAGCCGCCGGAGAGGGCGACGATGTGGCCGGTGGCGTTCTCCACCACCACCGCCGCGCTCTCCGCCCACGGGCGGACTTTCCGGTGGACGATCCCCGCGCCTTCGCTGGCCGACGCGAGGCAGACCTCGAGGACGTCGCCCCGCCGGAGGACCTCGCGGAGGGGACGGGCGGCGGCCGCGGCGGGCGCGGACTTGTCGCCCTGGCCCTGGCGCGCGCGGCGAACCTTGCTGTCGAGATCGGCGGCGGCGAGCTGGAACGTGAACGGCCCGGCGGAGAGGTGGCCGGCGTCGTCGTCCGCGAGGGCGGAGAAACACTCGTCGGGCTCGGGGGGGCGGAGCTTGCCGCTGTCCACGTCGAGCTTGAGGTGGTCGCCGCGGGCGAGCCAGGCGGCGCGCTGCTCGTCGCCCACGTTGCGGGTGGGACCGCGGGCGCCCTGGCGTTCTTCGAGGGCCTGGAGCCCCTTGCCCACCGCCTCCTCGAGCACGCGCTGGGCGCCGGCGTTGTACGGAGTGAACACCTGCATGCCTTCGAGGAACGGCATGTCGTCCCCGAACAGGCGGCGGACCTCGCGGCGCACCTCGGTGAGGTAGGCGGCGCCGGTCTCGTTGGCCCCGCGCTGGCGGGGGACCACGACCGGATCCGCGAGGTGCTCGCTCGCTTGGACCGAGGTGAGGTACCCCTGTCCGACCATCAGCTTGAGCACGATCTCCCGGCGGCTCGCGGCGAGGTCGGGGTTGTGGCGCGGGGAGTAGCGAGACGGCGCCGGCACGAGCCCGGCGAGCATCGCCGCCTGGCCAGGGTCGAGGTCTCGCGCGGAGACGCCGAAGTAGTCCTGGGCGGCGGCCTCCACTCCGTAGTTCCCGTCTCCGAGGGCGATGTAGTTCACGTACAGCTCGATGAGCTGCATCTTGGTGAGCTCGCGTTCGAGGCGGTACGCGAGCACGGCCTCCCGCATCTTCCGGCGGTAGCTGCGCTCCTTGCCGACCAGGAGGTTCTTCACCAACTGCTGGGTGATCGTGCTCCCGCCCTGGTGGGTGCCGCCACCGGTGAGGTTCACCACGAGCGCGCGGAGGATGCCCTGAGGGTCGACGCCCTCGTGTTCAAAGAAGCGCCGGTCCTCGCTGGCGACGAACGCCTTCCACACGTAGTCGGGGAGCTCGGAGAGCGGCACCCACACCCGGCGTTCCAGGTAGAACTGGTCCACGCGGTCGCCGCCCGCGTCGAAGACCTGCACGGAGCAGGGGATGCGGAACTCGGTGGCCTGACCGAGGCTCTCGGGCAGGGTGGAGAGAATCTCCTCGTCGAACCAGCGGTACGCCACGGCGCCGCCGATTCCACCGATCACGACGCCCAGGAGGCTGGCGCGGAAGACAATCCTCCCGAGCCGCCGGAAGCGGGCGCGCCAGGGCCGTTCGGGGGCAGTCTCCATCCGCCGGCAACGTATTCTGGCGGCGGCCGCGCCGGGGGCCTCGGCGGTCCTGTCGATGAGGAGACGAACGAACATCTGGGCGATCGCCGGATCACGGTCCGCCTTCCCCGGGCAGGGTCCGGTGGCGATCGCGGCGCCGCGGCGGCGATGACGTCGAGCCGCCAACCTGCGCCGCGGCGGCGCCCGCCGACGCTGGTCTTGGCTCGCGACCGTGGAGATGGGCTGGGAGGTGGGACCCCCTTCGCCGTCCTCCGGGCAGACCGGTTAGCCGCGCGGCCGTGATCGCCGAGCCCACCACCTTCGACCGCCTCGCCGGCGACTGGCGTATCCACCAGCTCAAGGGCGGCCACCGCTTCTCGGCGGATGACCTCTTCACTGCCTGGGTCGCCAGCGAAACCTGTCCCGATGCGCTCCACCTCGCCGACATCGGCGCCGGCATCGGGTCCGTGGGGCTGCTCACGCTGTGGCGGATGCGCCCCGAGGCCACGCTCATCGCGGTGGAAGCGCAGGAGATCAGCCACGAGCTGATGAAGCGCACCGTGTCCGACAACGACCTCGGCGGCCGCGTCACGTGCCGCTTCGGCGACCTGCGGGACGCCGCCTCGATGCCCGAGTCCGGCAGCTTCGACCTGGTCACCGGCAGTCCGCCGTACATCCCGCTCGGCAAGGGCGTCGTGTCGCCGCACCCCCAGCGGGCCGCCTGCCGGATGGAGCTGCGCGGCTCGATCGCGGATTACGCGCTCACGGGGGCGCGGCTCATCAAGCCGGAGGGCATGTTCGTCGTGTGCTTCGCCGCCGCCGACCCCCGTGGCGAGCCCGCCATCGCCGCCGCCGGGCTCCACCTGCGCGCACGCCAGGACGTCGTCTTCCGCGGCGGCCAACCGCCGCTCATCACCATCTTCGTGGCCGGGCACGTCCCCGGGCCCTGCGACCGCCGCCCGCCCTTCTCCATCCGCGGCGCCGACGGGGAGTGGACGGAGGAGTACATGGCGGTGCGGCGGCGCATGGGGACGGAAGTTTGGTAGGTAGGCTATAGGCATTAGGTATTGGCCTCCCGCCTCCGGCCTCCCCGCTACGCCCGCTCCCCCGTCTGCCTCGCCACCAACCTCGCGTACTCGCCACCCGCAGCGAGCAGATCCGCGTGGCGGCCACGCTCCACGATGCGTCCATCCGCGAAGACCACGATGAGGTCGGCGTCGCGGATGGTGGAGAGGCGGTGCGCGACGACGAGCGTGGTGCGGCCGACCATGAGCCGCTCCAGCGCGTCCTGCACGAGCGCTTCGCTCTCGGCGTCGAGGTTGGAGGTGGCTTCGTCGAGCAGCAGGACCGGGGCGCCGCGCAGCAGCGCGCGGGCGATGCAGAGCCGCTGACGCTGGCCGCCGCTCAGGCGCATGCCGAGCTCGTCGATGCGGGTGGCGTAGCCGTTCGGCAGCGTGGCGATGAAGGCGTGGGCGTTGGCGGCCTCCGCCGCCGCGCGCACCTCCTCGTCCGTCGCGTCGGGCCGACCGAAGCGGAGGTTGCCCGCGACGGTGTCGTCGAAGAGGAACGGCTCCTGGGTGACCACCGCGACCTGCGCCCGGACCGAAGCGAGGTCGAGATCACGTAGGTCCACGCCATCCCATCGGACAGCACCACCCGTAGGATCCCGGAGGCGACAGGCGAGCGCGAGCAGGGTGCTCTTGCCCGCGCCGCTCCGGCCCACGATGGCGACCCGCTGGCCTGCGGCCACGGTGAGCTCCACGCCGCCGAGCACGTCTCCATCGCCGTAGTCGAAGCCCACGTGGTCGAAGGTGATCTGCTGGGGCGGGACAGCGCGTCGCGTCGCGGTGGACGTGACGGCGGGGGGTTCGTCGAGCAGGCCGAAGACCGATTCTGCCGCGGCGAGCGCCCGCTGGACCAATGCGTGGATCTGCGCGAGCCCCTTGAGCGGCTCGTTCATCAGCCCCAGCGCCACCAGAAAACCGATGAGCTCGCCGGGGGCGATCTCCCCCGCGAAGACCTGCCGGCCGCCGACCGCGATCGCCGCTCCCACGCCCACCGCCGCGAGCAGCTCCACGATCGGGCCGGGGAGGATCTGCGCGGTGAGCGCCCGGACCTGTGCGGCGTAGTGCGCCTCGTTCACGGCTTCGAACGCCTTCTGTCGGGTCGGCTCCCCGCCGAAGACCTGCACCACGCGGATCCCCGCCAGCGTCTCCTGGGCGTCGCCCGAGAGGCGGGCGGCCGCGTCCAACGAATCGCGGGAGGAGCGCCGGAGCCAGGCGCTGAACCGGTCGATCGGCAGGGCGATGAGGGGGAGCACGGCCAGCGCCACGGCGGCGAGCTTCGGGTTGAGGAAGAAGGCGGTGGTGACGAGGCCGAGCAGCGTGAACGGCTTCTGGATCGCCCCGACGATGCCGAAGAGCGCGTACTGGAGGTTGTTCACGTCCCCGGTGAGGCGGCTCACCCGCTCCCCCAGCGGCGTGCGCTGGTGCCAGGCCACGTCCAGCCGGAGCAGATGCGCGTGGAGTCGGTTCCGGAGATCGGTGACGACCCGCCAGGCGACGCCGCGGTTGAGCGATGCGCGGGCGACCGTCGTGGCGCCGTTGACCGCGTAGAGCACGACGACCCCCGGCGCGAGGAGCCCGAGGGCCACGGCGTCGTGGCGGATGAGCACGTCGTCGAGCACGTGCTGGATCACGTACACCAGGAGCGCCGGGAGGGACGCGCCGACGAGGGCCAGCACCAGCGCCAGGGCGAGGTGGCCCCAGTACGGGCGGAACAGCTCCATCAGCCGCCGCGCGGCGGTGCGCGGGGGCAGGGCCGGAACGTCCGCGGGCATCGCGGCGCGCGTATCCCGCGCACGGGACGGCGGAGCGCCGGGCGCCCGGAGCGGATCCCGGTTAGCCGCGCCGGATGTCGAGCGGGTTCTACGAGCTGTTGGGGGTCGCCGCCGAGGCGGATGGGGCAGCGATCCGCGCCGCCTACCAGGAGCAGGTCGCGCAGACGGTGCGCCGCCTCCGCGCCGCCGAAGCTCGTCAGCAGGACACCGCCACGTTGGAGGCGCGCCGCACCGCCCTCGCCGAGGCCATGGCGGTGCTCGGCGATGCCGCTCGGCGCCGCCGCTACGACCGGTTCCGCGAGCTCTCCCGCGCCGGTTTCCCCGCCGATCTCGACGAACTCTGGCGCGCCGCCAGCCCGTCGCTGGTGGATCCGGCCGCCGCCGCCGCCCTCGACGTGGTGCGTACGCTCACGTCCTTGAAGGTCGGCGATGCGTTCGCCGCCGAGGAGCAGGGCGTGGAGGCCGACGCAGAGCGCACGGCGCCGGTCTCGGAGACGGTCTCGGGCCCCACCGTCACCCCGGTGGCGGTGGAGGTCTCCGCCGATCCCACGCCCGTGGCTCCGTCTTCGTCGTCGCCCCGCTATGTCGGCGCCGCCATCGACCGTACGTTGGCCGTCGCCGAGGTCCAACGGCTGCTCGATGTGTACGGGCCTACCGGCGCGTGGCTCCGCGCCGCCCGTGAAGCCCGCAAGCTCGACCTCGATGCGCTCTCCGCGTCCACGAAGGTGGCCCGCCGCTTCCTCGAAGCGATGGAGACCGAGGCCTGGGGCGCGCTGCCGGCCGCCACCTTCGTCCGTGGCTACCTCCGCGTCGTGCTCCGCACGCTGGAGCTGGTGCCCGACCCCGACGAGGCCGAAGAGGCCGTCGCGGCGTACATGACCCGCTTCCACCGCTCCCGGGGCTGACCTTGTCTGAAGTCCGCACCTGGGTCGCCGGCCCGGGCGCCGATCGCCTCGATCGTGCCCTCGTCGTCGCTTTCCCCGACCTCAGCCGCGCCCGCGTGCAGGCGCTCCTCGCCGAGGGCCACGTCCTCGTGGACGGTGAGGTGCCCAAGGCGAGCGCCCGCCCTCGGTCCGGTCAGGTGGTCACGGTCGAGGTGCCCGACGCGGTGGCCGCCGATCCGGAGCCGCAGGACCTCCCGCTGCCGATCCTGTACCAGGACGACGACCTGTTGGTCGTGGTGAAGCCCGCGGGGATGGTCGTCCATCCGTCGGCCGGCCACGCCGACGGCACCATGGTCAACGCACTCCTGCACCACGCCACCGGGCTCTCCGGCATCGGGGGCGTCGCGCGGCCGGGCATCGTCCACCGGTTGGACGTGGGCACCAGCGGGGTGATGGTCGTCGCCAAGCACGACATCGCGCACCGAGCGCTCACCGAGCAGTTCTCGGTCCACAGCGTGGAGCGGCGGTACTTCGCGGTCGTCCACCGGGTCCCCAACGTGGATCGCGGCACCTTCCGCAGCAACCTCGCCCGGGACCCCGACGATCGCCTCCGCATCGCCAGCGTCGAGGACGGGGGCCGCCGCGCGGTGACCCACTGGGAGATCAAGGCCCGGGGGGATCGGGTGGCGCTCGTGGAGTGCCGCCTGGAGACCGGGCGCACCCACCAGGTGCGGGTGCATCTCAGCGAGGCGGGGCATCCCATCGTGGGGGATCGTGCTTACTCTCGCCGCGACTGCGTGCCGACCGCCCCGCTACGGCCTCGCGTGGAGGCGCTCGATCATCCTCTGCTTCACGCGTGGCTGCTCTGCTTCGATCACCCGGGCACCGGGGAGCGGGTTCGCTTCACCGCGCCCCCTCCGGCCGACTTCTACGCGTTCTGCGCCGCGGCGGGGCTCCCCGTGCCGCCGGTTCGCTGAGACCGAAGTCAGGCGCGCGCTGTGTGCCGGCCTGTGTTAGGCTGGCCGGCATTCCCTGGGGTACCGATGCGTCTTCTCGTCTTCAGCCTGTGCGTCCTCGCCGCCTGCGGTAAGCCCGCTGGCTCCACCACCGCGGTCGTTCCCGATGACAACAACGGCAACGACACCAACGACACGAACGACACCAACGACACGTCGGACACCAGCGGCAACGTGAACAACGACTACCTCGAGGTGTCGGCGATCGGCTGGGAGTACGTGGGCAACTGGGACGAAGAGGGCGACCTCCTCGACAACTACACCTACACGGACGACGCGGGGGACCTCCAGGCCGCCCCGTTCTACGTGAAGGTCACCCTCGCGTCGCTCGACTACTTCAGCATGACGTCCGACGATCCCGGCTACGAGGATGAGTACTGCGAGCTGCTCGCGTACTTCCACTACGGTCAGGCCGACTGGAAGGGCACCGAGTTCGACTGGGACGCCGGCAAGGGCGGCACCGGCGTCGACCTCACCACCTACTCCTCCTACGAGGGGTACCTGGAGGTCATGCCCGACAGCTACTCCGACGCCTGCTACGACCTCAACCCCGACGTCTTCGCCGACAGCGATCCGGCGTCGGTGATCGACGGCATGCACTTCGGCGTCGGGTTCGGGCCGCTCACCTCGCGGTTCTACGATCAGTTCAAGGACGCCGACTGGTGGGCCGACTACTCGGGCGCCTATATGACGGCGTACATCGCGGTGAATCACCCTGATGGCGCGGGTGGTTACACCTTCGAGGCCTACGACTGGAACACCGCCCTGCTGGTGGACACCGACTACGACGCCTGCGTCGCGGTGGACGACGGCGCCGGCGGCACGTTCGACGTGTGCGGCGAACCCCAGGTCGACGCCGACAGCTACTACGTCCCGGGGGACGCGAACGCCGACCTCCACCACAACTTCGTGATCACCGGCTCGGCCTGGCTCGAGGACACGCCGAACCTCGACCTGAGCCTCTTCCAGGACGGAACCGAGGGGATGTGAGTCGGAGCGGCGGGCGCCTGGGCGATCGATGATCGTCGCCCTCGCGCTCGCCGCCCCTGCGCCGCTGCCCGGTTGGCGGGCAGCCGGCCCCGAACGAGGCCACGTCATCGACGTGGCCGTGCTGGCCGACGCGGTCCTCGCGTCGAGCCGGCCGGGCGTGCTCCGCGCAGACCCGGCCCTGCGCCGCTGGTCGCGCGATCCCCGCTTCCCGGCCGGCGCGGCCCACCTGGCCGCGGCTGCTGACGGCGCGGTGTGGACCGACGCGATGGGGGCGATCTGGCGGGTGGAGGGCAAGGCTTCCCGGGTGGCCGCGCTGCCGACGGGCGGGGCCGCGGTGGACCTGTCCGCGGTGCCCGGTGGGGTGCTCGTGGCGGTGCGCGGGGAAGGGGCGGGCGTCGTTCGCGTGGGGGAGGACGGAACGGTCTCCACGGTGCTCGACGGGGTGGACCCGTGGGCGTTGGCCGCGAACGGGTCGGACGTCTGGGCCGGCACGCTCGACCACGGGCTGTTCCACTCCACGGACGGCGGGGTGCACTTCGTTCCGGTGGCCGACGGCGCCGTGAGCGCCCTCGCGCTTGACGGGGACTTCCCGATGGTGGCGTGGGCGGACGGGCGGGTGACGCGCGGCGAGGAGGTGCGCTGTACGCTCCCCGGCACCCCGGCCAGCGCGGTCGCTCGGGTGGGCAAGGCCATGGTCGTCATCGCAGACGGCGCCGAGGGCCCGCACGGCGGACTACTCCGGTGCGAGGAGGGGAAGGCCGCGCCGGTGGAGGGCTGGCCGTCCACGGAGGACGGGCTCGATCTCGCGCCGACCGGGCTCTGGGCGCTCCCCGGCGGGCGCCTGCTCATGGGCACCTTCCGGGCCGGGCCCGCGGTCGGGGACGCCGAGGGCGGAGCGTTCGCGCGTACGGGGTTCCGCGCCACCCTCACCAGCGCCACCGCCACCACCGAGTCGGGGCAGCTGATCGTGGCCCTCATGTCCACCGGCCTCTTTGGGACGACCGACGCCGAGGTGTGGGCCAACGAAGCGACCGCGAATTCTCGCCGGGGACCGGTCTCCGACGTGATGGACCTCCTCGCCACCGGCACGCGGCTCACGGTCGCGGACTTTGAAGGGCTCACCGTGGGCCGCGGCGAAACCTGGTACCGCAGCGACGGCGTGCAGGTCGCCGGGGCGGGGCGGGCGAACGCCTTGGTCGGGCTCGCGGAGGACGCCGCGGGCGGGCTCTGGGGCCGCGACGTGACCGGGCAGCTCTGGCATCACGAGCCCGCCGGGTGGACCGCGTGCGGGGAGACGGGCGTCCTTCGGTTTGAAGGGAAGGGCGAGGCGCTGAAGGTGGTGACTCGGGCTGGCTACGCGGTCCCGGGGGACTGTGTGGGAGCGGTGAGTCCGGTTTGGCCCGCGCTCGGCGCCTCGGTGGCCGATGTCCGCTCCGACGGACGGTGGGCGGTCGGCCACGGGCGCACCTGGCACGACGGCGAGATCACCGGGGAGGTGCGACTGGGCGCGGTGGTCGCGGTGGCCACGCGAGAGGTCGGCGGCCACACGGAGCTCCTCGCGGCCTTCGGCGACGGCGGGGTGATGCGCTGCGTGGACGGGAAGTCCTGCGCGAAGGCCGCGCAGGACCTGCCTTCCCCGGTGTCATCGGTGGGCTGGCTCGCGGACGGCACGGTCTGGGCCGCGGAGGTGCGGGGCACCCTCCTTCTGGTGGACCCGGCGGGACACGAGACCGCCTTCGTCGATGCGGGGGCGGTGTCGCTGCCGATCGGAGCGCCCGGGGCGCCCGTGGCCGCGCCGACGCTCGCTGCTTCGCTCAACGTGCCGCCGTGGCGTACCGTCGGGCGGCCCACGGGCGCCGCCGCGCCAGCCCTGGGCGCCGCCGTGCTCCCTACGTCACACGACAGCCCGGACGCGGCGGTGAACCCCGGGTATGCCGGGGGCGCCCCCGACGAGCGGGCCGGCGAGGCCTCCGGGAGCCGGGGGTGGAAGGCGCTGGCGGCCGGGCTCGGGTTCGGCGGCCTGGCGGGGCTGGCACTTTTGGTCTTCCGCACGCCGCGCGGCGAGGGGCGACGGGGGCGGCGGCGGGAGCGGGGATGACGCGAGGCCTCGGGGCACCCCAACGCAACGGGAGGTGACGCCGCCACTCCGGCTCACGCCCGCGTTGGCACCCTCGGGCATCCGCGCTACTTCGCCAGCGTGAACGAGCACGAGCGCGCACGGTTCGAGCGGGAAGGGCGAATCGCGAAGGTCGTGCTCGCCCTGTTCGCGCTCCTCGTGATCGTTCCGGCCGTCGTGGCCTTCTGGGTGGCCTACACCGTCGGTCTCCCGATCGACGGGCACTGATCACGGGAACGCCGGCGCCTCCAGCCTCTCCCAGAGCTTGAGGTTCGCCGCCCGCATCGCCTCCGTGAGCTCGGCGTACGGCACATCCTGCTCGTTCACCAGCCCCCAGTTGTTGTCCTCGCCGTCGAAGCGCCCTTCCACCGGCTCGTCCACCCACTCGAACCAGTGTTGGCCGACGATCCACGAGGTCTGCTGCGCCTGCTCGATGTACGCCGCGGCGGCGGCGGCCCGCTCCGACTGGGTGTCGAGCGTGGGGTAGATCGGCGGCCAGGTGTTCGGGAGTCCGGAGTCGGCGGCGCGGAAGCCGAACTCGGAGATGAGCACCGGGAGGTCCACCTCGGCGTGGAGGGCCGCGAAGTCGTCGGCGGGGTCGATGGCGCCGCTGAGCGCGATCGCCGCGACGTCCACCCCAGGTTGGAAGGTGTAGTTGTTGATCGAGAGCACGTCCACGTAGGGCGCGGCCGCCTCATAGACCTCCAGGCGGGTGAGCACGCTCACCTCCCGGTTGCCGAGGAGGAGGTGGTGGGGATCGGCGGCGCGGATCGCTGCCGTGGTCACCGAGAAGTAGCGGTCGGCGGTGGCCTGGAGCCAGGCGGTGGTGAGGTCGGCGGCGGGGCCGGGGGCGTCGGCGTCCAGGGCGTCCCAGGCGCCGGCGTCGGCCCGCATCGCGGCTTCGTCGGCGTAGGCGGTCCCGAGGGCGCCGTTCACCGCCTCGACGCCGCCGAGGCGGTCCAGGAGGAACGTGACCGCCGCTTGTTTCCCGGGCGCTGCCGCGTCGGTCTGCAGGTAGAGCTGGAGGAGGGTCGCCTGGCCGCGCCAGTCGGGCCCCCAGCGGTCCTCGTTGTCGAGGAACCAACCGAGGACGTTCGGATCCTCCGCCCGCGGGACCACCACCGCCGCGACCGTCGCCTCGACGCCGGCCTCCCACGCCGGGTCGTACCAATCGGCGACGCTGCCGGTCTGCCAGTCGCCGCCGGAGAGGTTGAGGATCGGCGTGGCGGAGGACCATGGCCGGAGGAGGTCATCGTCGCTCCACGCTCCGACGGTGTTGATCCCCCAGCCGTTCAGCCGGGAAGCGGTCGCTTCGGCCCACGCTTCCGGCGAGGCGTAGGCGGCGGCGGTGGTGTCCGCGTAGGCCTGCTCCCCCGTGATTGCGTTGACGTCCCCGGTCGGGGTGGCGTGGTTCACCCCGTTGGACCAGGCGGGGTGTCCCTCGGGCGTGATCAGCCACCAACGCTCACAGAACCGCTCCGTACGCCACCAGCCGGTCGCCTCCCGTTCCACGCCGGGGTGGCCGCCGTGGGCGTCGAGCCCCTCGGCGGCCCCGACCGGTTGGCAGGCGGGCACGTCTCCGGTGTCGGGAACGGGGGCGCAGGCGGCGAGGAGGAGGACCACACGGCAACGTAGCCCTGCCCGCTCACCCGCGCCCCAGCTCCTCCACCAGGAGGTCGAAGGCCACGCGCATCCGACGGCTGGTACGTAAGTCCCGGTGGCTCACCACGTGCATCGGCACCGGCATCGGCGGTAAGGAGGGGAGCACCCGCTGCACCAGGGGGTCGCCGTCGCCAACCTGCTCCATGACAAAGCAGATCCCCAGCCCTGCCCGGCAGAGTTGCCACTGGACGAGGTGGTTGTCGGTGATGACGGGGAAGTTGCGGCGCGTGGCCGGGATCCCGAGATGGTTGAGGTAGGTGACCATCCGATCCACTTCCACGAAGCCGAAGAACTCGGCACGGGCGAGGTCCTCGACGCGGAGGGGGCCGCTCCGCCCGAGAGCGGCGAGCAAGCCGGGCGTGGCGTACATCTGGGCGGCGCGCGCCGGGAGCTTCCGCGCGTAGAGCTCCGGCTCGGTCGGGGCGAAGTTGCGAATGGCGAGGTCGGCCTCCCGGCGCTGGAGGTCGTGGGCGGTGTTGGAGACCACGATCTCCAGCTCGATTGCGGGGTGTTCGCGGCGAAGGCGACGCACCACCGGCTCGAGGAGGTACGCCGCGACCAGCTCGCTGGCGGAGATGCGCACCATCCCGTCCAGCGCCTGGGAGCGACCCGCCGCGATCCTGGACATGTGGGCGGCGGCGTCCTGCATCGCCCGGACGTGCGCCGCGAGCTCCGCGCCCGCTGGGGTGAGCTCGAGGCCATTGCCCACCCGCTCGAAGAGCGCGAGCCCGAGCTCTTCTTCCAGCGCCGCGATCTGCCGCCCGACGGTCGGCTGCGTGCTCTCCAGCACGCGCGCGGCGGCGGAGAACGACCCCGCGTCGGCCGCGGCGAGGAACGCGCGGGCGTGGTTCCAGTTGAAGCTGCCGGCGGGGAGGGTCATACGATTTTGCATAACCTCTGCTCGGCTTTACGGGCTCCCTCGCGGCCAGCGTCGAGCATAGTCATGGGGGTCAGCCAAAACGAGCCGCTTCGTTTCTGCCCCTTCCAGGAGTCTCCCATGTCCTCGTCCGTCGCCGTCCCGTCCGCCCCCCTCTCGAAGGTCTGCATCGTTGGCGCCTCCGGGAAGCTCGGCCGCTACATGATCCAGCAGTGCCTCGACCAGGGCCTGGAGGTGGTCGGCGTGTGCCGCCCGGAGAGCGTCGGCAAGCTCGCCGACCTCGCCGACCGCATCACCATCCTCCCCGGAAAGACCAACGATCGTGAGGTGATCCGCCGCGCGGTGGCCGGATGCCAGGGCGTGCTCACGGTCCTCGCCCCCTGGGGCTTCCAGGACTACTCCTCCGGGACGGCGTCCGCGGTGCTCGATCACGCGGAGCCGGGCGCCTCGCTCGTGTTCAGCTGCGGCTGGCACATCACCCGCGACGGCCAGGACCGGTACCCGTTCTGGTGGAGCGTGAAGGTGGCGCTGTTCATCGCCGTCGGCTGGCTCACCCGGCTCGCGGACATCAGCGACCAGGTCCGCGCCTGCAACCTCATCTTCAACAGTGATACCCGCTGGACGGTGGTCCGTGGCAGCGATCTGGAGGAGGGGCGGTCCCAGGGGCTGCCGGTCTGGCGCCGGCACGTCGGCGATCCGGCGCTCGCGTCGAACCTCACCCGCCGGGTGGACTACGCCCGTTTCATGGTGCACGCCCTCACCGAGCCGAGCCTCGCCCGGGAATGTCCGGCGATCGTCGGGCGGGAGACGGCGTCCGCGCGGTCGTCGCTCACTCCGGCCGCGGCCTGACGCTCACTTCCCGGCCTTACGCTCCACGACCCACGTCGCCGACGCCTGGAGGTTGGGCGTCGTGCCCACCCGGTCCGCGTCGACCACGTAGGCCAGCGCGAGGACGTTCACGGTGGGGATCGCGGGGGTGGTCCCGGGCTTGAACGAGACGATCCCCCCGACGACGAGGCTCTCGTCGCCGGAGTTGAGGGCGAGCCGCTCGCGCACCGTCGCGCCGACGCGGAGGAGCGGCCGCGCGCCGCCGGGGAGCACCTCGTACAAAAGCCCGCCCTGGTTCTCCACGAGCACGTCGTCCCAGGCGACGATGAGGTCGCGGTTCGGCTCGTACACGTAGGGCTCCGGCTTGCCGAGCGGGTTCTCCAGGTGCAAGAACGTGAAGGTGCAGGCGTCGAAGGCTACGATCGGGCCGAGCTTCGCCTTGAGGGTGGGGGTGGCGCTCGCCACCAGTCCGCTCGCCATGAAGCCGTCGTCGACACGGCTGTCACGCGTCGCGCTCTCCTTGCCGTCCGTCGCGGCGTAGGGGAGCAGCCCGTGGCCACCCCAGCTGTAGTAGCCCAGGTAGCTCGCCTGCACTTCGAGGTCGAACATGTCGATCGGCGAGATCGAGAAGCGCGGCCCGACCTCCGCGTTCACCGGGGTGAAGGCCACGCGCAGCCCCGCGCCGCCGTACGTCTCCCGGAAGAGCCGGCTCTCGGCCCGGTGCAGCGGCACGCGGTACTGCACGCGCGTGTCGACCAGGGCCCCGGAGGGGAACAGGCTCCCGCCGAACGACTCGCGGAACCACCAGGACGGAGCGTCGAGGGCGAGGGCGAGCGGCGCGAGGAGGAGGAGCATCGGGGGTCCGGGTTCCCCCACAGGGTATGCCCTTTCTGGGAAGGCGCGCGGATCGTGTCTGATGACGGTCTGACCCGACCGCGCCATTCTCGCCCCGGCGGCTCCTCGACCGCCTACGCCCCCGGGCGGCAAAACCTGCCTCGACCCCCGCTCCTTCGGCATCGTTGTCGACGAACACGATCAAGGGCCGGCGCCCAAGCCACCGCCCTTCCCCCCGGTCACCGTCGGCGGTCGAGCGGCCACCGTCGGCGAGCCAGCCTCCCCGGGCGCGCCCGACCCATCACTTCGCGGCGAGGATCGAGGCAGTACGTTCGCGGCGCCAGGCCTGAATGGTCGCGGCGGAGTGCAGCCGTCCCCGCTTCGCCAGCTCGGTCGCCAGCGTCGCGAGGGCGCCGTCGTCGGTGGGGTTGGCGGCCACCGCCACCTCGGGGTCCTCGATCGTGAGGTTCAGGTTCATGGCCGCGGCGTTCTCGCGGACGTCCTCGCGGGTGGGGTCGAGCAGCCAGGCCCGTCGTGCGGCGTCTTTCGCCCGGTCCTCGTGACCCACGGCGCTCCAGGCCACCGCGAGGTCCGACCAGGCGCGGGCGGCCCAGGGGTAGGCCTTCGCGAGGTCCACGCCGATGCGGAGGGCGGCGGCGTGATCCCCTAGGGTGAACGCCGCGGCGAGCGCGTTGGGGCCGGGTTGGGGCGCGACCGCACGGCAGACCACGATCCAGTGATGCGCGAGGCGGACCATGCGGTCCGGGCTGAGCTGGTGCGGACCGTCGAGGTCATGGTCGGTGGGTCGTTCGTCCGCGATCGCCGGGGCCGGGCCGTAGCCGACGCTGGAGGGGATCACCCGCTGCGCGGAGAGCCCGGCTTCATGGAGCGCCAGCAGGAAGTCGTCCGGACGCGCCTGGATCGTCCAGTCGGCGTGGCGATGCGAGGAGCCGAGCGCCCGGCTGAGGTGCGAGAGGTTGAAGAGGGTGAGGACGGCGAGCCCGCCGGGGTCCAGGGAAGCCCTGATTTTGCCGAGAACACCCTCTAGATCGTCCACATACTCCAGACTGCCCGACGCGGTCACCACGTCGTAGGTGCCCTTGGGCTTCCACGCGTCGAGCGTGCTGGTGCGGATGCGGAAACGCGGCTGCTGGGTGGCGACAGACTTCGCCACGTCGATGCCGGTGTAATCGTAGGTGGGCCCGAGGAGGTGCCCGAGCTTGCCGGTGGAGCAGCCGAGGTCGAGCACCCGCTCGCCGCCCTCCGCGAAGACCACGTCGGCGACCTTGCGGAGCCGCGGATGCGCCACGTCGAACCGCCAGGTCTCGCCGTTCCAACCCGCTTCGGCGCGGCGCGCCACCGTCTCCTTCGCGGGGCGCTCGCCGTTGGCGATGCGCACGAGGAGGTCGAGGTCTTCGGCCGCGGTCGCCTGCATCGTCGCCACCGCGCGCTCCACGTGCGGGCGGAGCTTCTCGCGCTCGCCCCAGGTAGCCATGAGCAGCCCCTCGAGGCCGTCGCAACGTTCGATGGGCACCACGCGGCCGCCGAGGCCCACCTGGTCCATCCACTCATAGGTCTTCTGCTCGTAGGCGATGCCCACCGCCGGGACCCCCGCCGTGGTGGCGAAGATCAGCGAGTGCATGCGGGTGCCGAGGAACAGGTCGCAGGCGCCGGCTTCGCCGCGCAGCGTGGCGAAGTCGAGGTCCACCGACTCGATCACCTCGGCGTCGACGTGCATGCGCGCCGCCACCCGTCGCGCCGCCACCCGATCGTCCTGGCGGTAGCCGCCGTAGTTGGTGCAGTTGCTGAAGATGCGGACCTGCCCGCCGGTCTCCTTCGCCCACCGGTCCGCCGCCGTCGCGACCGCAGCTTCGTACCGCTCCTGGGCGCCGGTGGCCTCACGTAGCGACGGGAAGTGCCAGTTTCGAACGGTCACTCCAAGCACCGGGCCGTTGCCCTTCGCCGCGAGGTTCACCCGCCCGATCACCGCGGCGTCCACGCCCACGCGCACCGGCGTGTTCACGCCGAGGTCGCGCACCACCCGCTCGCTCGCAGCGTCGCGGACGCAGAGCCAGGCGGCACCGTCGAGCACCTCGCGGGTGGCCTTGCGGGAGAGCGGGAGGGTGAGGGGACCCAGGCTCTGCCCGAAGATGGCGTAGGGCTTGTTCAGGCGACGCGCGAGGTGCAGCGTCGCCAGGCGCGCGTTGAGGTTCGGCGCGTAGAGATCATGGAGGAAGCTGCCCCCGCACGACACCACGAAGTCCGCCCTCGCGACGGCGAGCGCCACGGCCCGTACGTCGTGATCGTCGACGACCTCCACCTCGTGGAACCGTCGGGCGACCTCCGGGAAGTGGGACACCACCTCCACCTGCCCGCCGCGCGCACGGAGCCCCTCGACCATCGCGTCGAGGATCGCGGCGTCGCCGCGGTTGGACGAGCAGAAGCTGTCGGTGATGAGGAATCGCATGGGGCTCCGTCAGGCGGCGAAGGCTTCGTGGACGAGGCGACGCGCGACCACGTCGGCGTCGTGGGCGGCGGCGAGCATCGGGCCGGCGGCGCCGAGGCGGGTGAGCTCCGCGGGGCGCTGCGCGAGGCGCACGAGCGCCATCGTGAGCGCGTGGACGTCGCCCGGGGGGACGAGGAGCCCGTTCACGCCGTCGGCGATGAGGTCCGCGATCCCGCTGACGTGCGATGCGATCACCGGGCGACGCAGCGCGCCAGCCTCGGCGAGCACCGTGGGGATTCCGTCCATGTCGCCGTCGGGCGCGACGACGCACGGGGCCACGATCACGTCCGCGGCTTTCATGGCAGCCACGACCTGCGGCCAGTCGCACATCGGCCAGAGGCGGAGCCCCGGCGGGGGGTTCTCCACGAGGCCGGCGCCGCCGATGATGTCGAGCTCGAGGTCAGGGACGATCTGCCGGGCGCGCGCCCAGGCCTGCACGAGCACGCCGAAGCCCTTCTTGGCCACGGGACGCCCCACCGCGAGCACCTTCCGGAGCTGACGGGGTGACTCCGGCGCGGTGAGGAAGAGGTCGGCGAGCGCGGCGGCGTTGGGGATGATGGCGATGCGGCTGTCAGGGACACCCCGAGCGAGGAGGAACTCGCGGTGGAAGCGCGAGATCGCCACCACCTTCTGCACGTGCGGCGCCACCGCCCGCCACTCCTCGGGGCGGACCGCAGCGTCGCGACGGAACAGGTCGTAGGCGTGGCAGGTGAAGGAGAACGGCCGCTCGGCGCGCTGGGCGAGCGGCGCGAGGACCCGCACCCCGAAGTCGGCGAAGTGCCCGTGGAGGTGGTCAAAGCGGTGGAGCAACGCCGCGGCGTTCTGAAGCCCGACGTGGTCCAGCGGCAGCGGGTGACCGTCGGGGCCGTCGCCGAAGCTCACGTCTCCCGGGCCGGCTTCGTGGGCGACGACGTGCACGTCGAAGCCGAGGCGGCGGAGCGCGACCAGCTCCGCGTGGACGAAGGTCTGGCTCGGGACGGGGTACTGGGCGAGGACGTAGGCGACGGAGCGCATGCCCCGGGGTCGGTCATCGGGGTCGAAACTTTAGGGGATGGGGTTAGCGTTCACCCCATGCTGACCGTCCTGCTCCTCGCCTGCGGCACCCCCGACGACTCGGAGCGCCCCGACCCGCCCGGGCCGCCCGACACCGCGGAGGACACCGGGGACAAGGGCATCTCCAAGTGGCAGTTCCTCGTGTACATGGACGGGGACAACAACCTCGAAGACTGGGTGATGCACGACCTGAACGAGCTTGAGCTCACCGGCTCGGGCCGAGGCGTGCAGGTGCTCGTGCAGGCCGATCGCATCGACGGCTACAGCGAGAAGGACGGCGATTGGACCGGCGCCCGCCGCTACCGCATCGAGGCCGACCACGACCCGAACCGCATCCACAGTCCGGTGCTGGAGGACCTCGGCGAGGTGGACATGGGGAGCCCCCAGACCCTCGCCGACTTCCTCGCCTGGGCCGACACGAACTACCCGGCCGAACACCGCGCCCTGGTGATGTGGGATCACGGCGACGGGTGGACGCTCCAGGCGGACGCCGCGGACGCCGAGGAGACCGCCGCGGCGGCTGCGGCTGACCTCGATCCTACGGACGACGTGGCGCCCCCGCCGGGCATCGCCTGGGACGACACCGACGGGAGCTTCCTCAGCATCGCCGAGGGCACCTTCGCCGAGGGGCTCGCCGCGTCGGTGGAGGCGAACGGTCGCCTCGACGTGGTGGCGTTCGACGCCTGCAACATGGCCACCTGGGAGGTGCTGCATTCGCTGGTGCCCTACGCCGAGGCTGTCTCTGCCGCAGAGACCAGCGAGGGCTACGAGGGGCTCCAGTACGAGACGGCCCTCGCGTTCCTTGAGGAGAACCCGGCGGCCACCCCCACCGAGCTCGCGCAGGAGCTCAGCCGCGGCGCCGTCGAGGAAGGCGGCGAATACACGCACTCGGCCTGGAACACCGACGAGGTCGCGCAGATCGACGCCGCGGTGGACGCCATCGCCGTCGCCGCCCTCGCCGATCCCGACCTCGCCGCCTCGATGCTCAGCTACCGCAAGGAGACCCGCGGCGTCGACCACGTCTGGAAGAACTGGTATCTCGACGCCGGGGACCTCGGGAAGGTGATGACCGCCGCCGGGGACCCGGTGCTCGCACCGCTGGGCACGGACCTGGACTCGGCGATCGGCGCCGCGGTGGTGCAGAGCTACACGATCGACGACTACTCCTGGGCGAGCGGGCTCACGATCTGGTTCGATCCCACCGCCGACTACATCGACGAGTACACCGAGGGGGCGGGGGCCACCTGGGCCCAGGACACCCACTGGGGCGAGCTGATGCGGAGCTTCGTCAAGAAGTAGGCTAAGGTGGAGGCGATGAACGTTCGTCGTGTCGCCGCTACGCTCGCCGTGATCGCGGGTGCCGTCGTTTCGATCGGCTCGCCCGCGCCCAACGGCGAGCAGCAGGCGCCGCTCTGGGTCGCCTACGCCTACGACGCGGTGGACGGCGGGCTCACGGTGCCCGCCGGGCAGATCGCCACGTACACCCTCCATGTCGAGCTCACCGTGCCGTCCGGCGGAAGCGGCGGGTGGACCGAGTCGCTCGACGTGATCCCCGGCGTCGACTCCGGCGAGGTGAACGTCGTGCTCGCGGACGACGCGGGCGCGGTGCTCGCTGAAGGCGACTTCACCACGATCGATCCCGCGGCGAACCGCGCTCCCGAGCTGGAGATCAAGGACTTCCTGGTGGACTGCGAGCCGGGAGTGGCCTGCGGGGCGGACCTCACGCTCACCCTCACCAGCGGGGCCGCCGACACCACGATGTACCTCAACGTAGAATTCGTGGCCCGCGACAACGAGCTGAGCGCCGACCCGCTCACCACGCAGATCCCCGTCACCCTCGCGCTCACGCCCGCGTGAGCGCGGTCCGTGGCGGGGTGATGCTCCAGGCGGGGCCGATCCTCGCCATCACGCTCCTGGTGGTCAACGACCACTGGGCGAAGGCGGCGTATCCGGGGTGGATCACGGGGAAGCTCTCGGACGTGGCCGGGCTGGCGTTCTTCCCGCTGCTGCTGGTGGCGCTGGCGGAGCTCGCGGGCGCACCCGCTACGCGGCGCGGGCTCGCCGTGAGCTGCCTGGCCACCGCCGCGGTCTTCGCAGCGGCCAAGCTGTGGCCTCCGGCCAACGACGCCGTTCGGCTGGCCTTCGGCCTCGCGCAGTGGCCGGTGCGGGGGCTGGCCGCGCTCGCGCGCGCCCACCCCGTCCCCGCCCCGGCCGCCGTGCAGATGCGCCTGGATGCCAGCGATCTCCTCGCCCTGCCCGCGGTGCTCCTGAGCGCGTGGTGGGGGCGTCGGCTGCCGCCGGGGCGTTGATCGCGGCGCGCTCGCCCCGGTGCCGCGGGGCGTGACCGGAAGGGGGGCCGCCCCGCTCAACGTCCCTCGCGGCAGGAATTTCCCGCCGCCGCGAGAGGAGACTGCCGGATCGAGCGCCGCCGTTGCGGTCGGCGGGACCCTCGATCGGCTTCAGAGCTTGATTTTCTGGCACCATCGTCGCCGCACCGCCGCGGTACGCCGGTTGCACTCCTCTCGGGCACACCTGGAGGGTTCGTGACCTGTCTGATCCTGGCAATGGCGATGATGCACGGCTGCGCGGTGGGCGGGGAAGCCGGTGAGGGGGGCGAGTACGGCGAGAGTGAAGGCGGGGAAGGGGGCGAAGGCGGCGGCGGGGGCGGCACCGCGTCGAGCGGCGGCGCCTGCAACGACGCCAACGAAGCCTGCGGCGCGGGCGCGAGCTGCGGCGGGGAGAGCGCCACCATGTTGCCAGGCGCGAACTGTCTCAACTGCCACACCGGCGGCGAAGCGGGCCACTGGACCCTGGCGGGCACCGTCTTCACCGACATCGACGGTGGGGGCAAGTCCAGCGGCGCCACGATCACGGTGACCGACGCCAAGAACCAGATCGTCACCATGACCAGCAACAGCGCCGGCAACTTCTACACCACGAAGTCGGTGTCGTTCCCGGTCACCGCGGAGGTGGAGCAGAACGGGTTCACCTCGGCGATGGGCACCGAGGTGTCCAACGGGGGCTGCAACTCCTGCCACGCCTGCGACGGCGCGGCGGGCGGGAAGCTCTACACGGAGTGATCGGCGTGGCGGGGGCGCACGAGCGCCCCCGCGGCGGGCGATGGAAGGGGAGCGCTGACGGTCGTTGCGCCTGACCCGGGTCGGGCCGGCACAATCGGTCTATGGCGCCCAGAATCCCGTGGACGGTCGCGGGTCGGGCCCGGAGAGGACCGGCCGCCGACGGCCGCTACCACTTTTCGTTGTCGTGCTTCCTGTTGTGGCAGCTGCCGTCGCAATGGCTGCCGTCGTACGACATCCCGGCGGGCAGGGCCACCTCCACGCTGCCGTTGACGTGCATCGTCGGGTCCTTGATCTTGGTAGAGCTCGACGCCGTGGTGCTGTGGCACTCTTCACAGCCGACGCCCTCCTCGAGGTGGTCATCGTGCTTGCCGTTGAGGCCGCTGCTCTTGTGGCAGTCGTTGCAGCCGCTCACCGAGCCCGAGGACTTGATGGTGCCGTTGTCCCCGGTGCCGTCGCCGTGGCAGTACAGGTTGGAGCAGGTGCCGCCGGCGTAGGTGGCCTTGTCCGAGAGGCCCTTGCTGAAGGTCATCTCGGCGGTGCCGGGGGCGGTGTCGGCCGTGTCGAGGAAGTGGCTCGCGCTCAGCGCGGTGTCGTGGGTGACGTGGCACTGCGAGCAGGCGAACGCGTCGTGAAGGCTGGTGTCGTCGGTGTGGGCGCGGTGCGGCTCGAAAGTGAGCGAGGTGGTGGAGTCGTCGAGGTCCTCCCCGGGGGAGCCGAGCTTGTCGCCGTCGGTGCCGCCGTGGCAGAACGTGCAGTCGTCCTGCCAGCCCGCGTCATGGCAGTCGTCGCAGGTGACGGAGGAGGAACCGCCCTGGAGCGAGTCGCCGTGGCAGGACTTGCAGTCGTCGCTCTGGAACTTGGCGGCCATGCCGTGCTGAGAGGGGTCGTCCCAGCCGCTCGGGTGGTACTTGCCGCTGCCGGTGTCCACCGCGTTGCACTCCGAGCTGGCGCCATCGGTGATCCAGGTCTTCACCACGTCGGTGAGGGCCGCGGGGAGCGCGCCGTTGGTGGGCATCACCTCCCCGTTGGCGCCCTGCTGCCCGGTCATCTTCAGGTAGAGCAAGGAGCTGGACGGGTCGCCCGCCACCACCAGCGTCTGACCGTACGCCGCGCTCTGCACGCCCACGAGGGCGGAGTAGGGGTCGGTCTCCAGGTCGAGGTCGCCCTTGTGGCCGGAGGCGCTGTGGCAGACCGTACAATGGTCGTTGAAGATCTGCTTGGCGCCGCAGAAGTCGGGGGAGGGGACCCCGGTGTCGCCTCCTGCGGTGTCGTTGCCCCCGGCGGTGTCCCCGCCGATGGTGGTGGTGGAGGAGCACGCGGCGAGGAGGAGCAGGGGGAAGAGGTTGCGCATGACATTGCATTACCAGGAGCCTGTTGCCACCGCATCCGTCGAATGTCGGGTGGGCGTTTTGACACGCGATGAAGCGTACCATGGATGAGTACGCTGGAATACACTTTTTTCGAAATAGTCCAGAGGACTCATGACGGAACGGAGGAGTCAACGGGCGGCTCGGTGGGTTGATGCGCCAGGGCCGACTGGCCAGCGCGGGACCGGAGGGTCGCGGCGGTCGGGGCGGTCGCCTCGCTGCGACGGCGGGACCGCCACGCGCCAGGATCGCCAGGTGGTCGTACCGCCGCCATGACGTGCGGACGCTCCTGCCCGCGTCGTGTCCCCTTTTTGCGGGGCGCCACTCAAGTGCGCGGACCGCTGACCGAGAGTTGGCCAATGTTGCTCCTCGCCGCCCACCTCGCCCTCGCCGCCCACCGCGTCGTCCAGATTCCGCTCACGGCCAGCGCACCCCCCGCGGGATGGCTCGGGTTCGGGGTGCCCTACCCGCTCTTCGCGTCGCCGACCGCCCCGTGGAGCAGTGACTTTCCGCGGGTGACCTGCGCGCACGAGTTCGGCGTCCTGTCCGTGCAGTACGACCTCGCCGGCCCTCCGGCCTACACCTTGCCGGATCACGTCACCTGCCGCCAGGGCCTCGTGTCGGTGCGGCTGGAGGTGCGGTTCGTCCCGCCCAGTCCGGTGCCGTGGATGGCGGACGACGGCACGATCATCCTCCCAGCGCCGGCCGGCGGCCGGAGCTGGGCCAGCACCCCGCTCTACGTCAAGGGGCTCGCCGTCGCCGCCGCCGAGACCCCTGGCGACGACCCGTCCCTTCGCTGCTCCGTCGCCGACGGGCAGCTCCGGCTCGACGCCAAGGACGCGGAGGCCCCCGCCGAGGCCGTGTGCCGGATCACCCCCGCCGACGGAGGCCCTGCCGTAGACCACCGCTTGCTCCTGGTTCCCTACCAGCGCTGACCGGCGCCGCGCGTCGGGATTGCTCGGAACTTGTGTGGACCTGTGTGCGATCACGCAGGGGAGTGGGAATCTTCGCACGCCGGCTCGCGACGGGGCGATGATCCCGGCGTTCTGGCGTTGGCACAGGGCTTGCACCGCCCGCGGCGGACCTCTCGGAGTGGTGCATGGCGGTTCGAAACGGCTGGCAGATGGTCGCGCCCAAGGAGATGGTGCCCGTCCGTGAGGAGATGGGCGCCTTGCCCGCAGGCTATGCGCGCGTGCGCGTCGCCGGCTGTGGGGTGTGCCACACCGACCTCGGCTTCTTCTACGAGGGCGTGCGCACCCGCCACGCCCTCCCGCTCACCCTCGGGCACGAGATCGCGGGGTTCGTGGAGGAAGGTCCCGCGGAGCTCGTCGGGCAGGCGGTGCTCGTCCCGGCGGTGATCCCGTGCGGCCAGTGCGAAGCCTGTCGGGACGGCGTGGGCGGCATCTGCGGCAAGCAGATCTTCCCCGGGAACGACGTTCAGGGCGGCTTCGCCGATCGGGTGGACGTGCCCGCCCACGGCCTCTGCCTCGTCCCCGGCTGCACGAAGGCCGACCAGCCGCTGGGCGCCTCCGGCATCACCCTCCGCGAGCTCTCCGTCATCGCCGACGCCGTGAGCACCCCCTACCAGGCCGTCATCCACTCCGGGCTGCGCACGGGGGACACCGCGATCGTCGTCGGTTGCGGCGGAGTCGGCGGGTACGCGGTGCAGATCGCCCTCGCGTTCGGCGCCAACGTCATCGCGATCGACGTGCGGCCCGAGCGCCTCGCGGCCGCGGCCGCCGCCGGCGCGGTGACCTTCGACGCGAAGGAGGCCGACCTCAAGAAGAAGGTCCGCGCCCTGGTGAAGGAGCGCGGCTGGCGCCCCGAGCGCTGGAAGATCTTCGAGACGTCCGGCAGCACCCCCGGGCAGAACACTGCGTGGGACCTCCTCGGGCCCGGCGCGATGCTCCTCGTGGTCGGCTTCACGCGGGATGCTTCGCCGATCCGCCTCTCCAACCTCATGGCGTTCGACGCGACCGCCCGCGGCGTGTGGGGCTGCCTCCCCGAGCACTACCCGGCCATCCTCCAGCTCGCGCTCGACGGCAAGGTGGACATCCGCTCCCAGACCGAGCTCCGGCCGCTGTCCGAGCTCCCCACCGTCTTCGAAACCCTGCACCACGGCGGGCTCCCCCGCCGCGTCGTGCTCGTCCCCCCGGAGTCCCTGTGAACGACCACACCCTCGACGTCATCGGCACCCCCGGCCAGGTCCGCTACGAGCGGCGTCCCGTCAAGGACGCCTCCGGCGCCGTGGTCGATGGCCTCCACGCCATCCAGATCACCCTGGACAACCCGAAGCAATTCAACTCCTACACCACCGACATGGTGAAGGAGGTCATCCTCGGCTTCCGCCGCGCGAGCTGCGACCGCGCCGCCGTGGCCGTGGTGTTCACCGCCGCGGGGTCTAGCGCGTTCTGCACCGGGGGGAACACCAAGGAGTACGCCGAGTACTACTCCGGGCAGCCCCACGAGTACCGCCAGTACATGCGGCTGTTCAACGACATGGTCTCCGCGATCCTGATGTGCGACAAGCCGGTGATCTGCCGGGTGAACGGCATGCGCGTGGGCGGTGGGCAGGAGATCGGCATGGCGTGCGACTACTCGGTCGCGCAGGACCTCGCGGTCTTCGGCCAGGCTGGCCCCAAGCACGGCAGCGCGCCCGACGGCGGCTCCACCGACTTCCTCCCGCTGTACGTCGGCGTGGAGAACGCGATGGGCTCCTGCACGCTGTGCGACCAGTGGACCGCCCACGAGGCCCTCCGCCTCGGCCTGCTCACCCAGATCGTGCCGGCGCTGAAGGTCGACGGCACGTTCGTCCCCAACCCGATGGCCATCACCGACCGCTACGTCGACGAGTACGGGCGGGTGATCCTCGGCAAGAAGAAGACCGGCGCGGAAGCCGCCGCCGCGAAGGCGGTGATGGCCTCCGGCACGGTCGACCTGTCCTTGCTCGACGAGGTGGTGGACCAGCTCGTCACCAAGCTCACGCTCACCTTCCCCGACTGCACGACCAAGACGATCGAGTCGATCCGCAAGCACAAGCTCGCGCACTGGGACAAGAACAAGGAGAGCAACCGCGCCTGGCTCGCCAACAACATGATGACCGAAGCGAGCGCCGGGTTCCGAGCGTTCAACGAAGGTCCGAAGGGCCACCGGGAGATCGACTTCATCGATCTGCGCCTCCGCCTCGCCAACGGCGAGCGGTGGGGCGAGGAGCTCATCCGCGCGGTCTCCCCCCAGTACAAGACCTGGGACCCGAAGTGAGCGGCCCGGTCCGCGTGGCCGTCGAGGGCGGGCTGGCGTGGATCACGCTCGACCGTCCTCGCGCCAACGTGATCGACGCCGCGATGACCGCCGCGATGCGCGCGGCGATCGCCGACCTGCGCGGCGTCGCCGAGCTCAAGCTGGTCGTCTTCGAGGGCGCCGGCACCGAGTTCAGCTTCGGCGCGTCGGTGGAGGAGCACCAGCGGGACCAGGTGGAGGGGATGCTCAAGGGCTTCCACGCCTTCTTCCGCGAGCTCGAGGCGCTCGGCGTGCCCACCGCGGCCGTCGTCCGCGGGCGGTGCCTCGGCGGCGGCCTGGAGGTCGCCGCGTGGTGCGGTCGGGTCTTCGCCGCCCCCAACGCAGTCTTCGCGTGCCCCGAGGTGAAGCTCGGGGTGTTCGCGCCCATCGGCAGCCTGGCGCTCGACTGGCGCGTCGGCAAGGGCCGGTCCATCGGCATGCTCCTGAGCGGGGACAGCGTGGGCGCCGAAGAAGGCGCCCGCATCGGCCTCGTCGACGAGATCGCCGAGGACCCCGCCGCCGCCGCCCGCGCCTGGTACACCGCCAAGCTCGCGCCGCTCTCGGCTGTGGCCGTCCGCCACGCCTGGGCTGGCGTGCGCGTCGGGATGGCCGCCCGCCTCCGCACCGACCTGACCGAGCTGGAGGCGCTCTACCTGGAGCGCCTCGTCGCCACCCACGACGCCAACGAGGGCATCGAAGCCTTCATCCAGAAGCGTCCCCCGACCTGGACCCACCGTTGAGGACCCCATGAACCGAGCAGAAATCGTCGCCTGGGCCGAGGCGAACTACCTCGATCTGGAGTTCACGGCGGCCCGCCGTTGGCTCGCCGAGGAGCCGGGCCGAAAGGCCGTAGGCTTCCTCCCCGTGTACGCACCCGCCGAGATCATCCACGCGGCCGGCATGCTCCCCGTGGGCATCCACGGCGGCGGCGACCGGATCGACATCATCCGCGGCGACGCCTACTACCAGTCCTACATCTGCCACCTCCCCCGGAGCGTGGTGGAGCTGGCCGTCACCGGCCGGCTCGACTTCCTCACCGGCGCGCTCTTCCCGAGCACCTGCGACGTGATCCGGAACCTCTCCGGCATGTGGAAGGTGATGTACCCCGAGAAGTACAGCCGCTACGTCGATCTCCCCCAGGACTTCGCCAAGGGCGTCGGCGGCGACTTCTGGACGCACGAGCTCCGTGAGCTGGTGCACGACATGGGCGAGCTCCGCGGCTCCCCGATCACCGAGGATGAGCTCCGCAAGGGCATCGGCGACTGGAACCGCCGCCGCGCCCTGGTGCGGAAGCTCTACGCCAAGCGCCGCGACGAGCCGCACAACGTGCCGACCGACGAGCTGTACCAGCTCCTTCGCGCCGGCGAGATCGTGCCGTTCGAAGAGTTCATGACGATGGCGCAGGCCTACCTCGACGTGTGCGACAAGGACGGCCGCCGTCCCCGCGACAACGCCCGGGTCATCGTGATCGGCGCCTTCTGCGAGCAGCCGCCGCTCGGCCTCATCCGCACCATCGAGCGCGCGGGCTGCTACATCGTCGACGACGACTTCCTCATCGGCAACCGCTTCCTCACCCGGGAGGTGGACTGCTCGGGGGACGCCGTACGGGCCCTGGCGGAGACCTTCCTCAACCACACCGTGGCGAACCCGATCGTCTACGAGCGGGACGCCGACGGGAAGAAGAAGCTGGTCGGGGAGCGGCTCCGCGCCGCCCGCGCCGAGGGCGCGATCTTCTCCGCGCCGAGCTTCTGCGACCCGGCGCTCCTCGATCGGCCGATGCTCCAGGCGGGCGCCGCGCGCGAGGGCATCTCGTTCATCTCCTTCAAGTACGCCGAGAACACGGGGCAATTCCAGCAGTTCCGTGAACAGGCCGGCACCTTCTCCGACGCCATCAAGCTCTGGGGGAACGTATGAGCACCGTCGTCCGCGACCAGTCCCAGGAGCTCCAGAAGCAGCTCATCTCGGGCTACTTCGACTCGCTCTCCACCGCGAACGAGGACGGGAAGAAGGTGGTCTACACCTTCGTGCCCGGGAACCTCACCGAGCTCATCCGGGCGTTCGACCTGCTCCCGGTCCTCCCCGAGATCAACGCCCTCCAGTACGGCATGCGCCAGAAGACCGGGCAGTTCATCCTCGACGCCGAGAAGGCCGGGCACTCCGAGGATGTGTGCACCTACGTGAAGGCCGATCTCGGCATGATCCGCGCCGGCAACATCGGGCCCACCGGGAAGAAGCTCCCGAAGCCCGACCTGCTGCTCTTGAGCTACACCGGCTGCTACACCTTCATGAAGTGGTTCGAGCTGCTTCGGGAAGAGTACCAGTGCCCGGTGGTGATGCTGCATGTGCCCTACCAGGGCGACGGGAAGATCTCCCCGGCCCACCGCGACTACGTGGTGCAGCAGCTCAAGGAGAAGCTCATCCCGGCGTTGGAGGAGCTCTCCGGCAAGAAGCTCGACGAAGACCGCCTCAAGGAGATGCTCAAGCTCTCCGCGATGGCGGAGGACGACCTCGTCGCCGTGTTCCAGTCGGCGAAGGCCAAGCCCAGCCCGATCGACGCGTGGTTCGGCGGCGTGTACTACATCGGCCCGATGTTCACCGCGTTCCGCGGGACGCAGGCCGGCGTGGACTACTACAAGCTGCTCCGGGCCGAGGTCGAGGAGCGCATCCGGCTCGGAAAGGGCCCGATCACCCCGGAAGGGGACATGAACCAGGAGCGCTTCCGGCTCGTGGCCGAGGGCCCGCCCAACTGGACGAGCTTCCGGGAGTTCTGGAAGATGTTCTACGACGAGGGCGCCACCGTCGTGGCTTCCACCTACACCAAGGTGGGCGGCACCTACGACTTCGGCTTCCGTCACGACTACACCCGGCCGCTGGAAACCCTCGCTGAATACTGCGGTGAGTGCTACACCAACCGCAACGTCCCCACCCGCATCGACATGCTGGTGAAGTACGTGGAAGAGTACGAAGCAGACGGCTTCATCATCAACTCGGTGAAGAGCTGCAACAGCTTCTCCGCCGGCCAGCTCCTCATCCTCCGGGAAGTCGAGCGGCGCACCGGGCGCCCGGGCGCGTTCATCGAGTCCGATCTCGTGGACCCCCGCTACTTCTCCGCCGCCAACATCAAGAACCGCCTCGAGAGTTATCTCCAGATGATCGAGGCTCGTCGGGCCGGCGGGCACGTGTCCGGCCTGGAGGTGTCGCCTTGAACGCATACTTGGGCATCGACCTCGGGAGCACCACCACCAAGGCGGTGATCCTCGATGAAGCAGGGGAGGTCCTCGGTCGGGGCATCACCAACTCCCGGTCCAACTACTCGGTGGCGGCGCGCATCGCCGGCACGGAGGCCACGATCGACGCCCGCTTCGCCCTCCTCGGGCGCGAGCTGGGCGACCTCGACCAGACCGGTCTCCCGGCCTCCTTCCGTTTGGAGCAGTACCTCACCCAGCTCAAGCTGCTCGGGCAGATCGTGGAGGAGGAAGGCTCCAAGGGGCGCAGCGCCACCTACGGCAAGCCGCTGCTCGATAAGCTGGTCGAGATCCTGGTGGCCATGGAAGGCGCCGAGCTCGAGCGCTTCGCCCGCAAGGAAGAAGCGGGCAGCAACTTCTTCCGCGACCGCGCGGCCGCCGACTTCGCGAAGTTCGCCGAAGAGCGTGGGGATCGCAAGGGCGTCACCTTCGAGGCCCTGCTCGCCGTGTTCGACCGCGCGATCCTCCGGGTCGAGAACGCCGACGTGGACGTGTCCTTCGAGGGCAACATCCTCCGCGCCGTGGAGCGTATCGGCGGCGGCGACGTGCGCGTGGCCGTGCAGAAGATCCGCGACACGCCGCTGGTGATGGCCGCGTCGGTGGGCACCGGGTACGGCCGCGCCCGACTCCCGTTCCCCCGCGAGCAGATCCGCAGCGAGATCCTCTGCCATGGGCTCGGGGCCCACGCGATGTTCCCCGAGACCCGCACGGTGCTCGACATCGGCGGGCAGGACACCAAGGCCATCCAGGTGGACGGCGCGGGCATCGTCACCTCGTTCCAGATGAACGACCGCTGCGCGGCCGGCTGCGGCCGCTACCTCGGCTACATCGCCGACGAGATGAACCTCGGGCTCCATGAGCTCGGGCCGCTCGCCGACCAGTCCAAGCGCCCTACCCGCGTGAACTCCACCTGTACGGTCTTCGCGGGCGCCGAGCTCCGCGATCGGCTCGGCATGGGCGAGAAGCGGGAGGACATCCTCGCCGGTCTCCACCGCGCGATCATGCTCCGGGCGATGAGCCTGCTCGCCCGCTCCGGCGGGGTGAACGACGAGTTCACCTTCACCGGCGGCGTGGCCCGCAACTCCGCCGCCGTGCACGCGCTCATGGAGCTCGTGGAGGAGAACTACGGCAAGCGCATCCTCAACATCTCCCCCAACTCCATCTTCACCGGCGCGCAGGGGGCGGCGATGTTCGCCCAGCGTTCCTTCGAAGAGACCCAGCACGCCCCGGCCGTGTCCGGCGGCGCCGAGGTGCACGCATGAACACCACCGTAGGCATCGACGTCGGCACTGGCGCCGTGAAGGGCGTGGTCGTCCGCTCCAACGCCGGCAGCGACGGGGTGATCGTCACCACCCGGGTGGACCGGATGCGTCGCCGGGACGTACACAGCGTCGCCGAAGAGGTCTTCCACGGCGTGCTCGCCGAGGCGGGCATCTCCACGAAGGACGTGGACTACATCGCCACCACCGGCGAGGGGGAGGACCTGCCCTTCGCCACCGGCCACTTCTACGGCATGACCGCGCACGCGCGCGGCGGCATCTTCCTCGACCCCTCGGCCGTCGCCGTGGTGGACGCCGGCGCGCTCCACGCCCGCGCCGTCGCCATGGATGGGCGGGCCAAGGTGCTCTCCTACCGGATGACCAGCCAGTGTGCGTCCGGCTCGGGGCAGTTCCTCGAGAACATCGCCCGGTACCTCGGGGTGTCGATCGACGAGGTGGGCGAGCTGTCCTTGTCCTCCTCCAACCCGGAGAAGGTATCGTCCATCTGCGCGGTGCTCGCGGAGACGGACGTAATCAACATGGTCAGCCGGGGCATCTCCACGCCCGACATCCTCCGCGGCATCCACCTCTCCATGGCCGGCCGTTTCGCCAAGCTGGTGCGCGCGCTCAAGGTCAACGGCACGGTCTTGATGACCGGCGGCCTGGCGTTCGACGCGGGTCTGCGCGGCGCCTTCCAAGAGCTGGTCGACAAAGACGGCGGCGCGAAGATTGAGGTGAAGACCCACCCGCTCTCCATCCACGCCGGCGCCATCGGCGCGTCGCTCTGGGGCGCCTGGCGGTACGAGAAGCTCCGCGAGCGGGGCGTGGACGTGCTGGTCGCGGCGCCCTAGCATGCAGACCGACCCCGAACGCCGCCTCGAGCGCGACTGGCGCTCGATGATCCGCATCAGCCACGACTTCTTCCACGCCTGGCGGAAGGCCGTGGCCGACGCCTACGGCGAAGAGCGGGCCGCCGAGCTGGAGCTGTCGTTCTGGGCCGAGGTCGGGAAGGGCACGGCCAACGCTTACCTCGAGCGCGGCGGCGACCCCGAGGACCTCTTCCGCATCGTCGACGTGCTCCGCCGCGCGTCGGACGTGATGGGCGAGGTCTCCGAGACGGTCCGCGGCGACGACGGCGTGCGGCTGGTGCACACCCGCTGCCCCTGGCCCGACGGCTACCGCAGCCGCGGCTTGACCGCCCATTGTGGCGACGGCTGCGACGCCTGGTTCCGCGCCACCGCGTATGGCATCAACCCGGCCGTCACCGTCACCAGCGAGTGTCGGATTCCCGACGGCGCCGCCACCTGCACCCGCCTCTTCTCACGGGCATAGACGATGAACAAGCTCCAGGATCGTGTCGCCATCGTCACTGGGGGCGGGCAGGGCATCGGCGAGGCCATCGCCCGGGCGTTCGTCGCCCAAGGGGCGAAGGTCGCCGTGGTGGACGTGCAGCTGGCCAACGCCGAGAAGGTCGCTGCGTCCCTGGGGGATTCGGCGATGGCCTGCGCCTGCGACGTGGGCGACCGCGCCCAGGTGGACGCGAGCGTCGCCGCCGTCACCGAACGCTGGGGCCGGGTCGACATCCTGGTCAACAACGCCGGCATCACCCGCCCCGCGATGCTCCACAAGATGACGCTGGAGCAGTGGCACCTCGTGCTCCGCGTGCACCTCGATGGCAGCTTCCACTTCCTCCAGGCCGTCTCCACCGGGATGATCGCCCGGAAGTACGGGCGGGTGATCAACGTCACCAGCACGGCCGGCCTCCTCGGCACCATCGGTCAGGCCAACTACTCCGCGGCCAAGGCGGCGATCGTCGGGCTCACGATGTCGGGGGCCAAGGAGCTCGGCCGCCACGGGATCACGGTGAACGCGGTCGCCCCCGCGGCCGCCACGCCGATGACCGAGACCATCCGCACCGACGAACGGTTCAAGGAGAAGTACCTCGAGCGCATCCCGCTCGGCCGGTGGGCGGAGCCCGCGGAGATCGCCCCGGTCTTCGTTTTCCTCGCCAGCGACGACGCGAGCTACGTCACCGGACAGGTGCTCGCGGCGGACGGCGGGCTGACGATCCGGTAGGGGAGCGGCTCCCCGCCGTTCGCCCCCCACGCCCAACCCCGCGCGCCGACGCTTGTCTTGGCTCGCGACCATGGAGGAGGGCTGGGAGGGGGAACCCTACAAATCGACCCGTGCCCCCAGCTCCACCACCTGCCGCTCGGGGAGGTGGAAGTACTGCGTGGGGTCCACCGCGTTGATCGAGAGGAAGCTGAAGATCGACTCCCGCCACGCCGACATGCGGCCGCGGTCGGTGGCCATGAAGCTCTCGCGGCTGAGCAGGTAGGTCACGTCCTTGGGCTCCACGTCGAGGTCGGCGTCGCGGATCGCGTGGAGGACCGCGGACGGCACCACTGGCTGCTCCATGAAGCCGTAGCGGAGGGTCACCCGGTAGAAGCCGTGATCGAGGGGCTCCATCGTGAGGCGCTTGTCCGCCTCCACCCAGGGCGCCGACTCGGTGGTCACCGTGAGGAGGAACACCCGCTCGTGGAGGCAGCCGAAGCGCTGGACCTGCTGCACCAACGCTGGCGGAGCGCCGTCCTTGGACGCGGAGAGCACCACCCCCAAGCCGGGGAGGCGACGGGCGGTGGACGGGAGGTCGCGGAGGAACCCCTGGAGCTCCCGGGCGCCCGAGCGGAGGTGCTGACCGAGGAGCGAGCGCCCGGTGACCCAGGTGGTCATCAGCAGGAACAGGCCGGCGCCCAGGGCGAACGGCAGGTAGCCGCCGTCGAAGAACTTCAGGCAGGTGGCGAAGAAGAACGGGAGGTCCAGCGCCAGGAGCAGCGCCAAGACCACGCCCGCCCGCACCTTCGACCACTTCCAGTGGTGGATCGCCACCTGGTGGAAGACGATGGACGTGATCGCCATCGTGCCGCTCACCGCGAGCCCGAACGCCGCGGCCAACTTCGCCGACTCCTGGAAGAAGACCACCAGGGCGACGCAGGAGATCGCCAGGGTCCAGTTCGCGAGGGGCACGTAGATCTGGCCCTCCTGGTCCGAGCTGGTGTGGAGCACCCGCACCCGGGGGAAGTAGCCCAGGCGCAGCGCCTGATGGGTGAGCGAGAAGACCGCGGAGATGAGGCCCTGCGAGGCGATCACGGTCGCCGCCGCCGCGAGCGCCACCAGCGCGAACGTCCACCCGCCCGCGGGGACCATCGAGAAGAACGGCGAGCGTTCGGCCTCGGGGTTCGCGAGGAGGTTCGCGCCCTGTCCGAGGTAGCTCAGGGTGAGCGCCGGGTAGGTGACGGCGAGCCAGGAGAAGCGAATGGGGCCGCGGCCGAAGTGCCCCATGTCGGCGTAGAGCGCCTCGCCGCCGGTCACGGCCAGGACGACGGAGCCGAGCACCGTGGCCCCGGCCAGCCCGTGCTCGGCGAAGTACCCGATGGCCCACGTCGGAGAGAGCGCCGAGAGCGCCGAAGGATGCTGCACCACGCTCCACGCGCCGAGCCCGCCGATGACGGCGAACCACGCCAACATCACCGGCCCGAAGAGGATGCCGAGCGTGCCCGTGCCGCGGCGTTGGATCGCGAAGAGCGCGAGGAGGATGCCGACGGTGGCGGGCACCACGGCGGGAGCGAGCCGCTCCTCCGCCACCACGAGCCCCTCCATGGCCGAGAGCACGGAGATCGCCGGGGTGATCACGCCGTCCCCGAAGAGCAGCGCCGCCCCGGCGATGACCAGGAGGCTCACCCACCCGATGCGCCCCGCGGTGGCGATGCGCATGCGCTCCGGCAAGAGCGTGAGCAGCGCCATGATCCCGCCCTCGCCGCGGTTGTCCGCCAGCATGAGGAGGGCGACGTACTTCACGGTCACCACCAGGGTGAGCGACCAGAAGAGCAGGCTGGCGATGCCGTAGACGTTGGCCTCGGTGATCGCCAGCTTCCCGTGGTGCAGACACTCGTGGAAGGTGTACAGCGGGCTGGTGCCGATGTCGCCGAAGACGACGCCGAGGGCGCCGAGGGCGAGGGCCGCGGCCGAGCCGTGGGCGTGGCCGGCCTCGGGGGAGGGAGCAGAGGGCTTCGTCATGGGTGCGGGAGCCTATCCGGCCGATTCAGCCGTGGACGGCCTTCCCGTACCGACGGATCCACTCCATCTCCTCCGCCGACAGCGGCCCCTTCTCCAACGCCGCGAGGTTCGCATCGAGCTGGGCACGGTCGGCGGGACCGGTGAGGCACACGTCCACCGAGGGGTTGGAGAGGGCGAAGCGGTAACAGTCGCCGGCGGACATCCCCGGGCCGTCCCAGCCCTTCGGCGGCTTCAGGAGCTTCCGCCACGCGGTGGCGGTGTACGCGACCACCGCGGGCTTCCGCTTCTCCAGGTGGGGGAAGACGTCCTGCTCCGCGCCGGGGTGGGCGGCGTTGTAGCGGAGCATGAACAGGTCGATCGCGGAGTCCTCCGCGAGGCGACCGGCCCGGGGACGGTCGTGGATCGACGTGCCGATCGCCCGGATCTTCCCCTCCTCCTTGAGCTTGAGCAGCGTCTCCACGGTGCCGTCGGTGTACGCCGAGGTGATGCCGAGCCAGAAGAGGTGGAAGACGTCGATGTAGTCGGTGCCGAGCTCCCGGAGCAGCGACTCGCAGCCGCTGCGGATGGTGGCGCCGAAGTACCCGATGAGGGGACCCGACGCGATGATGAGCTTCTCGCGGTCCTTCTTCATCGCCGCCTGGATGACCGGCTTGAACGCGCTGCTGCGGCTGGTCCAGAACAGGTAGTTCACCCCGCGCTCCAGCGCCGACTCGGCGGACGACGGGTCCACCCCGTAGCTGAACGCGAGCCCGAGGCGGAAGGCGGTCTTGCCGAGGTGGGGGACGGGGCGGTGGAGGAAGTCCATGCGGGAACGTAACCACCGGGGGGGCGCGGGTTCCCTCCGCCGCGCCCGTCGCCGTCTACTTCCCCAGCCCGTGGTGGGCGGCGTCGACGATGCGGGTGCAGGAGGTGGCGTCCGCGCCGGCGTAGGTGCCGCAGGTGCCCTCCACGAGCAGCAGGGCGGCCCCGTACTTCCGCGCGGTGACGAGGGTGGACGCCGCCGTGAGCCTCGCGGTGGACCCGGCGGGCAGCTCCCGAGCGAGCGCGTCGATCTTGGCGGTGTCGCCCTGGCGCGCGTACAGCTCCAGGACCACCCCCACCGCGGCGGTCTCCTTCGGCACCAGCGGCTCCACCAACGCGAGGGCCTCCGCCTCCCGCCCGGCGTCCAGGCGCAGGCGGGCATGCGCCGCGATCACCCGGGCATCGAGCCCCTTGGTGCCCGCCGCCACGAGGGTGTCGGCCCGGGCGGTGTCCTTCGCTGCCACGGCGCAGCGGTAGAGGATCGGCGGGAGCTTGTCGCGGTCGGCCTCGGGGAGGCGGAAGGTGTCGGCGCGGGTGAGGCAGTCGGCCGCCCGATCGGCGCGGAGGAGGCCGAGGAGCGCGTTGAGCTTCGCGGTGGTGCGGCCGCGGGCGAAGATGGCGTCCAGCACCTCCTTGGGGGCGTGGGCGCCGTCGTCGAAGACGACCCGGGCCACCTCCTCGAGCACGTCGGCGTCGTCGGGGAAGCGGGCGAGGGAGGCGGTCGCCAGCGGCCAGATCGCCTTCACCCCGTTCTGGGCGTGCTCCAGGAGCAGGCGGGACGCCGCGGTCGGACCGCTCTCCCCGACCATCGGCTCCAGGCTGGCGAGGGCCAACTGCGCGTCCTCGAAGGCCTTCTTCTCCACCATCGCGCGGAGGAGGGTCTCGAAGGCCATCTGGGCCTCGCGCCGGAGGTAGGCCACGTCGGCCGCCTTGCTCTCGCGGGACTTCAGGAGCACGCCCGGGTCGTACGGAGCGCTCACCCGGTAGAGGCTGAGCAGGTCGGTGCGGGCGATGTCGCGCTCGGTGCCGGAGTAGCGGCAGGCGTCGAGGGCGAGGCGGGCGCCGAGGTCGTCGGGGAGGGCGTCGACGCGGCGGCGGAGGCCGGGCTCGGCGCCGGGGCAGTCGCCGCTGATCGCCTTGGCGATCGAGTCGTCGTGGAGCACGTCGGGGGGCGCGGCGAGGGCGGAGGCGAGGGCGAGGATCAGCACGGCGGGAGTTTGCCACGGGGCGGGGCGCCGGTGGGGGATTGTCGCGGAATGGTGGTCCCACCTCCCGGCCCTCCTCCACCCTCGCGAGCCAGGACCGGCGTCGGCGGGCGCCGCCGGGGCGGTGGGGGGTGGGCGGGCGGGGTCCACCCGCGAGCTTCGTGCCACCCGCCCGCAAACCTCCACGAAGCTCCGAGGGCCCCCCGCCGCCGCCGCCCGCCCCAAGGAACGCCCGCGGTGACCCCGTCACCCCCCGGGTTCCTTGGCCTCCGCCGCCGCCCGCCCCAAGGAACGCCCCCGGTGACCCCGTCCTGAGCACTAGTGACTTCTTGACAAGTCAATGCTGCCGGGTGATCCGGGATTCCTGGAGAATTTCATGGATCCGAAGCGCTGGAGTGAAGAGGAGTTCGGGGAGGTGGACCTCCACGA
>CAIXRH010000073.1 GCA_903921785.1 uncultured Pseudomonadota bacterium
CGGCGGCGCCAACGCCGGCCTCGCGGCCGTCTTCCGAGCCCCGCTGCCCAGCGGCGTCGGGGAGCTCCGCGACGCCGACGTGGTGATCCTCGGCGTGAGCGAAGGTCAGCTCTTCGGCGACAGCGCCGCCGGCCTCGGCGACACCGACGGCGACGGGCTCGGCGACCTCGCGGTCGCCGGAGAGATGGCGGTCAACGGGCGCACCTGGGTCTTTTCAGGCCCCGCGGCGTCCGGCAGCCCGGACGCCGCGTTCGCCAGCTTCGAAGGGGAGGTCGCCGGGGACAACGCAGGTGCGGCGCTCGCTGGCGCCGGCGACGTGGACGGCGACGGGAAAGCAGACCTGCTCGTGGGCGCGCTGCTCAACAGCGATGGGGCCTCGGCGGCCGGCGCGGCCTACCTGATCCACGGCCCGTTCTCGCCGGGCGCGCACTCGCTCCGCGACGCGGACACCCGCTGGGTCGGCCTCGCCGATGGCGACTCCCTCGGTCGCGCGGTGGCCGGCGGCCGCGACTACGACGGCGACGGCCTCGACGACGTGCTCCTTGGCGCCCCCTACTCCGACGCCGGCGGCGCCTTCGGCGGCGCGGCGTATGTGGTGACGGGGGAGTGATTCCGGCCCGCCGGCGCGCTCACTCCTGGGGCGCTTCCGGGACCGTGAAGACCTTGCGGCCGGTGAGGTACTGCAGGAGCGCAACGGAGATGAGCGCGTTCGGGTTCTCCCCGCCCTGGCCACCGCCGCCCGCGCCGCCGCTGCTGCCCCCGATGTAGACGTCGGGGATGAGCTTCAGCTTGTTGGCGGAGATCTTGTCGACCACCTGGATCTGCCCGAAGACCTCCTTGCCCATCGCGTTGACCTGGAGCTTGTAGGACTCCGCGGTGGACTTGCCCTGCTCGAGGATGACGAGCGCTTCGGCGAGGCCCTTCTTCTCGATGGCCTCGGCGTCGGCCAGCGCGTTGACCCGCGTGGCTTCGGCCTGGGCGCCCGCCGTCACCTTGGTGGCCTTCGAGGCGCCCTCGGCACGAACCTCGATCGCGCGGGAGTCGCCCATGGACTTCTCGATCTCGGCGTTGGCGAGGTTCTTGGCGATCTCGACGCCACGCTCGGACTCCACGACCTTCGGCTGCATGTTGGCCTGGGCCTTCGCGTTCTCCAGCATCTTGCGCTCTTCCTGCGCCTGCTTCTGGGTGGCGTAGGTGATGCGCTCCTGCTCCGCGATCTGGCGGTCCGTCACGGTGCGGGTGAGCTCGCTGGGGAGCACAACGTCCGCGATCATCGTGTCCTTGGACTCGATGTGGTGCACCCGCAGTACGCTCTGAAGGTGCTCCTTGGCGTGCGCCTGGAGCTCGGCGCGCTTGGTGTAGAGGTCCAGGGCCTTCACCGCCTGGGCCGAGTTGCGGAAGTGCGAGGAGATCGCCGGCTCCAGCACCTGGGAGATCATGTTGTCGACGGAGCCGAGGTTGGCGACCACCTTGGGCGCGTCGGCCATGGCGATGTGGATGATGACGCTCACGTCCATGCTCACGTTGAACGCGTCGGCCGTGCGCAGGGTGATGGTCTTGAGCTCGGAGTCGAGCTTGTGGGCGCTGTTCTGACTGTCGGCCCAGTTCAGGAGGATCTGGGTGGTGGGCACCTTGTCCACCTTGCACACCTTGGTGTTCAACGGGTGGCGACCCGGCCCGAGGGGCTCGGCCCAGATACCGCGCTTGCCGTTGGCGACGATCTTGGCGTTGACGTTGGAGTCCGTCGTGTCTTCTCCCTCTTCGCCGACGAAGCTGGTGACGACCGCGCATTCGCCGATCTTCACCTCGACCATCGGCACCGGCTCGATGCTCGCGAACCAGGGGTTGATGGCGTAGTTACCCGAGCGAAGGACGGGAATCTGGAGACCCTTCTGCCCACCCGCCGCGAGGAACGCCGCGGCGTCCTGGAAGTTGTTGTGGACGTCGAGCCCCAGCTCCTCGGCCGCGATCTCGCGCGCCTTCATGATCGGCCGGCCTTCGAGGACGGTCACGATACCGACGGAGTCGGCCGCGATGTTGGTCCAGGGCACCACCGCCTTCACGTTGAAGAGCGCGGTGTTGATCCGGTAGGTACCGGGCATCAGCACGTCGAGCTGGTGGCCCTTCTGGCCCCCGTTGAGGATGAAGGCCTGCCCGTTCTCAAAGTTGGAGTGACCCTCGATCTTGCGGCTCAAAAGCGAACCTTCCATGATCCGACCGCCATCCATCGCGGTGATGAGCCCGATGTGGCCGTTGGGGATGATGGTGACCGGCCGCATCTCCACCTTGAAGAGCGCGGTGTTGATTCGGTAGTTGCCGGGAGGGAGAACCCGGATCTGCGGCCCCTTCTGGCCCCCGTTCCGGAGGAACGCGTCGGCGTCCTGGTACGCGTCGCATTCCACGGGGTCGGCGAAGATTCGACCGGTGGCGCAGGGGCGGCCGGCCACGGCCTCGACGATGCCCACCTGCTTCTCGTCGATGAGGACGGCGCTCTCGATGCTCACCGTGAACAAGAGCGGGTTGATCTGGTATTCGCCGGGGGGGAGGATGGTGAGCTGGGGTCCCTTCTCGCCACCGTTGCGGAGGAAGGCTTCGCCATCCTGGAAGATGTTGCAATCCACCGTCTTGGCGAAGTACTGCCCGGGGGGGATCGGGAGGCCGGTGACCGCCTGGACGATGCCGATCTGCGACTCGCCGATGTTGAAGAACCTGTGCTTCTGGGTCTTGTAGATGAACGGCACGAAGAAGTGTACGCCCGGGCCGAGCGTACGGGCTTGTACGCCGACTTCGTTGGCGAGAGCGATGGTGCGTCCATCGGTCATCGCCCGACCGAACCAGCGGCGCTCCAGGGTGATGAACTGTTCACCGCCGACGATGGCCACGCTCTGGTAGAGGAGGATGAGCAACGCCAGCGCGGCGATGGCGAGCAGGGGCACGCCCGCGACGAGGAGAGAGAGCATCAGACGTTCCGGAGTACAGCCCCGCTATTCTGCGCCGCGCCAGCTGTCGGATCCGGAGCGACGGGAACCCGCGACGCGGCCCCGCGTGCGCCGCTCCGCCGAAGCCCGCCTCAACCCGCGGTGGCGACCCCGATCGACTCCAGCGGCCACCGGGTGACCGGCTTCACGCGCTCCTTGAGCATCGCGATCACCTCGGCGTCGCTGCGCTCCACGCCGTCGAGCCGCACGTAGCAGCGGGCGAGGATGCCCCACTGCTTCGTCCAGAGCAGCAGGGAGACGAGGAAGAAGTCGATCCCAGCGAAGACCACGGCGCCTTCGCGGACGTACTGCTCGCGGTTGGCGATGAAGTCGCCCGGCAGCTCGGTCCAGTGGCGGTTGGCCTTCATGTGGTGGCCGATGTGGTAACCGTCGTTGAAACAGCGGCGGTTGTAGCCCACGTTGATGCAGGTGATCGCGTTGGCGATGCCGTTGTTCTTGTGGTCGACGTTGATGAACGCGTGCTGACCCCAGTTCCCCGCCATCATCATGAAGCGGACGATGACCATCGGCAGGAGGAACGCCGGGACGCCGAAGCGCCAATCGAGGAGGCACACGCCGAGGACAAGCAGCTCGTGCGAGGTCTCCATCACGATGACCCGGCGCGCCATCGAGGTCCGCCCCTTGCGAAACAGGTACAGCGGGAGCTCGATGGTGACGAAGAAGAAGAACCGCCCGAAGTACATCAGGAAGTGCAGGAAGGAATCACGCTGGTAGGCGATGGTGGAGGAGATGTCCTCCCCCATGTTGTCCTCGACATGGTGCACCGCCATGTGGTGCTCCCGGTAGCCGGAGGGGATCCCGAACAGCGCCGACATCACGTACGGGTGGGCCTTGGTGAGGAACTTCGAGCGGAAGAACGGCCGGTGCATCGTGCAGTGCAGCATCAGGATCACGGGGGGCAGCAGCAAGCCCCACAGCGCCAGGTAGGCCAGCCATGCGGCCCAGAACGGCACCGCGGTGTAGTGCACCGCGTACCACACCGCCCCCATCGCCAGGGGCATCACCACGAGCATCCGCAGCATGAGCCGCACGAAGACTTCGTCGCGAGCTTCCTGGATGAAGCCGCTGAGCGTCGCCGAGAGCGGCCCGGAGTAGACAGGCGCGACCTGCGGATCGGTGATGGTGGGGAAGGACGTGGTCTGCATCGCCGGCGCACGTATCCCCTCCCACCCCGGCCGCGGCTCACTTTTGACCGCGTTTTCGGGGCATCCGTCGTCCGGGGGAGGCGCCTTACGGACCTACGCGGGCGCTGCGCCGCAGCCGAGCATACGTCGGCGGCATGACGTTGACCGAGCTCGTGCGCCTGACCCTGGAAGAGGACCTCGGCCCTGGGGACGTGACCACCCGTGCCTGTGTTTCGCCCGGAGCGCGCGGTCGCGCCCGGCTCTACGCGAAGGAGCCGATCATCGTGAGCGGGCAGGAGGCCGCAGCGGAGGTCTTCCGGCAGCTCGGCTGCACCTACAGTGTGGATGTGCCCGATGGCGAGGCGGCTGCACCGGGGCGTACGATCGCCCGGGCCGAGGGGCCGTCGGCGGGGCTCCTCGGGGCAGAGCGCGCGGCGCTGAACTTCCTCATGCGGCTCAGCGGCGTCGCCACCCACACCCGCCACGTGGTGGAGCTGGCGCCTGGGCTTCGGATCGTCGACACCCGGAAGACCACCCCGCTCCTGCGCGCGCTCGAGAAGGCGGCCGTTCGTCACGGCGGCGGCGGCAACCATCGCTTCGGGCTGTTCGACGGGGTGATGATCAAGGACAACCACATCGTCGCCGCGGGCGGGATCACCCGCGCCGTGGAGCGCGTCCGGGCGCAGGTCCAGCCGCTGCTGCGAGTGGAAGTGGAGGTGGAGACGCTCGACGAGCTCGACGAAGCCCTCGCCGCGGGCGCCGACGACATCCTCCTCGACAACATGGACGACACGATGTTGGCCGCCGCGGTGGCCCGCAACGCCGGCCGCGCCCGCCTGGAAGTGAGCGGAGGGATCACGCCCGAGCGACTGCCGGTGCTGCGTGCGCTCGGGGTGCACCGGGTGAGCATGGGGGGGCTCATCCACCGCGCCCGTTGGGTGGACCTGAGCCTGCGGATCGAGGGTTGATCCGGTCGCTTCTGGAGAAGGGACCGCCGAACTACCACACGGCGGCGTCCGGCGGCGCGGTGCGGTTCACGTTCCTGGGCACCGCAGGGTTCACGGTGGCGAGCCAAGAGCGCACGTTCGTGCTCGATCCCTACGTCTCTCGGGCGGGGCTCTGGCGGACGGCGTTCGGGCGCTTGCCGGTCGATGAGGCCCGGGTCCGGCAGTACGTGCCGGTCGCCGACGAGGTGCTCATCGGCCACAGCCACCACGACCACGCGCTCGACGGCCCGGCGGTCTGCAAGCACACCGGCGCGCGGCTGCTCGGCAGCGCCTCCACGATGAACCTGGCTCGCGCCTACGGACTTGACGCAGCGCAGCACGTGGAGGTGACGGCCGGCGTCCCCGTTCCATGCGGCGCAGCAATCGCGACTCCCCTCGCCTCCCGCCATGGAAAGGCGCTCCTGGGGCGGATTCCGCTGCCCGGCAGCATCGACGCCCCGCCGGCCTGGCCGCCGCGCGTCTACGACCTTCGCCACGGCCCGGTCTTCCACTGGCACCTCCAGCTCGGCGGCGTGCGGGTCCTCCACGTAGACTCCGCCGACTTCCTTGATGATCAGCTCGCGGAGGCGGACGTTTTGCTGCTCTGCGCCGTGGGCCGTCAGTACCGCCAGGACTACACCCGCACCCTGCTGCAACGCGTCAAGCCGCGCGTCGTGATCCCCTGCCATTGGGACGACTTCACGCTCCCCCTCGAAGCTCCGCCGCGACAGCTCCCCGGCGTGGACGTCGAGGGGTTTGTCCAGGAGATCCGCGCGGGCGGGGCGGAGGCGGTGGTGCTGGGGCCGTTGCAGTCGTGGCGGGGATAGCGGCCAGGCTGGAGGCCTTGGGCTTCAGGCTGGAGGGACGCCGACTCTGACACAGTCAGGGGTGGGGAGGCCGGCTCGCGCCATGCCGAGGCTCTTGATGGGGGCGCCATACACCGTGTGTTCCAGCCCCACCCTCGTCAGGCGCAACGACCGTCAGCCCTCCGCCTCCAACGCTGGCCGCCGCGGCGCCCGCGCCCCCCCCTCGCCATTCTCGCCCCGGCGGCTCCTCGACCGCCGACGTCGGCCGGTGGGCACGCCGGTGCCGGGCCTGCACCCCCTCACCATGATCAGGCTGGAGGCAGGAGGCTGAAGCCTCAGGTTTAACGCCTAAAGTCTCCCTACCATTTCGCCGGACAGTGGTCCCCGTCCGCCAGCCACTCGTCTACCACGTCCGCGCGATCCTGCAGGAAGACCTTGAGCGCGGCCACCGATGCGGCGTGGTCGGAGTTGCGGAAGGGCTTGTGGTTGTCTGCCGCCACGTAATCGGCGATCTGGGCGTTCCAGGTGTCGACATCGGCGGCCATCGCCGCCGGATCGTAGTCGTTGCGCGCCGCCTGGAGCTCCTCCACGTAGCGGGCGCACCACTTGGGGCTCGCGAGGACCTTCTCAAAGAGCGCCTCCTTCCGCCATCCGTAGTGTTCGTACACGATGGGGTCGGAATTCACGGCGTCAGGCCAAACGAGCGAGCCGTCGGTATAGGCGGCGTCCCCGAAGCTGATGTCGAGGTCGTAGGGCAGCCACACAAAACCGCGGCCCGGCGCGTCGTAGATGTAGTAGTTGATCTCGACGCCCGCCCAATAATTGTCCATCGCCGGGAGCATCGCCTCGGCCGCCCACTCCGCCACCGCCTCGTCGAGGTCCACGATGGCGTCGAGGTCGTCCACCGTCTGCGCGGCCTGCAGCTGGGTGAGATCGGAGACGTCGCCCACGTCCTCGTTGGTCTTGAGCTCCGAACCACCCTGGTACAGATTTCCACTCGGATCCTCGAAGTTCCGCTCCAGGTACTCGTGGTCGATCCGCTCGATGTTCGCGTAGACGCCATAGTACTCCCCGTTGATGGAGAGCGCGGCGTTGTTCACACAGGAGTAGGGGAGGCCACGGCTCTTGAACAGCGGGAACGCAAGGCGTTCATGCAGGAGCGTCCGGTCGTACCAGGGCGCGTCGAGCATGACCTTCCGAAGTCCATGGAAACGCGCATCAGGGTCCACCTCGTTGAACGAGATCACGAACTGCAGTTTGTTGCAGTCCCAGGACCAATTGCCCTTGAGCCGGGCCATGGCCTCGACCGTCTCGCCGCCAGAGGTGAACGAGACCGGACGATACCGCTGGGTGCCCGAGCTGCAGTCGGACTGGATCCCGCTCCACTCGGCGTCGCTGAACGTGAGGTCGAACGCCTGGATGGCGCCCTGGTCGTAAAGGTCGTCGCAATCCTTGGGCCAGGTCTCGGGGGCGGTGTCGCCTCCGGAGTCGGCCGTGTCCGCCGTGTCACCGGTCTCCGCGGTATCCCCGATGTTCTCGCCGCTGCCCGTGTCGGTGCCCGGCCCAGGGTCCGTGCCCGGATCGTCCCCGCCCAAGGTGACGGGCGCAGGCGCACATCCGGCGAGGACGGCGAGCAGTGGGACGAGCGTCAGGTTCACGGCGGACCTCAGGACGCCGCGAGGGTAGCCGCAGGTCGAGGGGAAGTCCACCGGTCGCCGTCGCCGTGGCGTAGCGGGGACGTCACGCCGGGGGCACGATAGGCCGGCGGCGTGACGCCCCTCGCCGTCGCCGCGGTCCTCACCTCCGCCGCGCTCCACGCCACCTGGAACGGCCTGCTCAAGGGCAGCCGCGACCCCGCCGCGACCGCCGTGCTCATCGGTTTGGGCGCGGCGCTCTTCTCCACGGCGCTCGCGCTCCTCCAAGGCGTGGCGATCCCCGCGTCCGCGACGGTCCCGACCCTCCTCAGCGGCGCGATTGAGGCTGTATACTTCGTGACCCTCGCCGGCGCCCTCGCCCGCCTTCCCCTGGGAACCACGTATGGACTCGCGCGCGGCGGGGGCCAGCTGGTCACCTGGCCGCTCAGCGTGCTCACGATGCACGAGCGCCTCACACCGCGGGCGGCGGTGGGCGCGGTGCTCGTCACCGCGGGGCTCGCCTCGACGGCGAGCGGCGGCGGCAGTCCGGTCGGGCTCGCGTACGCCGCAGGATGCGCGGTGGCGATCGGGTTCTACCCGATCACCTACAAGGCGGCGCTGGGCGCGGGCGCGGGGGAGGCGGCCCTGTTCGCGGCCTCCATCGCGATCTCCCTCCCGCTGCAGGCGCTCATGCTCGGCGCCACGGCGAAAGAGCGCCTGCGCGCAGCCGCCCTGGAGACCCCGCACCGCACCGCCGTCGCGGCCGCCCTCTGCGCCGCCAGCTTCCTCACCTTTCTCGTCGGCCTCGCCCACGGCGACGCCGGGCGCGCGAGCGCGCTCCGCAACACCTCGGTGCTGTTCGCCACCGCGGTCGCGTGGCGGCGCGGCGAACCGGTAGGTGCCCGCACCATCGTGGCGATGGCCGCGATCGTCCTCGGCGCGGCGCTGGTGCTCGGTTGATTCGCTTGCGGTAGACTCGGGCGGTGACTCCCTTCCTCGCCGGCCGCGTCCACTGCCCCGTCGCATCCTGCCTGCTCGTCGGTCTCCTCGGGATCCTCGCGTGCCAGAGCGGCGAAACCGATCACCGCGAACCCTCGCCGGACGGCATCCCGGAAACGCCCACGGACCCCTGGGGCGCGGATCCGAAGTCGGATCTCAGCCGCCTCCGGTACGAGTTCCGCGCGTTCGACGACACCCTGGACGCCAGGCTGAGCACCTCGGCCACCGCATCGGGCCCCGCATTCCTGGCAGAGACCGACTGGGCCGCGGTCTGGTACGTGATGCGCGCGCGAGGCGACGTTGAGGTGCCCGCCGAGGTGAGCGACGGGTTGGTGAGCGGAGACCCCACGCAGGCCAAGGCGTTCGGTGAACTGGCGCTCAAAACCGAGGTCCCGTGGGTCCTCGCGAACGCGAGCCTCGCGGGGAAAGCCTACCTCCCCGGCGCCGCCCGGTCGCTGATGGCCGACCGCGGCGTCCCCTCGAACGCACCGTTCGACCCGCCGGCCCCGGCCTCCGACGCCGTCCTGCTCTTCCGAATCACCATGGCGCTCGACGCCCGCCTCGCGACCCTGGCCGCCGAGCGCGGCGTCCCCCTCGCCTCCGTCACGCCCGACCCCGCCCTCCTCCCGGTCGCGACCGCCAGCGCCTCCCTGAGCTCCGAAGGCAGCTTCGCCGTACTCGCGGCCTACGAGGCGGCGTTTGCGTCGTTGGCGTCCCAGCCCTCGACCCCGGTGGTCACCCCATGACCCTCCTCCTTGCGCTGGCCTGCGCCACCTCCGCTCCCCCCGCAGAAGCCCCGCCGGGCCTCGCCGCTGCCGCGAGCCCCCGACACGCGGCGACCCCCCACCCGGAGCGGCCGAACGTCCTCTTGGTGGACATCGACACGCTCTCGGGCAACCGCTTCGACGCCCGGTACGGAGACGAGTGGGCGATGCCGACGGTGCACGCGCTGGCCTCTCGCGGTGTCGCGTTCACCCAGGCGATTTCGCAGTCGGGATGGACCGTTCCGGCGCTCGCCTCCCTCCTGACCGGGCGGTATCCGATCTCCTTGGACCTCTCCCAGGCGACCACGTCGGTCTACGAGGGGGACGCGAGGTTGCTCCCGCAGCTGTTCAGCCTCTACGGCTACGCCGACTCTGCGATCTGGAGCACGGGCGTGCCCCAGCTCATGGCCGCGTTGGAGGGCGGGTTCCGGAGCTCGGTCACCCGAGCGGAGCCCGTCGGCGGCGATCCCGACCCCGGCGCCACCCACGACCAGTGGCTCGCGTCGTCGCCCAAGGAGCCCTTCTTCCTGCTCCTGCACGAGTACGACCTCCAGATCCCCGGCCCACGGTTCGGCATCCAGAACGCCCATCACTTCGGCGACGACGGGTTGCTCTGCTACCCCGGGGAGTACGAGGAGGTCTTCCACGCCCTCGCCCCCGTCGTGGGCGAAGAGAAGGCCCGCGCCCACACGCTCCGCCACTACGACGGCGCCATTTTCGCCTACGACCAGCTCCTCGGCACCTTCCTCGCGAAGCTCGACGAGCGCGGGCTCCTCGAGAACACGATCGTCGTGGTCACCTCCAACCACGGGCAGGACTTCGCCGAGCACACCAGCGGTGTCACGCACGGCTCGCTGTTCGACACCGTCCTCCATGTCCCGTTGATCATGGCCGGGCCGGGAATCACGGCGCACGGGGCCGTGGTGGACACGCCGGTGCAGACGATCGACGTGGCGCCGACCCTCCTGGATCTCGCGAACATCCCCGTGGATCGCCAGATGGTCGGGCGTTCGCTGGTCCCCCTGCTGACCGGAGAACCACCCGCCGCGGACATGGCGGATCGCCCGGTCTTCTCGCTGACCAACGACCGAACGATGTCGGTGCGGTCCGGCCATCGGAAGCTGCTCATCCAGGACTGGTCCGACCATCAGGTCGCCCTGTCCCGGACCGTGGTCGACACGCCCGAGACCGACCGTACGGTCACCTGGTACGACCTCGCGACGGACCCCGGGGAGAAGCACGACCTCTTCGCAACCCGCCCCGAGGAGGCCCTGGACCTGCTCCAGGCGCTGCTCCGCTTCCGCGCCGGGCGACTCGAGGCGGCGGGACAGGGCACCACCATCACCGTGGACGCCTCGATGCGGAAGATGATGCAGCAGAACGGCTACTGGAGCATCGTTGATGGCAGTCAGGACGCGGGGGCGAGCCAACCCGCGCCGGTAGCCCAGCCCGACCAGACGCCAACGGAGCGGCGGCGGCGGCCGCGGAACCAACGGGATCGACGTTAGACCCCCTGGGCCGATGCCAACCAGCCGCCTCCGCAGCGCCCTCGCCGCCCGTCTCGGGAAGGTGCGGGAGCGCCTCTTCGAGGACGAAGAGGTCCCGGGTTGGCTCCGCGACGTGGTGCCGGCCCTCGACCTCGTCCGCGCCGACGCCGCCGCGCTCCGCGCCTGGTACCGCTACCGCGCCGCGATCCGCGAGGGCATCGGCCTCGCCGAGTCCGAAGCCTACGGCCGCCTGATCGCGCGGGTCGCACGGGTGGACGGGGAGCTCGCCCGCATCGTGGCCGTCACCATCCCCGACCACCTCGCCCGCGTCCCCGCCACCCGGCGCGCGGTGTACTTCGAGCTCCTGGAGCGGGCCGCCGCCGAACGCCCCGAGGCCCTCGGCGTGCTCGCCCGCACCCTCCCGGATCTCGTGGATTCGCTCGACGACGAGCGCCTGTACCGCTTCGTACAACAGGGCGTGGCGCTCCACGCCACGAGCGCGCAGCGGGCCGAGAGCTTCCTCAAGCAGGAGTCCGATGCCGCCCACGCGGCGGTCAAGGCCCTTCATTCCGGCGTTTCGCTGGCGGACGTCTCGCGCACCCTCACGCTGTACGCCCGCGCCCACTGCGGCGAGGACGTGCAGGTGCGCCCGGGTAAGGGCCGCGCCTTCTCCGACGGCCACCACGTCTACCTCCCCGAGCGGGTGGAGAAGTTCGGCGACGAACGGGACTTCGCGGTGCTCCGGGTGCTCACCGCCATGGGCGCGGGCTACCTGGAGTTCGGGACCTTCAACCTCGACCTCAATGACCTTGAGGCGCCGCCTGGCGGCTGGCCGGACCCCCGCGAGGGCGAGAGCGAGCTCGAACGTTGGTTCCGCACCTTCTCCAACAAGAGCCTCGCCCGAGAGCTGTTCCAGCTCCTCGAAGACGCTCGGGTGGAGACCCGCATCCGCGAAGAATACCCGGGTATCGCCCGCGATCTCCGCGCCGTCGGCCCGGCGATGCGCGGCGATCGCCCCGCGCCGGAAGCGCCTGCGGCCCGCGCCGTGGAGGTGCTCGCGCGCGGGCTCTGGGGCCTGGAGACCCTCCCCATCGAGCCGCCCGTGGCCGCGGCCATCGCGCCGCTTCAAGCGCTCGCCGCCGACCTCGCCACGCTCACGGTCACCGACGTCGCGCGCAGCGTCCAGGCCCACTACGCCGAGGTGGAAGGGCTGATGCGCCGTGCGGAAGACGGCAAGGCGCCACGCTCCCAGGGCAGCCAGCGGCTGCCCCGTCCACGCAACGACGCCGACACGGAGGGCGCCTTCCAACCTCCGGAGCTCGGCGCGCGCATCGACCCGGAGGCCGCCGGCACCGAGGAGAGGAAGGCCGAGGCCCGGGCACGCCAGCTCCGCGACGAGGCGGAGGCCCGCGGCGAGGCGGTGTCGATGGCGGAGGCGCGAACGCGCCAGAAGGAGGCGGAGCGCCGCCGCCGCGAGCTGGAGGAGGCCACCGCGTATGCCCAGATGGAGGCGATGCTCGATCGCCACCCGCCGCCCGGCGGCGCCCTCGTCGATCCGGGCGACGAACGCCCCGCCGCCACGGCCACCTCGGCCAGCGGCATCCCCCAGGACCCCGACGTCGCGGCCGTGGGCCGCAACTACCTCTACCGCGAATTCGACTGCACGATCGACGACTACAAGCCCCGCTGGGTCACGGTCCGCGAGGTGCGGCTCCGCGAGGGGGACCGTGCCTTCGTCGACGAGGTGA
>CAIXRH010000074.1 GCA_903921785.1 uncultured Pseudomonadota bacterium
ACGCCGCGAATTGCCACGGCGGTGGCTCCGGCGGGCGCGGCGTCCTCCGCGCCCGCGGCCCGCCGCGGCCGCCCGCCGAAGCCGCCGCCGCCCGCGCAGCCGGGGCTCTTCAATCGCCGCGGGTAGCGCCCTCGGGGCCACCTCCTCGCGCCCCGCCATTCTCGCCGCCGGTGGTTCCTCGACCGCCGACCGGGCCGGTGGGCAGGGCGGTGGAGCGCCGCGGCCCCTCGACGAAATTCGTGAATGGTCACCAGGGAAGGTCGACGAACCAGACCGCGCCGGCGTCGTCGATCGGGCGGTCGTCGTACGGCGCGCCGACGGCCCACGTCGCGCCGAGGCGGACGGATCGATAGCCCGCGAAGCTCCCCGACCGGGTCGCCTCGAACGCCACGTCCGGCGTGGAGCTCGCGCCCACGAGCGGGCCACGCCAGCCCACCAGCGCGCCGCCGTCGGCTCCGGCGGCGCCGGCGACCACGTCCGCGGCGCCGTCCCCGTCGTCATCGACGAGCGTGAGCGAGGTCCCGAGGGACGCGTAGGGATCGAGGGTCAGGGTGGTGAACGCCGCATCGTCGATGGCGCCCGAAGGCGTCGCGCCGCCCGGGAGGATCCAGACGATCCCGGAGTCGCCCATGTTGGGCGCGCCGACCGCGAGGTCACTGCGCCCGTCCCCGTCGAGATCGCCACCGCCCGCCAGCGCGAGCCAGTCGGTGTCGTGCTGTCGAATCCCCATCCGCACCGTCACGAAGTCCGTGGCGTCCATCACCCCGACCACGGGCCCGGAGACGATCCACATCGCCCCGTAGCCGATGCCGTCCGCCGTACCGTCGCTCTGGTCGCCGGCGAAGGCGAGGTCCGCCACGCCGTCGCCGTCGAGGTCCCCGGCGGCGACGAGGGGGTGGCCGCTGCTGCGGCCGCCAAGCACCTGCGCGGCCTCGTCGAGCGCCGCCACGCCGGAGACCGTGGCGGGCACGCTCCACACGGTCGCGTGGGTGTCTCCGCCGGCGACGAGCAGGATGGGCGAGCCGTCGGCGTCGGTGCTGGATGCCAGGCCCGAGCCCGCGCAGGTACCGAGGAGGGTGGCCACCGCGGTGTCGGCGCGGTGCTCCCCCGCCAACGCGCCGGACCACAGGTAGACCGCACCATAGGAGCCCAGGTCCGCACCGTAGCCTCGGGCGCCCACGGCGACCTCCGGGGCGCCGTCGCGGGCGAGGACCGCGACGCTGAGGACATCCCCGCGCGCCGACGCTTCGGCGAACGAAGCGAGCGAGGCGGTGTCCACGTCCGCCTCGCCTACGACGGACGCCGCGACGACGTGCACCTCCGCGACAGGCGAGAGGACCGAGGCGAGGAGCTCGGGGGCGCCGTCGTCGTCGAGGTCGCTGGCGACGAGATTGACACCCAGCCCCGCATCGGCGCCCGACCCGCGGAGCACGCCCCTGGCGTCGCCCGGGTCCGCCGATCCGGCGAAGGCGCACGGAGTGTCCACGCCGTCGCAGTCCTGGTCGATGCCGTCGCCGCACTGCTCGTCCTTCTCCGGGGCGAGCCCGGCGTCCGCGTCATCGCAGTCCGCCGCGTCGGGGACGTGGCCCGCCGGCGCGGTGCAGGCGATCACGGGGAGACCGGCACCGAAGCCGTCCCCGTCCGCGTCGGCGAACCACGCCAGGGCGGTGCCCTCGTCGACCATCCCGTCGCCGTCGTCGTCCACGCCGTTGCAGGGGTCGAGGCCGCTGCCGGGCGGGGCGTCCAGCCAGTCGTCGTCGCACCAGGTGGGCCCAAGGTCGGTCCCGCTGACGTACAGCTCGCCGCAGTCGTCGTTGCCGGCCCCCCAGCCCCGGTCGACCTCGAAGTAGCCGTCGCCGTCGAGACGCCAGTAGGCCGTCTCGTACGTGCTGTCTCCCTCCTGGGAATAGCAGAAGTCGCCGGGGCCCCACGGTCCCTCCGCGACGTGCTCGACGATCAGGTCTCCCCCACGGGTGTCGCCACGGAGGGCCACGATGCCCCGCAGGGAGGGGTAGGTGGCGTCGCCTTCCGTGCTCAATACCGCCGACGCCCGTACGAACCGGGTCCCGTAGCCGTCGTCGTCCACGCGCACTGTGCCGGTGACGCGCCACGCGAACTCGCCGTGCTCCGCGGCGGCGGCGAAGTCGTCGTAGGTCCACACCGTCGCCTGGAAGAGCGTGGCCTGGTCCTCCGTCATCGTGCCGGTGTAGGTGACGCCCGCGGGGGTCGTGCACCCGCCGTCGTACCGAACGACGCCGTCGGTCACCTCGGTGCGGCGGGGGCAGCCCGCCTCGGCGTCGTCGTCCACGAGCGTGTCGAACCCCTCGAGCAGGGTGACGTAGGTCAACGCACGGCGGCCGGAGTCCCGATCGTTGAACCGCCAGGGGTCGGCGAGGCCGATGCAGGCCTCGGGGCGGACGCCCACGGGATCGTCGTCGGGCGGGTCGTCCCCGCTGCCGGTGTGCGACTCGACGGCGGTGCCGTTCCCCGTGTCGGCCCCCGGCGCCGTTGCGCAGCCGCCGCCGAGGAGGAGGACGAGCGCGCCGAGGGCCGCCTGGCCCGACCGGGGCGCCGGGAGGAGGAGGCTGGGCAGGTCAGGCAGCACGTGCGCGTCGAACTCGGTCGAACGCAGCGTAGCCGGCCGGAAGCCGCGCCGGAGAGGCCGAATCCTCGCCCGTCGCCCGCCCCCGCGGTAAGCCCCACCCGTGGACCACCCCAACCTCCAGCGCCTCCGGGCGTTCTACGAAGCGTTCAACCGCCGGGACGCGGCCGCGATGGCCGAGCTCTACGCCGCGGACGCCAGCTTCTCCGATCCGGCCTTCCCCGGCCTCACCGGCGCCGAAGTGCCGGCGATGTGGGCGTCGCTCTGCTCCAGCGCCACCGACCTCCGCGTGGAGCTCATGGCGGCCACTGCGGACGAGACCTCGGGCACCGCCCACTGGGAGGCCTGGTACGCGTTCGGTCCGGGGAAACGCCCGGTTCACAATGTGATCCACGGCACGTTCACCTTCCGGGACGGCAAGGTCGTCGCGCACACCGACGGGTTCGACTTCTGGGTGTGGTCGCGACAGGCGCTCGGCGCGCCGGGCTGGCTGCTCGGGTGGAGCGGGTTCCTCCGTGGAAACGTGCAGGCGCAGGCCCGCCAGCGCCTCCGGGGCTGGATGGAAAAGCATCCCGCCTAGCGAGGACCTCGATCGCGGCGGCATCCCCGCGTCGCAGGCTCCACGTGGCGATTGCGGCTCGGCGGATCGCGTGCCATAGTCGCCGCGATGTTCGCGATATCCCCGGGGACGGCCCTCCTTGCTGCTGCTGCCTTGCTCGCCCTGGTCTCCCTCGGCGCGCGCGTGGGTCCCGCCCGTATCGCGATGGGCGTTGGCGCTTTCCGGGCGGTGATCCTCGGTGCCGTCGCGCTGGCGCTCCTCGGCGTCGCGGTGGGAGAGCGCACGTCGGCCCTCCGCGCCGCGGAGCCGGGCCTGGAGCTGGCGAGCTGGGGGGAGCAGGGCGTGGTCTGGGTGTTGGTCGTGCCTTTCCTGGCGTTCGGCATGGCCATCGTCGCGGTCGCCATCCGCCAGGTGCTCCGCCGGAAGGTGTACGGCGCGGCCGGGTGGGTCGGCGTCGTGGTGCTCATCGCCGCCGGCGGCCTCGCGGAGGCGACCGGACGCCTCTGGCTCGACCCCGACGAGGGCCGCCTCCACCTCCGCCGCGGCCTGTTCTTCGTGCGAGAAGACGAAGCGGCCACCAACGCGGTCGACGCCGTGGAGCTGGTCGATGCCCGGGTGCGCGGCGCCGAGGTCACCCAGGTGCGGCTCGCGGGCCGGGGGCTGGAGCCGACCTTCTCCACCGAGGGCTACCAGAGCGCGGACGCCCACCTCGCCCGGGTGGAGGCCGAGCGGTGGGGACAGCTCGGGGGGTGGTCGGTGCGCGAGCGGGCGAGCGGGGAAGAGGAGCGCTGAGCGACATCGGAGGTCCCGTGCCGTGCGGCGGTATCCGTGAATTCGCCCTGCGATCGTTGCGCCAGCGCAAACTCGAGGTGGGGTGGGTCCGCTACGACTCGGGGGACAGCCCAAGTCCGGGCGGTCCGGAGCGCCGATGTTGTCGAAGTCGCAAGCCCGAAACTTCTTCGTGGGCTTCACGGTCCTGTTCTCGGGGACCTTCCTCGCGCTGACGGTGGACTCGATGCGGCAGGTGCCCGCGCGGTCCAACGAGTCGGCGCTCACGGATGAGGCCATCGCGGGGAAGTACCTGTGGGAGTCCAACAACTGCATGGGATGCCACACCATCCTCGGCGAGGGGGCCTACTACGCCCCCGAGCTCACCAAGGTGGTGGACCGTCGCGGAGAGGCCTGGATCAAGCTCTTTCTGAAGGACCCGGAGGCGATGTACCCGGGCCGGCGGAAGATGACGAACTACCAGTTCACCGACGAGCAGATCTCGCAGTTGGTGGCGTTCTTCAGCTGGATCGGCAAGGTCGACACCAACGGCTTCCCCGCTCCGCCCGACCTCATGGTCGGCGCCGCCTCCGCGGCGGTCCCGGGGACGCCGACGGCGCTGGCGTCTGCGCCGGAGATCGTGGGGCAGGTGTGCCTCGGCTGCCACTCGGTGGGCGGCAAGGGCGGGAACGTGGGGCCTGCGCTGGACGGCGTCGCGCTCCGTAGGTCCCCGGAGAACCTGGACACCTGGCTCCGGGACCCGGCGGCGATGAAGCCCGGCACCGCAATGCCCCAGCTCAACCTCGACGAGCCCACGCGCGCCGCGCTCGTGAGCTGGCTCTCCACCCTCCACTGACGGAGCCTCCCATGCGGTACCGCTCGCAGAAGGTCGCCTACCTGTTCTTCGCCACGTCGATGCTCCTGCTCAGCCTGCAGGTGATCTACGGCTTCATCATGGGCTTCGCCCACATCGGCTACGACAACCTGCACTCGGTCGTGCCGTTCAACACCGCGCGGGCGACCCACACCAACCTGCTGGTGGTGTGGTTGCTCAGCGGCTTCATGGGCTCGGCCTACTACATCATCCCCGAAGAGGCCGAGCGCGAGCTCTACTCGGTGAAGGCCGCGGTCGTGCAGTGGGCCTCCTTGGTGGTGGTGTCCGTCACGGCGATCATCGGGTTCCACTTCAACTGGTGGGAGGGTAGGAAGTTCCTGGAGATCCCGAGGCCGCTCGACTACCTGGTGGTGGTCAACGTGCTGCTCTTCGTGGGCAACATCGGGATGACCACCTTCAAGGGTCGACGGTTCACCACCACGGGCCTTGTGCTGCTTTCGGGGCTGGTCTCCGCGGCGCTCCTGTACCTGCCCGGGATGATCAGCTTCGACTCGCAGGTGTACGACAGCTACTTCCGCTGGTGGGTCGTGCACCTCTGGGTCGAGGGGGTCTGGGAGCTCATCATGGGCGCCATCCTCAGCTTCCTCCTGATCAAGCTCACGGGCGTCGATCGCGAGGTGATCGAGAAGTGGCTCTACGTGATCGTCGGCCTCACGTTCCTCTCGGGCATCCTCGGGACGGGCCATCACTACTACTGGATCGGCACCCCCGAGTATTGGAAGACGATCGGCGGCTTCTTCTCCGCGCTTGAGCCCCTGGCGTTCCTTGGGATGGCGATCTACGGCGTGACCATGGCCCGGCGTGGCGGCAAGAGCCCCGACAACCGGGTGGCGCTCTTGTGGACGGTGGGCTGCGGCATCATGTCGTTCGTCGGCGCCGGATTCCTTGGCTTCGCCCACACCTTGCCGCAGGTGAACCTGTACACCCACGGCACGCTGGTGACCGCGATGCACGGGCACATGGCCTTCTGGGGTGCCTACGCAATGTTGGTGCTCGCGATGATCGCCTACGCGCTCCCCGAGATGACCGGTCGGAAGCTCTACCGTGGATGGCTCCCCGAGTGGGCGTTCTGGATCAGCAACATCGGCATGGTCGGGATGACGGGGGCGTTCGCCGTGGCCGGCATCAGCCAGGTCTACCTGGAACGCCGGGTCGGCATGGACTTCCTGGCGGTGCAGGAGGCCATCTCCGTGCACTTCGTCGGGCTCATCCTGGCGGGCAGCCTGTTCACGGTGGGGATTGGGATGTTCATCTGGAACTTCATCCAGTATGGCACCCCGAACGACGAGGTTCTCCCGACCTCGGGGTCGTAGCGTGGCCTCGGTCCACTACCGGCCGGTTGGCCAGGAGTGTGCGGTCTTCGAGCAGGCGTGGCGGCAGGGGCTGCCCATCCTGCTCAAGGGCCCGACCGGATGCGGGAAGAGCCGGATGGTGGAGGCGATGGCGGAGCGCCTCGGCCGGCCGTTGGTGACGGTTGCGTGTCACGACGAGACCTCGGCGGTCGACCTTGTCGGACGGTATGTGCTCCGAGGCGAAGGCACGGAGTGGCAGGACGGCCCGGTCACCCGCGCCGTTCGGCAGGGCGCCCTGCTGTACCTGGACGAGGTGGCGGAGGCGCGTCCCGACGTGATCGTGGTCATCCACCCGCTCACGGACCACCGTCGGCGGCTGTTTGTGGAGCGGCGCGACGAGGTGGTGGCCGCGGCTCCGGGCTTTGGCCTGGTCGTGAGCTTCAACCCCGGGTACCAGCGAGGGCTGAAGGAGCTCAAGCCCTCCACGCGGCAGCGCTTCGTGGCGCTCCGTTTCGACTATCCGGCGCCCGCGCTGGAGACGGAGATCGTGGTCGGGGAGACCGGCGTCGAGGAGGCGGTCGCTCGACGGCTGGTGGCGCTCGCCGGCCGGGTGCGGAACCTCGGGGAACTGGGGCTGGGCGACCCCCCGTCCACCCGGCTCCTCGTCGACGCCGCGCGGCTCATCGGGGGCGGGCTGCCACCGCGCGTCGCGTGCCGGGCGGCGATCGTGGAGCCGCTCACCGATGACCCAGAGGTCACTCAGGCCCTGGTGGACCTCGTGGCGTTGGCGTTCTGATGGGCGGGCGTGGGCCCGAGCTCTCGTTGGACTGGGAAGAAGGGCTCTTCAAGCTCGTGGGGCGGCTCTGGCGGAAGCTCCGCCCCGGGCCTCCTCCTCCTGGGCCCCACGCGTTTGTCGCGCTCACCCAAGGACGAACGCTCGAGGCGTTGGCGGGGGTGGTGGCAGGCGAGCCGATGCGGGTGCTGGACGCGGCCGGCGTCGGTGGGCTGCGCGGGGTCGAGCTCCTCGTCCCGGCGGTCGTCTCGGACGCCCCGACCTGGGCGGAGAACCGTGAGCTGGTTTTGCTGCGCGTGCTCGTGGGTGCGGAGGCACGGCGGCTGGGCGCCGGCCGCCCGTGGCCGACAGACGCCCGGGCGGTCGTCGCCACCTTCCGGGCTGCGAGTCGTTCCCTCGCCGAGTCGCTGGCCGGGTTCCCGCTTCTTCACCTGCGGGTCGCGACCCGAACCCTCGCGGGCTCTCCACCGCCGCTCCGGGGCGTCCTCGCCGCGGCCCTCGACCTCGACGGGCCGTGGCCCGTCCCCGAATTCGGTCCGGCCGACGAATCCCTCGTGGTCTCCTGTTGGGGCACGCTGCTCGCGCCACCCGCCGATGCGGGCGCCGTGACGGCCGGAGCGCTGCCGACCCGCACTCTCGGCGCCGAGCGGAAGGGCCGCAACGTGGACGCGGTGAATCGTGTCACCCTCGACGAACGCCGGGCCCGGGAACGGGTGGTGACCCACAGCTTCGAGAAGATCGAGACCCTCGAAGAACACCGCGGACAACTGCAGCGGATGGACGGCGCGGACGAGCTGGACGAACACGCCGAGGCGCTCGACGAGCTCGATCTGCGCGAGCTCATCCGGGGAGGGGAGGCGGCCGAGTCGATGGTGAAGGCGGAGGTCGGGCTCGGCAGCGGCATCCCCGACGTGGCTCGGGTGGAGGCCGATGAGGTCGGCCTCCCCTACGACGAGTGGGACGAAGCACGGGGTGCCTTCCGACCGGGCTGGTGCACGGTCTACGCCGCGCCGGTTCGCGAACACGATCCCGCCTGGCTCGTCGCGGCGACGGTGCGTCACCGACGCCTGGTCGACGAGCTGCACCGTCGCCTGCTGGTCCACCGAGGCCGCCGCCGCCCCCGCGCCCGGCAGCGGGAGGGCGAGGACGTCGACGTCGACGCGTTGGTGGACGAGCTCGCGGATCGCCGGGCCGGGCGCACCCCCTCCGATCGGGTCTACGTCGATCGGCCCCGCGCGCAGCGCAGCTTCGCGACGACCGTGCTCCTTGACGTGAGTCTCTCGACGGATGCGTGGATGGACGATCAGCGGGTCCTCGACGTCGCCCGAGAGTCGGTGCTCGTTTTGGGCGACGTGGCTGACCGGCTCGGCGACACCCTCCAGGTCCTCGCGTTCGCCTCGCACACCCGGAACCGCTGTCGCGTCTGGACTCTCCGGGACTGGAACGAACCCTGGGCGACGGCTCGGGGCCGCCTCGGGGCCCTGCGTCCGCAAGGCTACACCCGGATCGGGCCGGCCCTCCGCCACGGGACGCGGGAATTGCTTCGGTCGGGCGCCGACCACCGCCTCCTCCTCCTCCTCTCCGATGGACGACCGACCGACCTGGACCGCTACGAAGGACGGCATGGCACGGCCGACGTGCGTCACGCGTTGCGCGAAGCGTCCGCGAGCGGGGTCCACACGCACGTCCTCGCGATTGACCGCGCGGCCAGCGCCACGCTGGCCGCGACCTTTGGCGACGGGTCCTGGCACGTCGTCCCCCATCCCGGCGCCCTTCCGGAGGCGCTCGCGACGGTGTACGGGCGGATGCACGGGTAGAGCCAAGCGAATGGAGCTGCGATGGACCGGTCAGGGCATCGGCTGTGCCTTCGCGCACACGTCGTGGGCTGGTTCGCCCGAGCCGTGCGGCATTTCAACCGATAATCGACTCGCTTGATGAGCGATTTCGCTCGGTGTTTGTTGGCACGGCGGTTGCATCTCTCGTCCTCGCCGAGGTCCCCATGGTCGCTTCCGCACGGGTCTTGACGATTCCGGAGGTACACAACCTCCCCCTCTTCCGCGGGGTGAGCCCGGCCGAGGTGCAGCGGGTGCGTTCCCTCGCCCGGCGGGAGCGGGTCGCGGTCGGCGCGTGGTTGTTCGAGCAGGGGCAGCCCGCCTCCGCGCTTTTCCTCCTGGACTCCGGGCGCGTGCGGGTGACCCAGAGCGGCCCGGGCGGCCAGCAGGTGGTCCTCCACCTCGTGAGCCCTGGCGAGGCCTTCGGCTGCTCCGCGATCCTCCACGAACGCCAGTATCCCGGGTCGGCGGAGGTGGTGGCCGAGGCGGTGGTGGAGCGGTTCGATGCGGCGGCGCTGCGGGTGCTGGAGCGGGAGGTGCCGCAGGTCGCGGCGAACGCGTTGGGGCTGTTGGCGGCCCGCGTCCGCGACCTTCGGGTGCGGTACCGCGAGGCGGTGACCCAGCGGGTGGAGCCGCGGATCGCCTCCACGCTGGTGCGCCTCGTGCAGCAGACCGGCGTAGTCGAGGCCGGTGGGGGGACGCGGATCGGCCTCCGGCTCTCGCGTCAGGACCTCGCCGAGCTCGCCGGCACCACGATGTTCACCGTCTCGCGCACGCTGACGTCCTGGGAGCAGCTCGGCCTCGTGGAGGTGGCGCGCCAGCGGGTCACGGTGTGCGACGTGGAGCGGCTCACGGCGTTGGCCGAGGCGGGCTGAGCCGGCGGGTCACGGCCGAACGCGGCTCGCTCGCCGACGTGACGCGCTCGTTGCTGTCCTCCCCTCCCGGCCCTCCCCCATCGTCGCGAGCCAGGACAAACGTCGGCGGGCGAGAAGCGAACAATCCGCCTTCAGCCGCGCCGGCGCCGCCCGACGATCCCCGCCAACGCCGCCGCCAAGGCGCCGATCTCCCCGCGTGATCCGTCCCCGCTCGCGCAGCCGCATCCGGCCGCCTCCGTCGTGACCGTGAGCGTCGGCGTGGCGCCTTCGAGCGTGTCGTCGGCGTCGAACGTGTCGGCGGGCACCGCGACGATGGCGAGGTCCAGGGCGCCGGATTCGGGGGTGAGCGCGTCGGTGGCGGGGGTGCCATCAGCGGCCGCGAGGTCCACGAGGAGGAAGCCGTCGCCGACGGTGAGGGTGGCGGGCCCGTCGAGGCGCACCCGTACGAAGGCCATGCCCAGGGGCCAGAGCGCGTGGCGAGGCTGCCAGTCGCCGGCCGCGGCGACCGGCTCCCAGGGCACCTGCGCCGATTCGTCGAGGCCGGCGGCCCAGTCGGGCGCGGCGTCGGTGCCGAGGGTCGCGCGCATCCGCACGAAGTCGGGGAGCTCGTCGCGCCAGTCGCCGCCGAGGGTGTCCCAGGCGTCGAGGAGGTCGGGCTCGTTCGGACCTGGATCGTTCGCCATCGCGGCCCAGAGCGCGGGGCCGAGGCTCCCGGCGCCGTCGCCGTGGCGGGCGTCCATCCACCGCACCCAGACCGTCGCGCCGTATTCGTAGTAGGACCAGAGCCCGAATTCTTCGTCGAGCCAGTAGCCGTCCTGGAGCAGCGCGCTCGCCCAGGGGGTGGCCTGGTAGTCGGCGATCGGGCCGGGGTCGAGCGGGTAGTCGGGGTTCGTCCACGACTCCGCGGCGACGGCGGTGCCCTCCCACACGTCGAGGAACGGCTCCTCGAAGGCGGTGGCGTACTGGAGCACGTGGTTGAACTCGTGCTGGGCAAACCTGGGGAGCTCGTCGACCGGCGTGTCGGGGTCGATGACGATGTAGGTCGGGGTGGACTGCTTCCCGTCGTCCGCCGCGGCGTCCACGCACGGCGCGGTCTCCTCGCCGTCGCAGATCACGTAGGCGCCGCCGGCGCCGCCGGTCTCGTCGTGGGTGAGGTACACGTCGAGGTTGTCGGAGCCGCCGAGGCCGGCGTCGGGGAGCGGGGTGGCGAAGCCGATGCGATCCACCTGCGCCGCCCAGGCGGCGTCGAGCGCGGGGAGGACCACGTCGCAGAGCGCGGCCTGCCCGTCCAGGTAGTGACAGCGGATCGGCTCGGTCGCGTCGTCCACGAAGCCGGCGGCTTCCGGGCGGGTCGCCCACGCCACGTTCAGCAGCAGCGTGAGCATCCTCCGCTCCGGCGGCTCAGTTCTGAACCGTGCTCAGGTCGCGGGTGATGCGGGTGGCGGCGTAGCTCGCCTCCATCGTGACAAACCCGGCCACGTCTGCGCCGAAGGTGCCGTCGAGCGCGCCGTCCTCGGTGATGCTGCCGGAGGACTCCACCGGGAGCTGGTAGAACTGCAGGTCGATGCTGGCGGTGCCGGTGAGGTCCCCGGCGTCGTTCTCGAGGTCGAAGAGGTAGCCGGTGTCGATGTCGTAGCCGAGGAGGCTGAGCAGGCATCCAGCGTCGCCCGTGGCGGTCTTGCCTTCGGCGTCCACGACCATGGTGAGCGCGCCGGAGCAGCCGACGGAGATCGGGGTCCCGTTGTAGTCGCCGCTGGCGGTGACCGAGAGATCGCCGACGTAGACGCCGGCATACGGGCTCTGGACCAGCACGCCGCCGACGGTGTAGGCCAGCCGATCCCCGTTGGGGAGGAGCGCCTCGGCGGTGAGCGCGTGGGTGCCGACGTTGAGCGTGTCGTCCTCCACGTCGGCGCCGGTGATCGCCCAGGAGTCATCCACGTCGGAGGACCAGACGATGTCGGGGAAGTCCTTCGGCTCGCCGTCGGCGCCGTAGACCACTGCCTTGAACTCCGACTGCTCGCCGAGGGGCAGGAAGGTGGCGCTGGGCGGGTTCTCGATCTCCAGCCGCGCCCCTGACCATTCTTCGTCGAGCGCGGCCGCGGCGGTGTCCTCCGTCGGGTCGCTTCCAGGGTTGGATGCGTCGTCCGACGCGTCCACCAGGAGGGTGTCGCTGCAACCGAGGGCCAGAAAGAGAGTGACCATGCCGTCTCCGCGCGCCGAAGGGTAGCACAGACCAGCCGTGACGGCAGGCCGACGATCGGAGCGCGCACGGCCGTGGTAAGCACCGCGGCATGGACGCCATGATCGAGGTCGAGAAGCTCGAGAAGGTCTACGACGGCTTCGCCGCCCTGCGCGGGGTGAGCTTCACCGTGCAGAAGGGCGAGATCGTCGGGTTCCTCGGTCCCAACGGCGCTGGCAAGACCACCACCATGAAGATCCTCACCGGCTTCACCTCGCCCACCGGCGGGGGCGCGCGGGTGCACGGCTTCGACTGTGTGGCTCAGAGCCTCGAGGTGCGCAACCGCATCGGGTACCTCCCGGAGGCCGCGCCGGTCTACGGGGACATGCTGGTGCGCGATTACCTCGACTTCATCGGGCGCATCCGCGGGCTCGCGGACGCCGAGCGTGCGACCTCGATCGAGCGCGTGGCCCACGAGTGCGACATCGCGGACCGCCTCGGGCAGCGGGTGAGCACGCTCTCCAAGGGCTACCGGCAGCGGGTCGGGCTCGCCCAGGCGCTGGTCCACCAGCCGCCGATCCTGATCCTCGACGAGCCCACCAGCGGCCTCGACCCCAACCAGATCCTCGCGATTCGCAACCTGATCCGGCGGATCGGCCAGTCGCGCACGGTCATCCTCAGCACCCACATCCTCGGCGAGGTCCAGGCCACCTGCGATCGGGTGCTCATCCTCAACCGCGGTGAGCTGGTGGCCGACGCCCCCATCGACCACGTCCGCGCGGCGATGGCCGGCGGCAACCTCTTCCGGGTCACGTTCTCGGCGGGCTCGGTACGGCTCCCGGAGCCGGAGATCCGCGCGGCGATGGAGGCGATCCCCGGGGTGCAGCGCGTGGCGCTCCAGGCCACCGACGAGGCGGCTACCTTCCCCTACGAGGTGCTCGGCGAGCGCGACGTGCGCGCGGACCTCTTCGAGCTGGCGGTGGCCCGCGGCCTGCGCATCCTCGAGCTCACCCGCGAACGTTCGTCGTTGGAAGAGGTCTTCCGCCGACTCACCCTCGGCGCCGACGAGGCGCACGCCGCCGCCGCTACTTCGTGAACGTCCGCCGGTAGACCTCGGCGCCCGTCTCGTCGTAGAACACGCCGGTGAACTGGTTTCCGTTGAGCTCGACCCACAAGAACCCGGTGGACGAGTCTTCGTAGTACGCGGGGTTGGACCCCACGATCGGGTAGGTACCCGCGCCGCCGCCGCCCGCCACGATCATCTCGGTGTCGCAGCCTGCCGGGCGCTCCATCCACTGGAGCGCGTGGTCGTGACCGGCGAGGTACACGTCCGCGGTGCCGCAGATGTAGGCGTCGAAGAAGTCTTTCATCGCGATGCCCGAGCCGGGGCTGCCGTCGAACTCGCCGGCGTTGCCGTGAGGCCCGTTGGAGACGTACGGGTGGTGGCCGATGGCGATCGTCCACGTCGTGCTGATGCCGGAGACCGCGCCGGGAATCCACGCTTCCTGGTCGGCGCCGTGGCCGAGCTGCATGGACTGGGTGTCCAGCGCGATCACCGAGAGATCGCCGAGGGTCTCCGTGTAGTAGCGGCTCGGCATGTACCACTTCGCCGAGTAGGCGGTGTACGCCACCTCCACCGCGGCGGTGGCGGTGTCGTAGAAGCCGCCGTAGTCGTGGTTGCCGAGCACCGAGTAGAAGTAGAAACCGAGGCCGGAGTACGGGATCTCGAACTTGGTGCTCCACTGCACGTCGGTGACGTCGGTGGGGCCGGAGCCGTAGATGTTGTCGCCCAGGTAGAGGGCGAAGTCGCAGCCGTCGAGCGCGCACACCGCCTCGATCGCCGAGGCGACCTGGGTCTGGCGGCGGTCGCCGGTGCCGGCGTCGCCCAGGGCGACGAAGCGGATGACGTCGCCGCAACCGGCCGTGTCCGCCGTGTCGCAGGAGTCGGGGGTGTAGACGGACGTGTCGGTGTCGGGGGCGGCGGTGTCGACCGTACCGGTGTCGACCTTGCCGCCACCGGGGTTGGTGCCGGTGTCGATCGCCGTCGAGGTGTCGATCGGCGTCGCGGTGTCGACCACCGAGGTGTCCACCGGGGTCGAGGTGTCGACGACCGCGGTGTCGACCAGGGAGGTGTCGACGGGCAGCGACGTGTCGATCGGGGCGGCGGTGTCCGCGGTGTCTCCGGGGCCCACCACCACGATGATGCCGCCGCCGGAGTCGGTGGCGCTGTCCACCGTGTCGACGAGGCTGGTGTCGAACGGGGCGCCGGTGTCGATGGCGCCGGTGTCCACGAGGCCGGTATCGACGGGGGACGTGCCGGTGTCGACGACGCTGGTGTCGATCGGCGTGCCCGTGTCGACGAGGCCGGTGTCCACGGGGGAGGGGCCGGTGTCGACGGGAGACGTGCCGGTGTCGGCGGTGTCGACCGGAGAGGTGCCGGTGTCGACGATCCCGGTGTCGACCGCGGTGTCCGCCGTGTCGACCGGGGAGGTGCCGGTGTCGACCGCGGTGTCCGCCGTGTCGGCGGAGGTGTCGGCGGTGTCGACCGCGGTATCGACCGACGTGTCGGCGGTGTCGGCGCCGGAATCAGCGGTGTCCTTGCCGCTGTCGGCGGAGTCCGCGGTGTCGCCCGAGTCGACCGCGGTGTCCTTCCCCGTGTCCTTCCCGGGGTCGTGGCCGATGATCCGATCGCTCCCGGGGTCCGTCACCTCGGTGACGGCCTCCGTTCCGCAACCGGCCAGCAGCAACAAGAGGGCGACGCGCATGTCACAGTGAGTCTACCCGCTTTCCAGCCCGGTCGATCGCCAAACCGCACCCGGGCTGCTTACGGCGCGGATGGCGCCGACGGCGCGCCAAGGCGGGCGAGCGCGGCGGCACAATCGCGAGCGTACATCCCGTTCGGCGCGGACGTCAGCAGCGCCGCGTAGGCACCCCGCGCCGCCGCCCTGTCCCCAGACTCTTCGAGCGCCACCGCCCGGCCCCAGGCGATCGCCGGGGTGTTCCGCACGCCGGGCCACCGCGCCTGATGCTCGGCGTAGAGCGCGAGGGCCGCCGGGTAGAGGTCGGGGCGGTGCGCGCGGGCGGCACGATGGAGGGTGAACGCTGACTCTCGGAGTCCGTGCTCCAAGGCCTCGTCCTGCGCCGGGGTGAGCGGCACGCCCTCGGCCCAGGCGCGGAGCCGGGCCGTCTCCGCGACCACCTCGTCCGTGCGCCCGAGCGCCACGTACAGCTCCAGGATGTGGGCCTCATACGTGAGGCGGTCCGCACCGTCACCGCTCGCCAGTCGGCGCCACGTCTCGATCGCCTGATCCCACTTGCCTTGTTCCACGTAGGTGTCGGCGAGGCGGGCGAGCATCTGCTCGATGACCGGCCGCGCCGCCGGAGCCCCGAAGCAGGGGCCCTCGTCGATCGCGCCCGCGTCCGCGTAGTCCTTCACCAACGCCTGCAGCGCCTCGCCCTGCATGGGCACGACCGGCGCGGCGCCGGGTCGGGGTGACGATTCGTCCACCGCTTCCTTGAAGGTGTCGATCGACCGCCCGTACTCCCCGGTGCTGTACCAGAACCAACCCTCGCGGTAGCGGGCGAACGCCCGGAGCGGCTCCTCCGGGTCCGCCGCGACCGCCCCGTACATCTCGATCCCGTGGCTCCACGCCGCGGCGTAGTCGTACGCCTCGGGTGCGTGATCGTAGGCGGACCAGTCGAATTCCCCTCGGAGGAGCAGCGCGTCCCGGCGGTAGGCGCTCTCCGGATGGCGCATGAGCAACCAGCACAAGACCGCGTCGGCGAGCCGATCCTCGCCGAGGGCGCGCCAGCTCCAGGCGAGGCCATAGGCCGCGTCGGCGGCCCGCTCCCCGTCGGGGTCGAGCTCGAGCGCCTGTCGGAAGCGGGCGCCCGCCCGCCGCCACGCGATCCCGGCATCGCCGAGGTCGGGCTCCAGGAAGGCCGGGACGCAGTCTGGCGTGTCGAAGCAGGCGTCATAGGCCGCGATGTGGCGGCCGAGGGCGTCGAGCTCGCGGCGTTCGGCCTCCCGCGCCCAGGCTTCGCCGAGCGCCAGCCGCACGTCGGGGCGCGCGGCCGCGGGACTGTCGCCGCGGGCGGTGGCTTCGAGCGCGGTCCGCGCGTCGAGCTCGACGGAGGGCGCCGCGAGCTCGGGGGAGGCGGCGGCCGGCGCCTTCGGTGCGCACGCGACGGAGAGCAGCAGGCAGAACGGCATCGGCGCGCCTCCGACAGCGTGAGGGGGGGGAGGTTCCCAGGGAGGCCGTGAGGGCCACCCCGCACGGTCTATCGCGGCTCCGCGCGCCGCTCCCCCGATTCCGGTTACCGTTCCCAGATGCTGACCCTGCTCGTCGCGACGGCGCTCGCCGCGCCCCCTCCCGCCGCGCCCCCTCCCGCCGCGTCCGCGCCCAAGGCCAACGTGCTCATCCTCGTGGTCGACACGCTCCGCGCCGACGTGCTCGGGACCTACGGTGAGCCGAGCCCCACCAGCCCCCGCATCGACGCGCTGGCGAAGCAGTCCCTGGTCTTCGACCGGGCGTGGACCCAGTACACCTGGACGCTCCCGTCGTTCATCTCCTACACCACCTCGCGGTTCGCCCGTACCCACGGGTGGGACTACGACATCGGCCAGTTCGACAAGTACCAGACGGTGGATGCGAGCGTGCCCACGCTCGCCGAGGTGCTCCAGGCCAACGGCTACGCGACCTCCGGTCGCTACGCCAACCGGCACCTCCACGAGGCCCTCGGCTTCGGGAAGGGGTTCGACAAGTGGGTGCGCGGAACCGATGACGCCACCGTGTCGGGCGCGATCGCCGACATCAAGGGGTGGAAGGCAGACGGAAAGCCGAACCTCCTCTACGTGCACGTGATGAACTGCCACACCCCGTGGCGGCCGAGCCCGACCGCGCAATCCGCGCTCGGCACCCCGATCACCGTGCCCGAGGCGGGGCTCGACTGGAACGACTGGCCCAAGCTCGCCGCCGATCTCCGCCCCGCGCGGGCGACCCAGCTCCGCACCCAGTACGAGGCCGCCGTCCACGACGCCGACGCGGAGATGGGGCAGATCCTCGACGCCCTGGAGGCCTCGGGCGAGGCCGGGAATACGATGGTCCTGTTCCACTCGGACCACGGCGAGGCGCTCGGCGACCACGGCCAGGCCGGCCACAACCGCGGGGTCTTCGAGGAGCTCGCGCACGTGCCGCTGTTCGTGAAGGTCCCCGGGGCGAAGCCGGGGCGGGTCTCCGACCGGATGGGTCGGCTCATCGACGTCCCGCCGACGGTGCTCGACGTGGTCGGGCTCGCCGGAAAGCAGCCGCCCGCCTGGCAGGGCAGCTCGATCTACCGGCAGACCGAAGGGCCGTTGGCGGTGGTCGAGCGGGGCACGGACATCGCCTTCTCGCTGGATGGCAAGCTCAAGCTCCTCGCGACGCGCGCCACGGGCGCGTTCGCCTTCGCCTTCGACCTGCTGAAGGACCCGGCAGAGAAGGCGAGGATGAAGGACGCGACCGCCGCGCCGCTCGCCGCCATCCAGAAGGCCGCGCAGACCTGGTACGCCGCGACTCCGCAGGGCGTGAACCACGGCACGGCGCCGAAGGTGGAGAGCAAGGAGCGGGAGGACGTGAACGCCGCGCTCAAGGAGCTCGGGTACATGGAGTGAGGTCGGCAGGATAAGGGAGGCGGGATGCAGAAGGCGCAGGCAGCTTCGCTCGGCTGGCTCGCCCGCGTGATCGACGCGGTGGTCGTCGCGATCACCTTCCTCCTGGTCGCCTTCGTCCGCCAGCGCATCCGTGAGGTCTGGTCGTACGACGTGCTGCCGGGCGCGCCGCTGCTCTCGCCGGTGACGGTGCAGAGCCAGTTCCACCTCGTCTTCGCGGTGGTGCCGCTCTGGCTCTTCGCGCTCACCCAGCACGGGCTCTACGACGACATCCGCCGCATCCGCTCCGACGTGCTGCTGCTGCGCATCGCGAGCGCGGTGGTGGTGGCGTTCGGGCTCTTGCTGGTGGTGCTCTTCCTCTTCCCGCCGTCCGCGCCCACCTCCCGAACGTTCCTCCTGGCGTTCTCGCTGGTGAGCATCGGCACGCTCTTCGCGGCGCGTCGGCTGGAGGCGTCACGGGCCCGGAAGCGTGCGCCGACCCTGAACATCCTGGTGATCGGCGGTGCGGTGGAGGCGGCACCCTTCGTGGAGACGGTGCTCCAACATCCACACTGGGGGTACCGGGTGGCCGGGGTGGTCGTCCCCGAGACGGAGGACGTGACCAGCGTCCACGGGGTGCGGGTGCTCGGGCGGCTGCGGCAGCTCCCCGAGGTGATCGACCGTGAGGCGATCGCGCAGGTCTTCATGACCGGCCGGGCCTGGGACACGACCACGCTCCGCTTCGTCGCCGACCGGTGCGAGGAGGTGGGGGTCACCTTCTCGATGGACGCCAACTTCCTGGGCCTCTCCATCGCCCGCGCGGACGTGAACGATCTCGGCGGTTGGAGCGTGCTGTCCTTCTCGTCCGTTCCGTCGGATGGCACCGCGCTCCTGGTGAAGCGCACGGTCGACGTGGTGCTCGCGATGCTCGGGCTCCTCGCCCTGGGGCCGGTGATGCTCCTCACCGCGCTCTTCATCAAGCTGGAGGACGGGGGGCCCGTGCTCTTCGTGCAGGAGCGGAGCGGACTCTTCGGGCGCACGTTCCCGATGTTCAAGTTCCGCTCGATGGTGGTGGACGCCGAGGCGAAGAAAGTCGCGCTCGCCGATCAGAACGAGATGGGCGGGCCCGTGTTCAAGATGGCGCGCGACCCGCGTGTCACCCGGATCGGCGCGTTCATCCGGCGGAAGAGCATCGACGAGCTGCCGCAGATCTGGAACGTGCTCCGCGGCGAGATGAGCATCGTCGGGCCGCGCCCGCCCCTGCCGGCGGAGGTCGCCCGCTACGAACGGTGGCAGATGCGCCGGCTCTCGATGAAGCCTGGGCTCACCTGCATCTGGCAGGTGAGCGGCCGCAACCACGTCGACTTCGACAACTGGATGCGCCTGGACCTCGAGTACATCGACAACTGGTCGTTGTTCCTGGACCTCAAGCTCATCCTGCGCACGTTCCCGGTGGTGCTCACCGGTCGCGGCGCGAGCTGAGCGATCCTCCGCCCAACGGTTGGCGCGGCCCGTTGCCCGTCGATCCTTCACCGCCGGCGCCGCCCTCGCCGCTCGCGCGGGCGATGAAGATCACCTGCGGCTTCCTCTTGGTGTTTGCCGCCTGCGCGGCGCTCACCCCGGTCCTGATCATCGTGTCGCTCACCGCGCTGGGCGACAACCTCGACGCCCTGTTCAGCCAACTCTCCACCGCAGTGGACTCCGCGGCGCAGGAGCCGGCCCCGCCGCCACCGGCGCCCGGGTAGCTGGCCGCGGACTACGGCACCTCGTCGACGCGCACGAGCTTCCCCGGCTCGGCCAACCACATGGACCACGGGGCGTGCGTCGCATCGGTCGCGAGCTGTTGTATTGGCCCGGCAAGATCCGGATCAAGTGTCGCGACACTTGCGACTGTATCTGTCGCGACGTCGACCACGTACAGGCCGGCGTCGGTGCCGACGTAGACGGTCCAGTCGCCGAGGGTGCGCACGGCGTTGGCGGTGGTGGGCTCGGCGTACAGGGCGGTGGTGCTCGCGCCCTTGGTGTCCGACACGTCCACCCGGGCGAGGCCGTAGCTGGTGCTGGCGAGCCAGACCCGGCCGCCGGCGGCGTCGAGGTCGAGGATGTTGATGGCGGTGCCGATCTCCACCGGCCAGGGCACCCAGTATTCGAAGAGGTCGGCGGCGGGGTTCAGATCGCCGTCGTTGGAGTAGCGCCAGCGGGCGAGCTGGTCGTCGTCGCCGCCCCAGATGTCGCCTTCGTCGGTGAACGCGATGCCGCGGGTGAGCCCGTGGGGGTGCGTGGGGTGGGCGTGCTCCGCGTAGACGGCCTTGTGGGCGTCCCACAGGCAGAGCCCCTCGTTCATCCCCATCCAGATGTCCCCGGCGCCGACGCCGTAGGGCTGCTCCTTGATCCGATAGTTCGCCAGCTCCTCGGCGGACTCGTCGTAGTTGATGTAGGCGAGCAGGGTGAGCGTGCCGTCGCTCTCGACCTGGAAGTGTTCGCCCTGCACGTCGACCGTGCCGACCTCACCGACCCAGATCGTGCCGTCGGTGGCGGCGAGGACGGCGCGCGGGGTGTCGGAGTAGAGCCCGTCGGCGATTCCGTACAGCCGCCCAACGCCGCTGACCGGGTCGAGGTGGAGGAGCCCGCCCGCGGCGGCCGCCCACACGGTGCCGTCGGGCGCCACCGACAGCCCGTACCACACGGCAGAGGCGGGGAGCCAGGCGGTGGTGTCGAAGGGGACGATGGGGTCGGGGGGCGGGGCGGTGTCGGCCGTGTCTGCCGTGTCGGCGGTGTCTCCGCTGTCGGCGGTGTCCGCCGTGTCGCCGGTGTCGGCGCCGGTATCCCCGGTGTCGAGGCTGGTGTCTGCCGTGTCGCCGCCGCCCGAAGGCGGCGCCGAGGGCCCGGCGACGCAGAGTCCGTCCGTGTTGAAGACAAAGCCGCTGTCGCATTCCGGTGCTGCACACCCGGACGCCATCATCGCGGCGGACAACGCCCCGCCGAGCACGACGGTGGTCCGGAGCGCCGACGGGGTTTGCGCCTGAGACGGGTGGCCCGGAGCGCCGACGGTGTTTGGCGCCCCCATGTGCTTAGGCGGGAGCCACGACCTCGACCCGGACGGTGTCCTGGATCGGGTCGACCGGGATGGAATCGGTACACTCGTCCTCGGCCTGGGCGAAGATGGTCCAGATGCCGACGTCTTCGAGGGCGGGCGTCCACGTTTCGGTGGTGTGGGTCCCCATGTTCTCGGTGTCGCCCCCGTTGGGCATCACGGCCCAGAGCAGGCGCAGGGTGTTGTCGTCCGTCTCGGACTTCACGTTCATCGACAGGGTGACCGCCTCGCCCGCCGGGAGCTTCGCGGAGCTCTCGGGAGAGGTGATCTCGAGGGTGGGGCCGCTGAGGCAGCCGCCGGAGCCGCCGCCGCTGGTGTCGTCGGTGGCGCCCGTAGCGCAGGCGAAGAGGGCGAAGAGGAGCATGGCGGAAGTGTAGCCGGTCGCTGGCGGGCCGGCCTCGTCCCCGGGCGGAGCCGCGGGCTCGCCTCGCAGATCGCGGCGCCCGGAAGTGCGGGATTCGGCCGGCGGCGAGGCGCGTGCGTGAGGCGCCGACGGCGAACGGCAGGCGTTGGCCCTGGGTCCTGCCGGGGAGGTCGCCGGCCGGTCGCTGCGCTCCGGCCGGCGCCCCCCCGTCACCCGCCCGGTCACCGCACCCGGGACCGTTGGCGCCGGAGGACGAGGTCGGTCGCCGTCGGCCAAAACCCGCATGGGCTGGCGGCTTCGGCTCGCCTTGGGGGGGGGCCTCACCCGCCGCACCAGCTCCGTACGGCCGCCAGGAGCGGCTCGCCGTGCTTGCGGAACCGCTCTGGCCCCATCCCCGGCACCGCGAGCATCGCCCCCCGGGTGACCGGGCGGGTGGAGGCGATGGCCTCCAACGTGCGGTTGCTGGCGATCACGTAGGCGGGCACGTCGGCGGCGCGGGCGAGGCGGGCGCGGACGTCGCGGAGGTGGGCCAGGAGGTCCACCGCGCCGGCGGGCGGGGCGGTGGGCGCGGGGGTGGAGACCGCGGCTTCGCCCAGGGGGAAACACATGCGGAAGTCAGGCGCGCGGCCGAACATCAGCTCGCGGCCGAGTTCGGTGAGCTCCACCGCGTCGTAGCGCACCTCCTTCCCCTGGATGCTGCGGGTGATCTCCTTGCGCCCGAGCGCCCCGCTGCGATGGAGCTCCGCGAGCACCGACTCCACCTCCCGCTGACTGAGCGAGCCGAGGATTCCGAAGGTGGAGAGACGGTCGAAGCCGAGGGAGACCAGCACGCCGTCGCGCGCGCCGACGAGCACCTTGGCCACCATCGCCGCCGTGGACCCCTCCTTCATCCGCACCACGCAGGCGAGGGCCTTCTTGACGATGATCTCTTCATCGGCCCGCAGCGCCCGGGGCGCGTTCCCGGAGCGGCTGCCGGCGCGGCAGGCATCGCATGTGCCACAACGTTCGTACGGGGCGGTGTCCCCGAAGTACTCGAGGACGTACTTCCGCCGACAGTCGGCGCGGGTGAGGTCGACCATCGCCTGGAGCTTCTTGAGCTCCCGGGCGCGGCGGGCGCGGACCGTGGCTTCGTCGAGCGCGAGGGGCACGCCCGGGCGCAGGAGCTCGATTCCGTCGGCGCGGCTGGGCTCCTCCCAGGTGATCGCCTTGCGGGCGCGGAGGGTGTGAAGCGCGGCGAGGACCTGGTCTTCGGGGATGTCGAGGGCTTCGGCGGCGCGGTCGAGCCAGACGCCCACGCCTTCCTCGGCACCGACCTGCTCGCGGAGCCAGGCGTGGACCCGGCCGCGGAGGCCGCCTTCCGTGCAGGGCCCCACCACCCGGGCGATCCCCGGGCGGTCCGCCGCGCCCAGCCGGCGGATGTGGCCCTCGCGCTGGAGCGTGTAGAGGCAGCTCTGGGCGCCGCGTTCGTCGGCGTCGGGCGGGAGGAGCGCCTGGAGCTCGGGGAGCGGCACGTGGACGGGGCCGCTGGTCGGGCCTTTGCCGTGATCGGAGCGCTTCTGGAGCTCCGCCCAGACGGTGTGTACCCACGCCGCCGGCGGGTGGCTCCCGTGGATGAAGAACTCGTGGATCCGCCGATCCGACTCCCGGTAGATCAGGGTGACGCGGGAGGGCTTGCCGTCGCGCCCGGCGCGGCCGATCTCCTGGTACCAGGCTTCGATGCTGCCGGGCATGTCGTAGTGCACGACGGATCGCACGTCGTCTTTGTCGATGCCCATGCCGAAGGCGTTGGTGGCGACCACGATCGGCGCCTTCCCCCGCATGAACCGCTCCTGCACCGTCTGCCGGTCGCGGAGCTCGAGGCCCGCGTGGTAGGCCGCCGCCCCGGGGAGGGCGGCCGCGGCGCGCTCCACGTTGCGACGGGTGGCGCAGTACACCAGCGAGGGCCCGGGGGACGAGAGCGCCGCCGCGAGCGTGTCCTTCTCCTTGGCGCTGCGGGCCTCGATGACGTCGATCCGAAGGTTGGTACGATCGAACCCGCGGGTGAAGCGACGGGCGTCGGGGAGGCCGAGCACCTTGAGGATGTCGGTCTGCACCTCGGCGGTGGCGGTGGCGGTGAGCGCGACGGTGCGGGGGGAGCCGAGGTCCCGGCGAACGTCGCCGAGGCGGAGGTAGTCGGGGCGGAAGTCGTGGCCCCACTGGGAGAGGCAGTGCGCTTCGTCGAGCGCGAGGAGCCGCACGTCGCACGCACGAAGCTCCTCCACGAACCGCGCCGTGAACCGTTCGGGCGCCACGTACACCAGCTCGATCTCCCCGGCCCGGAGCGCGGCCATGCGGGAGCGGCGCTCGGTGAGGTCGAGGGTACTGTTGATCAGGGTGGCGCGGATGCCGCGGGCGAGGAGGCCATCGACCTGGTCTTTCATCAGGGCGATGAGGGGGGAGACGACGATGCAGAGGCCGCCCCGGGCCAGCGCCGGCGCCTGGTAGCAGAGCGACTTGCCGGCCCCCGTGGG
>CAIXRH010000075.1 GCA_903921785.1 uncultured Pseudomonadota bacterium
AACCCCGAATTCGTCGACATGCTCGTCGACGAGGCGAAGGTTGCCGGGCTCTTGTCGCACGCGAACATCGTGCAGATCCTCGACCTCGGCAGCGTCGATCAGCAATTCTACATCGCCATGGAGTACGTCAACGGGCGGGACCTCGGGCAGGTCCTCGCGCGGTGCGCGGAGAAGGGCATCACCCTCCCGGTGCCCCACGCGGTCTTCGTACTCCTGGAGATGCTCAAGGGCCTCGAGTACGCGCACAACCGGCAGGTGATGCGGGGCGGACGGCCGGTCCCGCTCAACATCGTCCACCGCGACATCGCCCCCGGCAACGTGCTGGTGAGCTTCCAGGGCGAGGTGAAGCTCACCGACTTCGGCATCGCGAAGGCGTCGGTGAAGGCGCTGGAGACGATGTCCGGGGTGATCAAGGGCCGCTTCGACTACATGAGCCCCGAGCAGGCGGCGGCCCAGCCGATCGACCAGCGCTCCGACCTGTTCTCTGCGGGCGTCCTCTTCTACGAGGTGCTCACCGGCCGCCATCCGTTCCGTCAGGCGGGCGAGCTCGCCACCTTGGAGGCGGTGCGGCGTGGCCAGTACGCGTCCCCGAGCGAGGTGAACCCCGACGTCCCCTACGCGCTCGACGTGGTGGTGGACAAGGCGCTGCGGGTGCGCCCCGACGACCGCCTCCAGAGCGCAACCGAGTTCAAGGAGGCGCTCGACCGCTTCTTCCACGATTCGGGCTTCATCTTCTCCGCCTCCACCCTGGCCGCCTTCGTGCGCGGGTTGTTCCCGGAGGCCGCCCCGGCGGAGCGGCGTCCCGCCAGCGACGCGCCCACCCGGCCGCTCGAGCCCGAGGACGTCGAGCTCGACGACGACGAGTCCAGCGGGCGAAACCCCCACATTCCCGGGCGCGGGGTGGAGACCGGTCCGCGGGCGCTCTCCCCCGATGCGTCCACCCTCCGCCCTGCGCCCGCCGCCCGGGACCCCGGCGCCTCGAACACCGCGCTGTCGATGCTCCGGGATGCTGTGTCTCTCCCGCCCCCTCCGGGCGACGAAGCGACGATCATCCGCAATCCCCGAGCGCTCGCCGCCGCCGCGGCCGCGGGCGGGGAGAACCCCTTCGGCGAAGCCAACACCGTGATCCGCAACGAGGCTCGCGACCCCGCGGAGACCGTGCGTCTCCCCGTGGGTGGCGAGCTTCCCCGGCGGGCGGCCGAACCTCGACCGATTGCGGCCGCCGCACCTGCCGCAGCCCCCGCGCCGGCGCCCGCGCCGCGCCGGCCCCGAAGCGGGCCCGTCCGCGTACCCGGCGAGGTCCACGCCGCTTGGGCCATCGTGTGCTTCGCGATGGCGGTGGCCGCGTTCTTGTTCGGGCTCCTGGTCGGCAGTCGAATGCACCGCACCCCCGCGCCGTCCCCGGCCGCGCTCCCCAGCCCCACTGCCCCGTCCTCGGAGAAATGAGCTTGTCCGACGCCCCCCGCCGCCCGTTCCCCCTCGCGGCCCTCGCGGCCATGCGACCGAAACAGTGGACCAAGAACGGGCTGCTCTTCTTCGGGCTGATCTTCTCGTCCCACTTCACCGACCCGCACGCCGTGATGCGCGCCTGCCTGGCCTTCGTGTCGTTCAGCCTCCTGAGCAGCACCGGCTACGTCTACAACGACTACCGGGACATCGAATCGGACCGAAAGCATCCGAAAAAGCGGTTTCGCCCTCTGGCTTCTGGGGAGGTCGGCAACGGCGGGGCCTGGCTCATCATGGGGGTGGCCGCCACCGCGGCGCTCGCCATCGCCGCGTGGCTCGGTCCCTGGTTCGTGGCGGTGGCCCTGGCCTACTTCGTCACCACCCTCTCCTACTCCAGCTACTTCAAGCACCTCGTCATCCTCGACGTGATGGTGCTGGCCGCCTGCTACCTCTGGCGGGCGGTGGCGGGCGCGGTGGCCATCGGCGTGCCGCCGAGCCCCTGGCTCCTGGTGTGTACCACCTTCGGTGCGTTGTTCCTTGGCTTCAACAAGCGCCGGGGGGAAATCCGACTCCTGGAGGGCAAGGCGCACGGCACCCGGAAGTCGCTCGACCACTACAGCCCGGCGATGCTCCAGGAGTTCCAGGCGATCACCACCAGCGGCACGATCATCTCCTACGCCGTCTACACGGTGCAGTCGCTGACCCCCTTGCTCGGGCTGACGCTCCCGTACGTGGTGTACGGCGTCTTCCGCTACATCTACCTCATCGATCAGAAGGGTGAGGGCGCCGCGCCGGACGAGACCCTGCTCAAGGACCGCCCGATCCTGATCACGGCGTTCCTCTACCTGGTCACCGCGGTGGCCGTGCTCCTGTTCTCCCACCCGCACCCGCCGGGCTGATCAGCGCGGGAAGTCGAGGGTGCCCGTGGGGGTGTCGCCGTCCACCGGGGCGGTGGCGAGCTCGTCGGGCGCATCGGCGCCATCCTGATCGCGGTACCAGGCGGCGAACGCCACTTCGCGGCGGTCGGAGGTGCGCGTGGGGCGGAGCTCACAGGCTTCGAAGTGCCAGCCGAAGGCCTCGGGCGTCACGACGGCCACGAGGTCGATCGGATCGGCGGAGTCGGTGACGAACTCCCCCGTGGCGAGGGTCAGCGTGGCCCGTTCGGCGCCCAGCGCGAACGCGAGCTGGTCGCCGGAGCTGAGTTCGTCGTCCCGGATGCGGCCGCCGAAGCACACCCGGGCGCCGTCGACCCGAGCGGCCACACTGAAGCTGGCGTCCGAAGGGCCGTGCCAGTGTTCGCGCGTCGCCGCTTGCCAGGGCGCGTCGACCACCACCGGCTCGGCCACGTCCCACTCGTCCATGTCGCCGTCGACGACCACGGCGCCGTCGCCGGCGTGGAGGGTGCCTCGACCCCGGAAGGTCCGGTCGAGATGCTCCATCACCGCAGCGTCGGGCAGATCGTGGAGCCACCGGATGCTGAGCACGTCGAGCACGCGGGTGGCGACGATCTCGCCCGGGCCGTCGTCGGGCTGGTGCGGCTGGCGGAAGCGGAGCGTGCGGTCCTCCAACGCGAGGCGGAAGCCGCTGCCGGGGCCGGAGTGGGTGAGCTCCAGGGACGGGTACGAGGCGGTGGGGGCGCAGTCGCCCGAGTGGAGGTCGCAGCGGTAGCCGGGGCCGTCGGTGGGGAAGAGCCACGCCGTGGAGGACTCGAAGCGGACGGGCCGTACCGCGACGGTGCCGGGAAGGTGCAGCGGCACGCGGGCCTGACCGATGGCCTCATGGAGGCTCCAGGTCGTGCGCTCCGGGGAGTCGGGCCGGATCTCGAAGATCGCGCGTTCGCCGGGGAGGCGGAGGTTGTTGGCCACCCGCACGTCGATGTGGCCACGGGGGTTGGGGACGACCGAGAAGTAGGCGGTCACCGGCTGGCCCCCCACCGCGACCATGGCGACCGCCACGGCGCGGGGCAGCGGATCCGGGACCGCCGACTCGTCCGCCGCGGGGCCCGTCGGGCGACACCCGAGCGACCCCGCGAGGACCAGCCTGATCATCGGGAGGCGGCGTACCACAAGGAATCCGCGTCCACCCGGTCGTTCACGCTGGCGCCGTACCACGCCCAGGTGACCTTCCCGGCGCGGTCCACGACGAAGGCCGCGGGCGCCTGATCGACGTGCGCCTCGGGGAGCGGCTGCCCGTTGCGGAGCACGCTCACCGCCCGGCGGACGAAACCGGGCTGCGACCTCGCGAACACGGCGCCGACCCCGCTCGCCCGACCGATCCCCCAGGTGTGGTACCGCGCCCCTTCCTCGTCCACCAGCATGGGGAACAAGACGTGGTGCCGCGGGACGAAGTCGCGGGCCGCCTCCAGGGGCGAGCGCGTGACCACCACCAGCCCACCTTGTTCCCCGTCGAGCTTCGACCAGATGGCGGTGAGGCGGTGGAAGGAGTCCAGGGTGGCGCCGGAGGAGAGGGCGCCGAAGAACACCACGCCAACGGCGCCTCGTCCCCGGGCGCGGGTGAGGTCGAATGGGAGGCCGAAGACGGGCTGGCCGGCGAGCGGCGGCGCCTCTTCGCCGACCTCGATCATGCGGGCACCGGGGCGCAGTCGGTGCCGTCGGTCATCACCGCCTCCAGGCGCCGCTGCTCGGCGAGCCAGGTCTCGGCCACGTCGGCGGGGACGCCGCCGCGCTCGAGCTCCTGCTTGAGGATCGCGAGCCTTCGGCGGAACTGGCCGGCGTTGATCCGCAGCGAACGGTGCAGCGGCACGAGCGGGCGGCCGGTGTAGGCGGACGGACCGCCGAGCGCCGCGGAGGCGTGCTCGTACTCATGCAGCTTCACCCTCGCGAGGTCCTTCCCCGCGAAGAAGAAGCCGATGATCGTGTCGGCGGCCATGCGGTCCACGAACCGGTCGACGAGCGCCCGTACGGCGGGTTCGCCGCCGAGGCGGGCGTACCCGTTCACGGCGTGGGGGGCGCCGCGGGGGCGGCCGGGTCGGTCGGGGCGCCGGGCATGCCGGGGAGCACCAGCGTGCCCGCGTTGAGCTGGATGACCTGATCGGGGGTGAGCCGGGCCGGGCCTTCGTCCTTCATGTCGGCGAAGCCGACGCGGTTGGCGCCGGAGTCCCGGGCGAGGTCGATCACGTGCACGACGGTGTCGTACTTCGCGTCCGCTGCGCCATCGATGAAGACGTTCTTGTCGTCCTTCCGCCGGCCCTTGAGCTGGGTGGAGAGCTCCGTTCGCAGCTTGGTCTCGTCCATGGGGACGAGGTTGAGGGCGAAGCTGTTGTCCTCGTAGATCGCCACCAGGAGCTGCTTCGGCGAGCTCGGGTCGGGAGGCGGGGGAGGCGAGTCGTCCTTCGGAGGGAGCTCCGAGGCCATCTTCTGCACCGTGACCGGCACCAGCACCATGAAGATGATGAGGAGCACCAGCACCACGTCGATGAGCGGGGTGACGTTGATCTCGTCCATCCCGCCCTTGTTGCCACCACCGACCTTGGCGCCCATCTCAGTTGCCCCCCTCGGCGGCGCCGTCCTTGATCTTCTCGGTCGCGAGCATCATCGTGTCCGTACCCGCGATGTTCTCGTGGATGAGGTCGATCACCTCGCGCACCTGCTTGTAGGTGGCGGCCTTGTCGCCCTTGAGGACCAGCGAGCGGTTCTGCCGCTGGTTGCCGATCTCCGCGATCAGGGTCTCCTTGGTGACCTTCGTCTTGTCGACGTAGATCGAACCATCCCCCTTGACGCCGATGACCAGGTTCTGGCCCATGTCCTTCTCCTCCTCGGCGGTCTTCGCCTTGGGGAGCTTCACGTCTACGCCAGAGCTGAGCATCGGCGTGACCACCATGAAGATGATCAGCAAGACGAGCACGACGTCTACGAGCGGCGTGACGTTGATGTCCGCCATCGCGCCGCCTTTCTTGCCTCCTACCTTCGCGCCCATGGTGCGGCTTCCTCCTCGGGATTCCCGACTACTTGGCGGCCGTGGCTTCGGAGCGCTTGAGCGAGTCCTTCTCGAAGAAGTCGGTGAGCTCGGCCGAGGCCACGCTCACGTCCTTGAGGATGTCGTCGATCACGGCGTTGAAGTAGTTGTAGAACCAGATCGCGATGATCGCGACGGTGATGCCGACCGCGGTCGAGACCAGGGCCTCGGCGATACCGCCGGAGATGGACGTGAGGTCGCCGCCGCCGGCCGTGGCCATCATCGAGAACGCGTTGATGATGCCGAAGATGGTGCCGACCAGCCCGACGAACGGGGTGGTGGAGCCGGTCGTGGCGAGCACGTTCATGCCCTTGCGGAGCGAGGCGCCCTCTTCGATCGCCACGGTCTCCAGCGCGCGCTTGGCGGCGGAGATCCCGTGCTTGTCCGACCGCTCGGCGTACTCCTTGAGGCCCGCGCCGAGGATGACGGCGAGGTAGGCCTTCTTGTAGGCTTCGCCGCCCACGAGCTTGATGGCGCCCGCGAGGTCCCCGTTCTTCAGGGGCGCGCCGATGGCGCCCGCGAGGGCGCGAGACTGGCCGCGCGCCGCGAAGAAGTAGAGGATGCGCTCCACGGCGACGTACACGCACCAGAAGAGCATCAGCGCCATGGTGATGACCACCATGCGGGCCGGGATGCCCATCGCGCCCCAGATGCCAGTGAGGGAGAGATCCATGTCGGTGATTCCTACTTGAGCTTGAACTGGAAGTTGAGATCGAAGCCGGCCTTCACGGGCGCGCCGTTGTCGATGAGCGGGTAGAACCGCCACTGCATCGCCGCGTCTTTCGCCGCGGACTTGAAGAGCTCGGGGCAGGTCTTGAACTGGAAGTCGATGGGGACGCCCTGCTCGTCGATCACGAGGTGGACGATGCAGCGTTCGTTCTTGAGGCCGAGCTGCCGGGCCGCCTCGGGGAACTCGGGGACGACCTTGCTCTTGATCTGCACCTCGGTCCAGTAGACCGACTTGACCACGCCGGTGCCGCCGAGCTGCCCGTCGAGCACGCCGTCCTTCACGCCGCCCACCACGCCACCGACGACGCCGTCCTTCACGCCGCCCTCGACGCCGCCTTCCTGACCGCCGTCGTCCTCCGGCTCGTCTTCGACCGGGGGAGGCGTTTCTTGGAGCACCGTGGGATCGGGGGGCGTGTCCTGCACGACCTCCTTCTCCTTGTGGGGCTTCTTCTTGCCGCCGGGCGGGGGCGGCGGGGGCGGCGGGGGTGGCGGCGCGGCGAGGTTCACCGCGACGAGGGCCGCTTTTGCGTCCTCCAGCATCTCCGGCGCCTTCATCGTGGCGTAGAAGAGGATCGCGAGCCCGCTCCCGTTGAGGACCAGCGAAAAAAGCAGCGAGCCGGCCGTACGGGCGGCAGACTGGTTGCGATTGCGGCCAACATGGTCGAACATCGAAGGGTCCCTCGTGCCCGGAAGCGCGGCACTCTACTCGCAGCTTTCGCCGCGTGTGTCAACGCGGTGTCTAATCAGAGTTGCGATCCCCGCTCGCGGCGGTCTCGGTCACCCCGGCGGAGCCGCGGGAGAGAACGAGGATTCGGGCGTCGGCAGCGTCGAGGCGTTCGTGGCACTCGCGGACGAGCCCCACGCCTTCTTCGAAGAGGCGCAGGGCGTCGTCGAGCGGGAGGTCCCCTGACTCGAGCTTCTGCACGCGTCCCTCAAGCTCCTTGAGGGCGGCTTCGAACGAACGTGCCTCGGGCTTCGCCTCGCCGCTCATCCCGGCCCTCCGGCGCGGCCGTCGGTGGTCTGGGCGCGCTCAATCTGCGCCACGGAGTAGCTCAGGCGCATGCCCGCCTCGACGTCGAACGCCACGAGCACGGCGGCGCCTTCGCGGTTGAGGGCGATGCGCTCGGGGACCACCAGGACCGCCTTGCGGCTGTCGTCCTTCAGCGAGTGGTACGTCATGTGCAGGCCGAGGTTGCCCTTGATGGCCTTCTCCAGGATGGCCCGGACCTCCTGCGGGTTGGCGCGGGGCGGACCCTTGGGCGGGCGCTTCTTCTTCTCCTGCATCTCCACGGAGGAGCCGGGGATGGCGTGCAGGTCGGCGGGGAGGGTGTCGGCGCGTTGGGCGCGGGCGACAGGATCTTCCCGGATTTCCCGAGCCTCGGCGAGGAGGTGGTGCAGCCGCTCGCGGCTCTGGGCCGCCTCGTCATCGGCCGGGTACTTGCGGATCTCCTTGCCGGGATTGAAGCCAGCCTCCATCAGCACGATGGTGATCTCGGGGAGCCGCTTCCGGTCGACCGCGTAGACGCCAGGGGCGAAGCGGTGGACGATGAACGGCCGCAGCGCGCGGAGCGACTCGAACCGCTTGATGTGGGCGCGGTGCACGGTGAGCGCGGTGATCTCGTGGAACTCCACGTCGCCATCGCCGCCCATCCAGGAGCGCAGGGTCGTCTCGACGTTCTGGGGCAGGCCGATCTGGCTGTACTCCCGGAGGAACTCCAGGAGCTCCTCGCGGCGCCAGCCCTTCTTCAGCGCCTGCTCGATGCTGATCTCGGTGATCTTGTAGGTGTTTGCCCGATCGCAGCCCATCAGCTCCGAGATCTCGCCGAGGCGGAACAGGAGCACCGGCGCGAGGCCGGCGGGGGCGATGATCTCGTAGTTCGGGGTGAGGTAGAACTTGGCGAACCCCTCGTCGTCCGGGGGGTCGAGGAGCGCGAGGCCCCGCGGGGAGAGCCGGTAGAACTTCTGCTGGCCCCAGACGCCGAGCTCCAGAACGCCGCAGTTGGTGAGCGCGGAGAAGCTGTAGCCTTCGCGGTCCGCGCCGCGCGGAGAGGTGTACAGGCGCTTGTGGAAACGTTCGCGCCAGTCTTCACCCCGCTTCCAACGCCGGTAGATGGCCATGAGCGGCGCTTCAGGCACCCACTCGCCCTTGGCGGAGTGCACCGCCCAGAGGACCCATTCGGCCATGCCCTGGCGCTTCTCCAGCGCGCGGAAGACGAGGTCCCGCTGGTCTTCGGGCTCCAGCGTGAGCCACTCCTCCACGACCTCGCGGTTGACGGAGACCCGGTCGCCGCGGAGCTCGATCATCCCGTGCATCATCAGGAAGTCGTAGTGGAGGTTGAACACCTCCGACTCCGGCGCCCAGAGCTGCGCGAAGAACTTGTCGAGGTCCTCCTTCTGGGCCTTGAACACTTCCTGCCGCTGCGTGAGCTTCGGCGGGTGCTGGTCCATGTAGGTGGCCAGGGTGGCCAGGGAGAAGTCGAGCGGCGGACAGAACGGCCGCTGGTCGACGACGCGGATCTCCTCGTGCTGGAAGGTGGGCAGCTCGAGCTCGGGGCCGAGGTGCTCCAGCAAGGGGTCGATCAGCGGCTCGGGGACGAGGTAGTAGAAGCCTTCCTCCACGGGGCCGCTGCCGCAGACGAGGCCGCGATCCGCGAGGACCTGCATGGTGCGGACCCAGTCGTGCTCGCGGCCGCCGAGCATCAGGACCAGCTCGCGGTGGAAGTCGTCGGCGTGGGCGAGGCCGCCGCACTGGATGAGCGCGGCGAGGGCCTGGCGGTCCCGCGGCTGCATCTGGTAGAGCAGGCCGCTGAGGCGGCTGCCCTGGGCGAGGGCACGCACGGTGAGCTGCACGACCCGCTCGTGCTCGCCGACGCGCACCGGCTGGCCGCCGAGCGCGCGATACAGCGCGTGCACCAACGGCTCCGGCATCTTCATGAAGTAGGTGGCCAGCTCATCGATCTCGCCGCGGCTCATGCGGCGGCGGCGGGCGAGGCCAGCGGTGGGCTTCCACTTCTTGCGGTGCACCCGGGGCTTCACCACCATTTTGCCGGAGGAAGGCACGCCCGCGCCGGGGGCCTCGAAGTCGTCCCGGAAGACCCGACGCCCGCGGCGCCCACGCGCGCCGGCTTCGCCCTCGCCGCCCTCATTCTCCTGCGGAGCGAGCACGTCTGCCGAGGCGCCTTCGCCCCCGCCGCCGCCCCCCCGACGCCGACGCCGCCGGCGCCGCCGGCGCCCTCCGCCTTCGCCGTCCACCGGTGCCGTGTCTTGTCCTTCATTGCTCATCGGCGTTCCTCAGCGGCTCCAGTCAGTTGGAGCCTTCCTGGATGTAGTAGCGATAGCCCTGCTCGGTGAGGAAGAGTTGCCGTTTCATGGCGAACTCCTGCTCCTTGGTCTCCCGAGTGATCAGGCTGTAGAAATGGGCACCGTCCTTCTTCGGGCGGAGCACGCGGCCAAGCCGTTGGGCCTCCTCCTGGCGGGAGCCGAAGGAGCCCGACACCTGCACCGCGACGTTGGCGTCCGGCAGGTCGATCGAGAAGTTCGCGACCTTGCTCACGATGAGGAGCTTGATCTCGCCCTTGCGGAACTTGCCGAAGAGCACGTCGCGCTGAGGGCCGGGCGTCTCTCCGGTGATGAGCGGCGCCTTGTAGCGGCGGGCGATCTCGTGGAGTTGGTCGAGGTAGGTGCCGATGACCAGCACGTTGTCGGCCTGGTGGCGCTTCAAGAGGGTGTCGAGCACCTCGAGCTTCGCCGGGTTCACCGCGGCGAGACGGAACTTCTCTCCCTCGCGCGCCTTCTCGTAAGCCAGCGCGGCGCCGTTCTTCCACCCGACCCGGACCTCGTAGCACTTCGCTTCGGCGATGAAGCCCTGCTCTTCGAGGGACTGCCACGCCATGTCGAAGCGCTTGGGGCCGACGAGCGAGAACACATCGCCCTCGCGGCCGTCTTCGCGGACGAGGGTGGCGGTGAGGCCCAGGCGGCGGCGCCCCTGGAGCTCGGCGGTGGCGCCGAAGACCGGGGCCGGGAGCAGATGCACCTCGTCGTACACGATGAGGCCCCAGTTCTGGTCTTCGAAGAGGTGGAGGTGCGCGAACTGCGCCTCCTTGGACTGCCGCCAGGTGAGGATCTGGTAGGTGGCGACAGTGACATCGCGGATGTTCTTCGTGTCGCCGGTGTAGGCGCCGACCTGACCCTCGGTGAGGTTGGTCTTGTCGAGGATCTCGCGGACCCACTGGTTCACGGCCGCGCCGTTGGTGGCGAGGATCAACGTCTTCTGCTTGACCTTGGCCATCGCGGCGATGGCCACGATGGTCTTGCCGGCGCCGCAGGGGAGCACGATGACGCCGTTGCCGCCCGCCGGCCGGCCATCCTGGAACCACCGATCGGCGGAGGTGCGCTGGTAGTCGCGGATGAGGAAGGGCTTGCCGTTCTTCATCACTTCGGCGGTCTGGATGTCGAGCGGATCGCCTTCGATGAAGCCGGCGAGGTCCTCCACCGGCCAGCCGGCCGCGAGCATCCGCTGCTTGAAGATGCCGCGGTGGCCGCCCTGGATCGCGAGGTACCGCTTGCCATCCTCGACGAGGAGCTCCTTGACCGTCTTGACCTGACCGATGAGCTTCGCCACGTAGGCGGTGGTGAATTCCAGCCGGAGGAGCTTCCGATCGTCGGGGTGCTGAAGGAGCTTGACCAGCCCGTACCGCTCGATGGTCTCCGAGACCTGGGCGAGGACATCCGGGGGAACGTCGAACTTCGACCACTCCCGCAGCCCGTCGACGATCTCGGCCTTGGTCATGCCGCTGGACGCGGCGTTCCACAGGGTGAGCGGGTGGATCCGGTAGGTATGGAGGTGCTCCGGAGACGTTTCCAGCTCGGCGAACCGAGAGAGGAAATCACGCACCCCCTCGTACTGCGGGTGCTTCGTCTCCAGAAGGACTTTTCCATCCCCCTGGACAATGAGGGGGTTGTCAGGCCTGACGTGCATCGGTCATCGAAAGTCGTCCTCCGCGGACGGATCGAGGCGGCCATCGGGGCGTCGCCCGGCGATGGCTTCCGGTGGGTACCGGACGGATCATCATCCATGGGCGTGCGGGTGAGGGCCCGCCGCGCTGTGAGCCCCTGGCCGGAAGATCCGTTCCCGAGGGGCGTGCGAGCAATGTGCCACGGTCGGCGGCCGGTGTCAAGCTGGCGCTCCCGGAGGCGAAGCAACGGATTGTCGCCGCGGGCAGGTCACGGGGCGTCTGGCGGGCTCGCGCGCGGAGGCCGGACGGCCTACGTCGGCGGCATGAGCGACCTTCCCCCGAAGATCCGTCCCTGGTTGTTCTACGACACCGCCACGAGCATCTGCGCCGCCTGTCTGCGGCGCGTGGAGGCCAAGATCGTCATCGGGGACGAGGGCGTGGTGATGGAGAAGTGGTGCCCCCGGCACGGCCGGGAGCGCGTGCTCCTGGCGGACGACGCGGAGTATTGGCGCCTGGCCCGCGAGGTGTACATCAAGCGGCCGGAGATGCCGCGGCGGTTCAACACCCCGCAGAAGTGGGGTTGCCCCTACGATTGTGGGCTCTGTCCCGAGCACATGCAGCACTCCTGCCTCACGCTGATTGAGGTGACCGACCGCTGCAACCTCACGTGCCCGGTCTGCTACTCGGCGAGCGGCACGCATCGCACCACCCAGCGCTCCCTTGCCGAGATCGAGACGATGCTCGACGCCATCGTGGCCAACGAGGGTCAGCCGGACGTGGTGCAGATCTCGGGCGGCGAGCCGACGATCCACCCCGACTTCTGGGCGATCCTCGATGCGGCGAAGCGGCGGCCGATCCGCCACCTGATGGTCAACACCAACGGGATCCGCATCGCCAAGGAGGCCGGGTTCGCCAAGCGGCTGGCGACGTACGCCCCTGGGTTCGAGCTCTACCTGCAGTTCGACTCGCTGCGCGGGGAGGTGCACCGCGAGCTCCGCGGCGCCGACCTCCGCGACGTGCGGATGCGCGCGCTGGACGCGCTGGACGAAGCAGGCGTCTCCACGACGCTGGTCGTGACCGTGAAGCGCGGGCTCAATGACGGCGAGCTCGGCGAGATCATCGACTTCGCGCTCACCCGCCCCTGCGTGCGCGGGGTGACGTTCCAGCCGGTTCAGGTGGCGGGTCGCACCGAGAATTTCGACCCGCTCACCGACCGGCTCACGCTCTCCGAGGTGCGGCGGCGGATCCTCGCCCAGACCTCGGTCTTTGCCCCGAAGGACCTCGTGCCGGTGCCGTGCCACCCGGACGCCCTGGCGATGGCCTACGCGCTGAAGGTGGGCGGGCAGGTGGTGCCGCTGACCGGGCTCTTCGACCCGAGCGTGTACATCGAGGGGACCCGCAACACGATCGTGTTCGAGCGCGACGCGGGGGTGAAGGACCAGCTCTTCAAGCTGTTCTCGACGAACCACTCGCCGGAGTCGCAGGCGAACTGCCTCAGCGATCTGCTCTGTTGTCTGCCGAAGATCGACGCGCCGCCCGAGCTTCGGTACGACAACGTCTTCCGCGTGCTCATCATGCAGTTCATCGACGCGCACAGCTTCGACGTACGCTCGGTGAAGAAGACCTGCGTCCACATCGCCCAGCCTGACGGGCGGATCATCCCTTTCGACACCTTCAACCTCTTCTACCGCGACGAGGCCGCTCAGCGGCTGGAGGCGCTGCGGGCGGAGGTGGACGTGGCGTTCGGGCGGGCGGGGCCGGCTTCCGACTGAACCGGGCGTCCGGCCCTTCCAGCGGCGGACGACGTTCGCGGCCGGGCAGCGGCCCGGTGGCGCCGCGCCAACGCCGGTCCTGGCTCGCGAGGGTGGGGAGGCGCCGGGAGGGTGAACCAACCTCTCCCCCTCGAACCTCGGCTACTTCCCGAAGAAGCCCATCAACCACGGCCCGCCGATGGTCCCCAGGCGCACTGCCACGCTGGTGAGGCTCTCCCCGGCCAGCGCGCCGCTGGAGACGGGGACCAGCGTCTCCTCCGCCTTCGCGTCGCGACGGGAGAGCCACAGGGCGATGAGCGCGCCGATGAACATCGAGATCGTGTTGGAGGCCGGGGTCGTGAACCCGAGTCCGACGCCAGCGGCCGAAGGGATGTAGGGCTTCCACTTGGGGAAACGCCGCTCGACCAGGACCAGCACCACGCCGAGCGACGCGCCGATCGCCAGGGCGAGCTGGGCGCTCGGGTGGAGCTTGTGGAACCCCTCGGCCAGGAGCAACGCCACGCCTTTCCAGGTCTGGGCGGCGGGGGCGGGCCACTTCTCGCCGAAGTCCTGGGGGCCGTCGACGAGCACGTTCCAGACGGGGACCACGAAGAGGCTGCCCGCAAAAACACCCGCGAGCTGCGCCCAGAATTGCTGGCGGGCGTTGGCGCCGAGCAGGTAGCCGCTCTTGAGATCGGTGAGCAGGTCCGCCGCGTGGAGGCCGACCCCGCCGGTGACGTTCGCGGTCATCAGGTTGGTGGTGACGTTCCCGGGGTCGAGCACCCCGAAGGTGATCTGCGTGATCTTCCCGAGGGCGCCGCTGGGCGTGGTGTCGGTCTCGCCGGTGACGCGGCAGGCGACGATGGCGATGAAGAACGCCAGGATCACGCTGACGACGCCGAGCCACGGGTGGATGCCGAAGATGAAGTATTCGGCCGCGATCACCAGCGGCGCGGTGATCGCCACGCCGATCACGAACCAGGACATCGGCACCTCGGAGGGGTCGTCCTCCGCCTTTTCGCTCCCGAACGCCTTGGCCACGCTCTGCATGGCCGCCACCACGCTCCGCCACTGGAAGGCGAACGACGTGAGGCCGCTGGTGAGCATGACCGCCGAGCCGAACCACACGCTCCACATCGAGATGTTCTTGTAGCCGAGCCCGTACGGGATGATCCCGTAGTGGAAGACCACGGGCACGAGCACGAGGTAGTTCACGACGGCGCCGAGCATCATGCCCCACGCCGCTCTCCAGCCCATGATCGCGCCGGCGGCGATGAGGATGATGCTGGTGTCGAGGTTGAAGGTGTACTTGGTGAGGGGACGGCCGCGCAGCGTGGGCTCCGCGTCCAAGAGCGCGAGGGTGGCGGCGTCGAGCTTGCCGCGGACCCAGGGCTGGAGCTTCTCGGGGATCAGCAGCAGCGGCGCGCCGAGGGAGAAGGGAAGGGCCTCCGGGATGTTCCAGGGGATCCATCCGGCCTTCGCCTCGCGGAAGAAGCCCACGAAGATGCCCGCGAGCGCCCCGAAGCCGAGGAGCCGCGACTGCCGGCCACCCTCGGTGCCGCCGTGGAGCGCCTTCAGCGTCTCCGCCGCGGCGATCCCGCTCGGGAAGCGGAGCTGCTCCACGTTGATCATCTGCTGCTTCATCGGGATGGCCATCACCACGCCGAGGAGCGCGATCGAGCTGATCCAGGCGAACATCGAGAGCGGCGGCAACGACGTGTTGGTGAGCATCATCAGCGCCGGGATGGCCGCCACCGTGCCGCCGCCGACCATGTACCCGGCGCTGCTGGCGACGGACTGCATGGCGTTGTTCTCGAGCAGCCCGAACGGCTCCCGCACCCACTTCAGCCGGAACAGTGCGGCGAAGATCGCCCACGCCAGCACGCCGGAGGTGATCGCCACCCCGAAGCTCCAGCCGATCTTCAGGCCGGTGTAGAGGTTGGAGAGGCTCATCGCGCCGCCGAGGAGGCAGCCGGCGATGAGCGAACGCGCCGTGAGCTGACGGGAGGAGGTCACCGCGGGAGGGTAGCCGGTCTGCTGCCTACGCGAGGACCGCGTCGATCGTGGTGCCGAGGGCGGGATCGATGAACTCCTCAGGATCGACATCGGCGAGCTTCAAGAGCGTCGCGCCCAGGTGACCCGGCAACATCGTGACCCCGCTCGCAGATGGCTCGCCGGTGGAAAGGTCGATCGCCTCGCCGGTGAGCTGCTCCGTCCACCGTCCGACGCGCGTTCCGCCGGCGACGCCGCTGCCGATGAGCATCGCCGACGTCCACGTCCAATGGTCCTTTCCGCCCGCGGCGTTGTTCTGGGGGGTGCGCCCCATCTCGGAGAGCACCACCACGGTCGTCTCGTCGAGGAGGGTGGGCTGGCTCTCTCCGGGCGCGCTCGCAAGGTCCCCGAGCAGCCGGTTGAGCGCGCCGAACAAGTTTTCGGAGAGCACACCCTGGTAGTCGTTGCCGGAGTGGGTGTCCCACGCGCCGTTGCCGCCGCTGCCGAACGCGACCACGCCGGTTCGGGCGAGGCCGCGCGCGAGGGCACGGACGGCGACGCTGGCGGTGGAGTAGAGGTCCTGCCCGGTGACGCGGAGCTCGTCGGCCACGTCGATCAGGGAGGTGGACCGGTCCATCGCCAGTTGTTCGGCGGCGCCGACCCGGGCGGGCATGCCGGACGGCGCGCGGGCGGTCCACGCGTCCAGTCGGGCGCGGACGAACGCCTCTTCGAGCGCATCCCGGTCGGGCGGGACGTAGGGCACGGGCTGGTCGGACGTCAGGAGCGCGGTGCCGTCGACGAGGGTGGCGAGCTGGCTCGCGAGGCCGACACGAACGGACGCGTCCACGTACGCGTGGGGGTAGATCGGCCCGGAGATGTGCACGTTCGGCATCACCCGGGGCACGGTCGTGTGGCCGGCGACGATCGACGCCCAGTCATCCGTGCCGTCGTTGGCGGTGCCGGTCATCGTCCAGCGGGTGCACACGTCGTGGGCGACGCTCGGGACCTGATAGCCGTCGACGAGACAGGTTCGCGGCCCCCAGGATTCGAAGAACGCCCGCACCGATGGCCGCGCCGGGGAGTCGGTGAAGGTGAAGCCGCCCCCGGTGCCCGGCTCGTCGCCGTCGAGGTGGTCGGTGGTGTCGTTGAAGATCGGCGCAAACACGACCGCCTGGTCCCATCCGCCCGGACAGAAGACAAAGAGGAACTTCCGCTCTCCGGCGCCGTCGGCGAAGACGCGGCGGGGGAGGAGGAGCCCGGCTGTGCCCAGGGCGAGGAAGTGGCGGCGAGAGAGACGGGGCATCTCAATACGTCCAGAATTCGGGGTCGCGGAGGAGCACGCTCACCACGGCCGTCCAGCCCCCTTCGGGGCCGCCGGTCGCTTCCGCGGCGGAGAAGAGGTCGGTCTCGGCGGCGATCGCCTCGGCGTCGGGCTCTTTGGCCATCAACCGGAGGTGGATGTCGCGGAGGGCCCCCTCGAAGGCGGGGTTGGTGGGCGTGAGCACGGCGAGGGCATCGGGGGTTTCGGTGCCGATGAGGCGACGATCCACCGGATCCGCCGCGGCGTCGTGGCCCACGACCCAGGTGGCGGCCGCTTGCGCGAGGCGACGCAAGGCGACGGAGCGGGACACCGTGGGCTCGAGGTTGGGCTCGCGGACCGTGTCGCCGTCGGCGCCGCCGAGGAGCACGCGGAACCCGAGCGTGTCGCTGTCGAGGAGGTCGACGCCGGTGAACGTCCACTGGAACCCGGTGGCGTCCTCCACCACTGCGCGGAGGGTGGTGGGGCTCATCAGCCGGAGCGGGTGTGCGGCCTGGCGTTGGGCGTCGGTGGCGGCGGCGGTGAGGCTGCCGGCGCGGTACTCCTCGGTGGCGAAGGTGGCGCGGAGGAGGTCCTTGTAGCTCCAGGACGCGGTGAGGGCGTCGCGGAGGGCGTAGACGGAGGGGTCGTCCTCCAGCGCGGTCTTGCGCCCCCAGAGGCGCTCGGCCGTGCGCCGCGCGGTGCAGACCGCGAAGCGGGGATCGTCGGCCACGAAGAGCCCGAGCTGGCCCGCCGCCGTGACCGGCGTGCCGAAGTACCCGGGCGACACGCCGGTGATCGACTCCGAGAGACGCTCGCGCTCGGGGTGGTAGGTGACCATCTCCGTGCCGTCGCGGTCTTCGTAGGGCCAGAAGCCGAAGAGCGTGGAGGCGAGGGGGTCCATCGTCGCGTGGCAGGCGATGCAGCCGGGTGAGGTGGTGATCGCGTCCTGGAGGCCCTGCGTGGACTGGTCCGCCACGTTCTCAAAGAGCACGGGCCGCCCGGCGAAGTCGTAGCAGAGCAGGAGCCGGGCGAGCGCGGCCGCGCGGCCCCGGTTGTAGTTGAAGATCGTCGTGTGGTACCGCATCCACAAGCCGGTGGTGGCGAGGATGCCGTTGGCGGGCCGGCCGTCGGTGTAGCGGGCCTCGCGCCACTCGCCGGTGGCGGCCGGATCGACGAACTCCAGGGGCGCCATCTCCGCGAGGAGGTCGTTCGCCATGGTGACGTCGGTGGTGACGATCTCGGTGTACGGCCGGTCCTGGGCGACGACGTGGGCGACGAGGCGTGCGGGTTCATCGTCGAACGCGCGGGTGAAGGGGTAGCTCTGGGTGGGATCGAGGCCGAACTCCGTCGGGTCGATCCGCAGGGTGTCGAGCCGGAGCAGCCAGCTCTCGGCGACGACGTCGGCGAGGTGGCCCTCGAACGCCGGGTCGGCCATCCACGCTTCGGTGAGGGTGTCGAGGCCGCCGACCTCGGCCTCGGCCTCGGCGAGCTCGTCGACGGTCGGGAGTCGCCCGCGGGTGTCGATGCTCAGCCGCCGTGCGAGCCGGGCGGGGTCGAGGGGGACGTAGATCGAGGGCGCTGGCTCGACGACCGGCGGTTCGGACGTGTCCACGGGCGGGGTGGCGCAGCCGAGGAGGACGGCGACGATCATGGGTGGGCCGCCAGGGAGGCGCGAGCCGCCGCGTCGAACAGCGGGCCGGACTCGGCGACGACGCAGGTGTCTCCGACGACCTCGGCTCCCCAGGCCACCGCGCCGCAGCCGTCCGGCCCGACCGAGAGCGTCCACCAGCCGGAGCTCGGATCGCGGACACCGACCTCGCCGGAGGTCGGGAGCATCCCGGCGTACGCGACGTCCCGGAATTCGATGTACGCGCTGCCCCCCATCACCCCTCCATTGACCACCCCGGAGAACCCCGACGTTTCGTCCACCTCGCCGGAGATCTGGATGCCCCCCTCCGTTCCCGCGGCGATCGCGCCATGCCAGAGGGGGTCGCGATACTGACCCCCGTAGAAGGTGGCGAACGAGGCGGTGTCCCCGGTGCGTGTCCACTCGATATCGGCGTGCCCGCCGGCGTAGACCTCCTCGCCGGACGCGGTGACCTCGCCGGTGAGCGACCAGAGATCCGTGGCGATGAGTTCCTCGCCGTCCGCGGACGCCCGTCGGGTGACGTAGGCGATCCACACGCCGAGGATGGTGTAGTGGCGGCCGGTGCACGGGCCGCTCCAGTAGGACGTCCACGTCTCCGGGTCGTCCTTGGAGAAGACCCGCACCGGGCAGCTGCCCGCGCCCGCGAGGCTGTCGTCCATCAAGCCCTCAAACCAGGCATGAAGATCGAGCGGCCAGACAAGGCCCTGAGTGCTCGCCTCCCGGAAAGCCGCCTCCACTCCGGCAAGATCGAGCTCGGGGGGGATCTCGGGGGCGGGGAAGGCCTCGGACGTGTCGCCGCGGGCGCCGGGCGTGCCCACCCCGCTGTCCGTCGCCCCGGAGGTACAGGCGACCAGGAAGATCATCGCCCACACGCCAGGTACTCGCGGAGCCGCTCAAGCTCGACGTCGGGCACCCCGCCCCCGATCGGCATGGTGCCGTCGTCGAGCACGGTGCGCTCCACCGCGTCGAGCTGGGCGAGCGCGTCCGCTTCGCTGTCGAAGTTCACGGCCTCGGGCGCGCCCCGCCGATCCGCGGTGCCCGACGAGTGGCACGTGCGGCAATAGCCCGCGAAGAAGCCGGCGCCCCAGTTCTCCCAGGTGGTGGAGCTGGCGGCGAGGGAGCACGAGTCGGCCTCGGCCTGCGAGTCATCGGCGGTCGGCTCGGCGGAGGCGCACGCGAGCGCGCCGACGAGCAGGAAGAGCGGGGACGGGAGCGCAGACGCCACGGCCGGAGCGTACATCCCGCCTCAGGGGCCGGCTACTTCTTCTTTCCCTTGGGGGGCGGCGGCGCCGGGGGAGGGGGCGGCGGGGGCGGGGGCGCGGCGGCCGCCTTGCGCGCTTCGGCGTCTGCCACGGCCTTCTGGAACTCGGCGTACAGCGTGGCGTCCGGCGCGTGGGCGCAGTTGTCGGTGAGGGGAACCACCGCGTCGAGGTTGTCTTCGTCGGCGTAGAGGATGCCGTCGAAGCAGTCCCAGGCGACGTGGTTGGACGCGGCGCGGGAGGCGGCGACGAGCGTGTGGCCGCTCGCGTAGTCCTTCCGCGCGACCAGCACGGTCTGGGCGATGCGCTGCCCATCCACATTGCCGGGCTTCAACCCAAGGACCGCCTTGGCCTCGGTGAGCGCGAGGTCGGCGTCGTTGGTGGCGGCGGCGGCGCGGGCGTACCAGAGGTGGGCCTCGACCTGATCGGCGTTCTGGCCGGCGGCGTGCTTCGCCGGGTCGAGCGCGTCGGCCGGCTTGCCCTGCATCACCAGGGCCCGGGCGAGGCCGGTGAGGGCCTGGCCGCAGTCGGGCTCGGTGGTGAGCACCTTGCGGAAGGCGGCCTCGGCGGCGGCCCAATCCTGAGCGAGCAACGCATCCATCCCGACCTTCTGGTCGGCCGCGGCGGCTTCGGTGGCCTTCCAGGCGGGCGCCGGTGGGGGCGCAGGTTTCTTGGCGTTCGCGGGGGAGAGGACCAGCAGGAGGAGCAGGGTGTGCACGACCGGCAATATACGGGGCCGATGCCCGTCGATCAACTCCGCTCCCCCCCTCGCGACCCCGCCGACGACTGGTCCGAGGCGGCCGTGGCCGCGCGCCGCACGTTCTACGAAGATGTGCGGAGCGGGTGGTCCGCACCCCACCTCGGCGGCGCGCCGGTCCCACCCGGGCAGGCCCGCGGCAACGTCGAGGGCCTCCTCGGCTATGCGCAGGTGCCGTTCGGCGTCGCGTACCCCCTGGTGCTCCGAGGCGACTTCGAGGGCGCGTACGCCGTGCCCTTCGCCACCACGGAAGGCACGATGGTGGCCAGCTATCAGCGGGGGTTCCGGCTGTGCGCCGAGGCGGGCGGTGTCTGCGCCCGGGTGCTCCGGGAGGGCTACGCGCTCTACCCGCTCCTCGCCTACGCGTCGGTGGACGACGCGCTGGCCGCCGCCCGCGTGGTCGACGCCGAGCGCGACCGCCTCGTGGCCCTCGCGAACGCCACCACCGCTCACGGACACGTCACCGAATTGAGCTGGGAATTGCTTGGGCGACGGCTGATGCTCACGGTGCGGATGGACACGGGGGACGCGCAGGGCGCGAACATGGTGAACCGGGCGGTCAGCGCGCTGGTGGCGGGGATGCCCGGCCGGCCGCGGGTGGCGCTCCACGGCTACGACCCCGAGAAGCGCGCGAGCACCCGCCACTGGCGCGGTCGGTGGACCGTGGCCGACGTGACCCTCCCCGGTGAGCTCGTGCGCGCGCGGCTCCGGACGACCCCGGAGGCGATCGCGGAGCTGTGGACCGACTACCACCTCGCCTACGGGCGCATGGGCACCGCGAACCACGGCCTGCAGGTGGCCAACGGCCTCGCCGGCCTCTACGTCGCCACCGGGCAGGACGCCGCCTACGTGGCCGAGTCCTGCGCCTGCACGCTCTCGCTGGAGGCGCGCAACGGCGACCTCTACGCCTCCCTCGACCTGCCGTCCTTGCACGTCGCGACGGTGGGCGGGGGCACCCGCAAGGGCACGGCTGCCGAGGCGCAAGCGCTCCTCGGCGTGAAGAGCGCCCGGGAGCTCGCCTGCGTGACCGCCGCCGCGCTCCTCGCCGGCGACCTCAACCTCGCCGCCAGCTTCCTCGGCGACGACTTCGCCGGGGCGCACGAGCGGCTGGGGAGGAATCGGTAGGGCGCCGATCCGGGCGTGCCGGCTCCCTCCGGTCGCCGTCGGCCTCCCTGCGGGCTCGGCCTCCGGCCTCGGCCGCGGCGCCGTGCGCGCCGCGGCCGGCGGCGGCTCCCAGGCGCTGGCCTCCGACGCCTCCTCTGCGCCGCCGCCGCCCTCCGGTCCGCCTCACGCGGCGCGGTCGATACGTCATTCGCAGGATCGGAGTCGGTCGCGCTTTCGGGCGGAGGCGGTGTCCAAAGGGCCGCTTCGGGGCGGCGGGTGGCTACCCTTCCTGGAAGCTGGTCGCGAGCCCACGCTCGGTCGCCTCGCCTTCGCTGACCCAGTGGATACACGTAACCGGGCACGCCTCGATGGCGTCCTGGATGAGGTCCATGGGGCCGTCCTGGGCCACCGGGGCGGCCTTTCCGTCAGCGGGGAGCACGAAGACCTTGTCGGTCTGCTCCACGCAGGTGCCGCAGGAGATGCACTCCCACTGGTCGATCGCCAACAAGTGGCCGGCGGCCTTGGCGCGGGAGCTCTCGTTGTCGACCGGGCCCCAGTAGGGAGTGCCGTCCTCCGCGCGGTTGATGCCGATGCCGCCGCGGATCGCGCCGACGTCGCGGTTGTTGGCCTTGGCGCGGGCGATGTAGTGGTCGAGGTCGGTGGAGCCCTGGTCGGCGTGGAGCAGCTTCTCCGGGGCGCGCGCGGCGGCGGCAGCGGCGGCGGCGAGGGAGAGCTTGACGGGGGCGGGCTCGGGCGCGGCGGCAGCGGGCGTCGGGGCGGTGACGGGCGAGGGGGGGGCGGCGGGCGCGGTGACGACGGGTTCGGGCGCGACGGGCGTGGCGACGACGGGTTCGGGCGCGACGGGCGGCGCGGCGACCGCTGGCTCGGCGGCCGTGGCGGCGACGGGCGCGACGATCTCCGTGGCCGGCGCGACCTCGACGACCGCGGCGACGGGCTCCTCCGGGAGCGCGGGCGCGATCGCGGCCTCGGGAGCCACGTCGACCGAACCGACCAGGGCGGCGGACGGCTCCGCCTCTCCGCCCAGACGCTCCGCGGCGGCCGGCGCCTCCGGCGACGGCCTTGGCGCTGACGCGACCGCCCCTTCCGCCCGCGCCGCTCCCGCGGCGCTCCGCTCCACCCGCCCTGCCGCCGCCTCCGGCGGCCCCGGCTTCGCCGGTGGCGCCTCCGGCGCAGGCTTCCCGGGCAGGCGCCCGGCGAGGGCGTCCTTGACGGTGCCCCGGAGCCCCTTCTCCTCGGCGCCGAGCGCCGCGCGCAGCCGGCCGAACATCAGCCCTCCAGGACCAGCCGCTTCACCGGCCGGCCGCCGTGGAAGTGTTCCCGGACGATCTCCGGGACGTCCGCTGCCGTGACCCCGCCGTACCAGGTGCCCTCCGGGTACACCACGAGGGTGGGACCGGCGCGGCACGGACCGAGGCAGTTGCTGGTCTGGAGCTTCACGTTCTCCCAGAGCGCTTCGTCCTGTTCGAGCGCGGCGCCGAGCGCGGCGGCGACCTCCGCGCACCCGCGGTCGGCGCACGAGCCCTTGGGGTGCCCCGGCGGGCGCTTGTTCGTGCAGACGAAGACGTGATGCTTCCAGGCAGGCATGGGGGGACTATACCCGCGGGCGGGCGGTCTGGCCGGTGAGCGGGCGCACCGGGAGCGCGGGGGGGCGCGCGGCAGCCATCCGGGGACGGGGCGCGATACGTCGGCGCCACTCCCGGTGGCCGAATGCGGTTCGTGCTGGCGTTCTCCCTGCTCCTCCCCGCGGGCGCCTTCGCCGCGCCGCGCACCGCTCCACCGACCGCTCCGGCCGCGGCGCCCGCGTCCGCGCCGGTGGCGCCGACGATCGATCCCGCCTTCGAGGCGGACATCCGGCAGCTCCTGGCGGTCACGGGCTCCGCCGCGCTGGCCAAGCAGATGATGACCCAGATGTTGCCGCAGCTCAAGCAGCTCGCGCCCTCGCTCCCCGCGTCGTTCTGGACCGACTTCGAAGCCTCGGTGGACACCAACGAGCTCATCGACCTGATGGTCCCGGTCTACGCCCGGCACCTCACGGACGACGACGTGAAGGCGCTCGTCGCCTTCTACCAGACGCCGACCGGGCAGAAGTACATCTCCGTCTCCCCGGCGATCGCGCAGGACTCGATGATGGTGGGCCGGCAGTGGGGGGAGAGCCTCGCGATGCGGGTGCTGACGAAGGCGCAGGCGGCTCCGGCTCCCTGAGGAGGCCGAAGCGAGCAGGTGCCAAGGGGCTGGAGGCGGCCCACCGCCTTGCCCCCCGTCAACGTCGGCGGTCGAGGAGCCGCCGGGGCGAGAATGGCGAGCTCGGAGCATGGGGGCTGCGGGGACGGAGCACGGGTGAACCCCTCAACGTTGCGCCCTCCGGCTTGGCGTCTTTGTGTCTTTGCGTGGACTCTCTGGGTGGGCCTGCCCGCGGCCAGGTTCTCGAAGCTCGCGCCAAGGCGCAAAGAGACGCGGGAACCACGTGGTGCGGTTCGGGAAAGTCCATTTGGCCAAGCGGCACTATTGTCGGCTTCCTTCGTCGCGAGCAAGAAACGGATGCACGAACGCCGAGAATGTCGCCGCCCTCCTCGGGGCCCCGTGCCGGTCTTGAGCGGCGGCGCTCGGCCGCCGAGCCCAACCCCAAGGAACCGCGCCTGTGACCCGCTCACCCTGCGCGTTCCTTGGCCTCCGCGGCGTTCCACCCCAAGAAACCGCGCCTGTGACCCCCTCACCCTACGCGTTCCTTGGGCTCCGCGGCGCCCAACTCCAAGAGACCGACCGTGTCACCGGCACTTACGAATTCCGTTCAGCAAAGCGACTCTCTCGCTGACACGTTGCGCCGAATTTTCAAAATCGCAAGCATGAACGCTGAGCATGCGGGGTTCGTCGACAATTCTGCACAAAACGCCGGCTTGCTCCCCTGAATCGCCCGATCCGCATCGCGTGGTCGGACGAGGGGCCGTTCTCGCGGGCGGAGGTCCGTTCCGCTGGCCCGCATCGGGACAGCTCGCCTTCGCCCGCGGCGAGGTCGACGCGGGACGTGCCGCCCGGGAGGAGGCCCGGCGTGAGGTCCAGGCGATGGGCTACCACCGGCGCGACCCTGAGCTGGAGGCGCTGACGCACCTCGGATGCCCCGACCCCCGACGTTGGTCCTGGCTCGCGAGGGTGGAGCCGGGCCGGGAGGTCAGCGCACCAAAATACCGCCCCTCAGATCCGACACCTTGGCCCCACGCCGTCGACCTCGCGGTCGCCGATCGGGCGCCCGACGCCCACCACGAAGCGCTCCCAGGGGCTCACGTCGGGCGGGCCCCAGGTGGCCCAGAGCTCGCGCGTGGCCGGCCGCACGATGGCGGCGCCGCTGGTCTCGATGTGCGAAGGCGGGCCGCCATGGCGGCAGATGCACGAACCCTCCGCCATCAGCGCCTGGAGCCGCGGCAGGTCGATCACCCCCTCGGCGACCTCGGCTTGCGCCACCCGCAGCCGCTCGTGAGAGCTCGCGAGCAACCCTGCGTCCCGCTTCGCCTCCCACGCGCGGGTGAGGTCGTGCACGCAGTGGTTGGTGTGCACGATGGGCGCCTCGCCGAGCGCTTCGAGCACCTGCACCCGCCCCGACGCCTCGATGTTCACCCCGCGGCCGTCGGCGTCCATCAGGAGGTAGTCGTGGCCACCCGCCAGCTTCGCGTCGCGGACGCAGGCGATGGCGTCCTCCAGGGTGGTCTGCGCGAGCGCCTTGCGCACCACGTAGTTCCACGTGACGCCGACCCGCCCGTCGGTGCAGACGAGGTTGTTGATGCCGACCGTGATCCCGGCCTCGTTCACCCCGATCTGCCCGAGGCAGCCGACGGTGGAGAAGATGAGGGCGGCCGGGGCGTCGTCGGGCCGGAGGTCGAAGAGCACCACGAACGGGGTGGCGGTGTCGTGCATGTCCCAGGTCTGCGCGAACATCCCGCCGAGCGCGGGCGTGCGGTGGGGCGGCACGAGCACGGCGGTGCAGTCGTCCTCCTCGAAGCCGGGGCCGCCGGCGGCGCGCACGGCGTCCACGAAGTCGGTGAAGCCGCCGACGAGGATCGCCTCCTCCACCGTGATGCCCGCGGCCTCGGCCATGGCCTCCAGCTCGGCGTGGAGCCCGGCGTCGTAGGCGGCGTGCGCCGGGATCATCCGCCGGGCGAGGGCGAGCACGTCCTCCCGGGTGGTGGGGCGCCCCGCCCAGGCACCGGCCGCGGCGAGGTGCACCCGCTCCTCGGCGTACGCCCGGATCTCGGCGGCGAACGCCTCGCCGTGGGCCCGCCCCCGCGCGACCGGCCCCCCGCGGAGCTCGAAGAGCCGGAGCGGCTTCACGCCACCCCCAGCTTCGTGGCGACCTCGGCGACCGACGCGTCGAGCACGTCCATCGCTTCGTCCACCTCGGCGTCGGTGAGCGTGAGCGGCGGGAGGAACCGTACGCAGTTGGAGTAGAGCCCGGCGCGGATGGTGATGAGGCCGCGCTGGAGCGTGGCGGCGTTCACCTGCTGGGTAGCCTCCATCCACGGCTCCCGGGTGACCGGGTCCTTCACCAGCTCGATCGCCAACATCGGCCCGAGGCCACGCACGTCGCCGATGAGCTTGGGGAAGTGTGCCTGCAGCGCCACGAGGCGGCCGCGGGTGCGCTCGCCGATCGCGGCGGCGCGGGCGAGGAACGCGGGCTGGGTGATGGTGTCGAGCGCGGCGAGCGCGGCGACACACGCCAGCGGGCTCCCCGAGTAGGTGCCGCCGAGGCCGCCCGGGTGGGGCGCCTCCATCACGTCCGCCCGCCCGATGATCGCGGAGATCGGCAGGCCCGCGCCCAAGGACTTGGCCGTGGTGACGAGGTCGGGGACGACGCCGGCGTGCTCGATCGCCCAGAGCTTGCCGGTGCGCCCCATGCCGCACTGCACCTCGTCGGCCACCAGCAGCATCCCGTGCTGGTCGCAGAGCTGCCGGAGGCGCTGCATCCACCGGGCCGGGGCGGTGACGAAGCCGCCTTCGCCCTGCACCGGCTCGATCACGCAGGCGGCGACGTGGGTGGGATCGACGAACGCCACGAAGCCGTGTTCGAGCTGGGCGATGTGCCAGTCGACGTAGGCCTCCTCGCTCATCCCGGCCGGGCGCCGGTAGAGGTTCGGGAACGGCAGCCGGTAGACCTCGGGGGCGAACGGCCCGAACCCCTTCTTGAAGAGGTTGAACTTGGAGGTCATCGCCAAGGTGAGGTTGGTGCGGCCGTGGTAGCTGCCCTCGAAGACCACGATGCCCTGCCGCCTGGTGTAGCTGCGGCTGATGTGCACCGCCGTCTCCAGCGCTTCGGCGCCGCTGTTCATCAGCGCCGTGCGCTTGGGCGCGGGGCCGGGGGCGAGGGCGTTGAGCCGCTCGGCGAGCAGGATCGAGCTCTCGTGGCTCGCCACGATCGCGCACATGTGCAGCAGCTCGTCCGTCTGCGCGTGCAGCGCCGCGACGACGTTGGCGGGCGTGTGGCCGACCGCGAGCATGCCGATGCCGCCGGCGAAGTCGAGGAAGGTGTTGCCGTCCACGTCGGTCATCGTGGCGCCGTGGGCGCGCGCGATGGCGATGGGGGTGAGGCGGGCGGCGCCCGGGGGCATCGCGGCGTCCCGCCGGGCGAGGATGGCGCGGCTGTTGGGGCCGGGGACTTCGGTGCGCAGGGAGATCGCGGGCATGGGGCCTCGTGCCGAGACCGCTTCCTATCCCCGAATGGCGCCCCGAGCGCCCCGGTCGGGCGCCGTCACCGCAACCTCACCGGACCCGCACCCCGTCGACCCACACCTGCTCGGCCCGGTGGCCGGCGAGGTGCTGCACGAGCACCCGTGGATCGGCGATCTCGCCGGGCGGAGGCGTGAAGAGCGCGAAGTCCGCCGCCGCCCCCACCTCGAGTCGGCCGAGGTCGGGGCGCCCGAGGGCCCGCGCGGCCACCGAGGTGATCCCCGCGAGCGCCTCCTCCGGGGTGAGGCCCATCGTGAGGCAGGCCAGGGTCGCACACGCCCACAGGTCCGAGACCGGCGAGCTCCCCGGGTTGAGGTCCGTCGCCACGGCCAGCGGCACCCCGGCCTCGCGGAGCGCGGCCACGGGCGGCGACACGTCCCGCAGGTAGAGCATCGCGCCGGGGAGCATCACGGCGACGGTGCCTGCCGCTGCCATCGCGGCGATGTCGTCGGCGTCGGCACGCTCGAGGTGGTCGCAGGAGCGCGCGCCGAGCCGGGCGGCCAGGGCGGCGACGCCGGTGTGCGCGACCTGCTCGGCGTGGGCCTTCACGGCGAGCCCGGCGGCGGCGCCCGCCCGGAGGATCCGGTCGGCTTCTTCGAGGGTGAAGGCGCCGCGGTCGCAGTACACGTCCACCGCGTCGGCGAGCGGGGCGCAGGCGGCGAGCATGGGGCCGCAGAGCTCGTCCACGTACTCGCGGCGATCGCGGTCGGGCGGGATGGTGTGGGCGCCGAGGAAGGTGGTGAGGACCCGCTGGGGGCCGGCCGCAGCCCGGGCGACCGCGAGCATCCGCCGCTCGGCCTCCACCGCGAGGCCGTACCCGCTCTTGATCTCCACGGTCGTGACGCCGTGGGCGAGCATCGTGCCCAGTCGGGCGCGGGTGAGCCGGAGCAGCTCCGCCTCCGGGGCGGCGCGCGTGGCGGCCACGGTGGTGTGGATGCCGCCGCCACCCTCGAGGATCGCCGCGTAGGTCTCGCCGCTGAGCCGGCGGACGAAGTCGCCGAGGCGGGTGCCGGCCCACACGGAGTGGGTGTGGCAGTCCACCAGTCCGGGCATGGCGATGCGGCCCATGCCCTCGATGAGGACGGCGCCCGACGGGGCGTCGAGGGTGCCGGCGGGGCCCACCTCGGCGATCCGCCCGTCGATCGCGAGCACGTCGACCTCTCGGAGGGCGCGGGAGCCTGTCCACAGGCCGGAGATCCGCCGAACCAGCACCGCCGGCTTTTTGCTTGCGGTGGGCGCCGGGATCGTGCTACCACCGGGGGTCGTTTCGAGGCTCGCCATGCGTACCGTGTCCTATGCCGCCTTCCTCCTGCTCGCGAGCGCCTGTGATGGCGGCTCCTACTCCACCCAGCAGCCGTTCACCGGCAGCGACACGGCGGACACCGGCAGCGGCGACACCGACACCGGCGGTGGGGACACCGATACGGCGGACACCGACACGGACACGGATACCGACACGGTGGACACCGGCGACACGGACACCGACACGGACACCGATCCGCCGCCGTCGCTCTGTGAGAACGCCTGGTACGCCATCCACTACGCGCCGTACCACCGCGAGTACGACATGGAGATCAACATCGCCAGCCTCGGGGGTGGGGTCGGCACGGGCTACCAGGAAGACTACGGCACGGCCTACGACGGCGCCGGCAACAAGGTCTGGGCGATGATCGACTCCGCCGAGGGCGGCGGGGCCGGGTGGGACGGCGAAGAGCACATCGGCTGTACCAACAAGAAGGGGGAAGAAGGCCTGTTCATGGAGGAGTGGGACATGTCCCTCCTCATGCAGGGCTCCGCCGCGGCCACGCCGGTGGCGGAGATCACCCCGGCGCGGAAGATCTTCCCGGCGGAGTATGAGGTCGGCGGCGCCGGCTCCTGGAACTACTCCGACACCGCCAACGTCACCGATTCCATGGGCGTGGCGAGCTTCACGGCCGAGAGCTCCGGCACCTACGTGGACGGCGGCTTCGAAGACATCGAGATCGACGGCACGACGTACCACGCTTACAAGCTCACCAACACCTACACGACCAACATCTCCCTGATGACGGGCGCGCAGACCATCAACGGGCAGCAGACCCTCTGGTACGTCAAGGGCATCGGCCTGGTGAAGGAAGAGAACGTCAACACCGACGACGGCTCCACCATCGTCCTGCGCACCCTCACCTCGTTCACCGGTCTCTCCGCGGAATAGGCGAACCCATGCTGCTCCCTCTCCTCGTCTCGTTCGCGCTCGCGGACAAGAACACCGCCATCTTCGTGAACGACCCGCAGTACACCAAGGCGCCGTTCGCGGGCCTTGAGCGGCTGTACGTCGATCCGGCCACCACCGTGGGTCAGGTCAAGCCGTTGGCCACCGCGCCCAAGGCCGAGCACACCAAGGACGCCCCCGGCGCCCACACGGTGGTGTTCACCAACCCGATGAGCGCCTTCGGCGAGGTCGCCCTCAACGGCACCAAGATCGGCACCGTCGGCCCCTTCGCCACGGTGCACCTCGAGGGGTTCGCGGCGGGCTGGTACCAGCTCGACGTGACCATGACCAGCGGCTTCTCCCGCCACTTCGCGGTCGAAGTCAAGTAGGCGTCGAGGGGCTGGCGGCGCGCCACCGGCCTTCCGTCCTGAACCGTCGGCGGTCGAGGCACCGCCGGGGTGAGAATGGCGAGGCCGGGCGCCGCGCTGCTCAGATCACCGTGCCGTCGGCCAATTGGGCGTCCTTCGGGATGATGACGATGCCGTCGCGCACGACCCAACCCTCGCCGTCCTGATCGGGGCGGTTCCGGTCGCCGCGGATGACGCAGTTCGCGCCGATGCGGGCGTTCTTGTCGATGATCGCGCGCTCCACGACGGTGCCGGGGCCCACGCCCATGGCGATGATGCCGCGGCGGGCGTTCTCGGCGCGCGTGTCGTCGTCTTCGTAGTAGTCCGCGCCCATCATCACCACGTCCTTGAGCTCGGCGCCCCGCTGCACGCGGCTGCGGATGCCGATCACGGAGCGCTCCATCCGGGCCCCGAAGAGCAGGCAGCCGTCGCTCACGATGCTCTGGATGACCTGGGCGTCGAGGAACTTGGTGGCCGGCAAGAACCGCTGCCGGGTGTAGATCGGCGCGCCCGCCACGTGGAAGCGGAAGGGGGGCTCCTCGGCGGTGAGGGCGAGGTTCGCGTCGAAGAAGCTCTCGATGGTGCCGATGTCCCGCCAGAAGCCGTCGAAGTGGTGGGCCATCACCTTCTTCTCGGCCACCATCCGAGGGAGGATGTCCTTGCCGAAGTCGACGTTTTTGGGGTCGGCCAGGGCCTCGCGCAGGGCGTCGAACCGGAAGAGGTAGACCCCCATGTTCACCAAGTAGTCTTCGTCGCCGAGGCCCCAGGCCTGCCGCAGCGACAGCGGCGGGAGCACGTCGGTGATGTCCTCCGTCGCGCTCGGCTTCTCCCGGAAGGTGCGGATCTGGCCTTCTCCGTCCGCGTAGAGCACGCCGAGCCCCGTGACCTCCTTCCGGGGCACCTTGATCACGGAGACCGTGGCATCGGCCCCGCTCTCCACGTGGCGGTTGAAGATCTCCCGGTAGTCCATCCGGTAGAGGTGATCGCCGCTGAGGATGAGTACGTGTTCCGTTTTCGCCGCTTCGAGCCTTCGGAACTGCTTTCGGACGGCGTCGGCCGTTCCCTGGAACCAGTCCATGTGATCGTCCGTCTGCTCGGCGGCGAGCACGTCCACCCCGCCTTGCCCGAAGATGTCGAACCGGTAGGTCTGGGCGATGTGGGCGTTGAGCGAGGCGCTGTTGAACTGGGTGAGCACCGCGATGTGGCGGAACCCCGAGTTGATGGCGTTGCTCAGGGTGATGTCGATGAGGCGGTACTTCCCGCCGAGCGGCACGGCCGGCTTCGCGCGGTGCCGCGTGAGCGGGGAGAGTCGGGTCCCCCGGCCCCCGCCGAGGATGACGGTGTAGACGCGCGCCATGGACACCTCTCCGCGCCAGCGTAGCGCGCCAGGGGGTGCGCTCCCACCCCCCTCGCGCCCGCGTGTGGTCGGCGAAGCGTGCTGGCCGGGTCCGTTCCGCCGGGCCGCCGTGTTAGAACGGACTCCGGTGCCTACCGTCGTTTCCACTCCGACGCCGCCGGACGTCGACCGCCGCCGTGAGCGCGCCGTGCTCGCGCTCGCCGCGAAGGGTGAGCCGACCGCGGTGCTCAAGCTGATCGCCGCCTGGACAGCGGTGGGCAACCCCACCCTGGCCGCCCAGGTCGCCGAGGGGCGGGCGCTCCTCGCGCTCCGTCTCGTGGACCGCGCGGTGGCCCGCGCGCGCGCCGTGATCGAGGCCGCGCCGAGCGACCGCGCCGGGCTCCGCCTGCTCGCCGAAGCGTACATCGAGCGCGGCTGGCCGCTCCGCGCGCGCCCGGTGCTCGACGGGCTGCGGGCCGCCGGCGAAGACGTCGCCGCCCTCACCGAGCGGGCCGCCGCGGAGCCTCCTCGCCCCGAGGCCACCGCCCGAGAGACCGAGGCCACGGCAGACTTCGCGGCGCGGCTCGCGCTGGCCGAGCAGTTCATGGCCGGCGGGAGCCTCACCCGGGCCGCCCAGCTCCTCGAACGGCTGGCGGGGGAGCAGCCCGCAAACCCCCGGGTCGTGGCGCTGCGTTGGGGGCTGGCCGGCGATTTTTCGGCCAGCGAGCCGCTGGAGCTGATGGTGAAGCGGGCGCTCCCCGCCATCCTGGAGCTCAGCGCCGTTCCCGAAGAGTCGGAGCATACGGAGAGCCTGGGCGCCGACGGCAATGTGCTCCTCGAGCCCGAGGCCGCGGCGGCCGCCCCGTTCCCCACGCTGTTCAAGCGAGTCGGTCCCGCGCCTGCGCCGGTGCCGCCGGCCGAGCCCGAGGCGGAAGAAGAAGAGGAGCGCACCGCCAGCAGCGCCCTCCCGGATCCCGCGGCGGCGCCGGTGGCGCTGACCAGCGTCTCCGGCGGCGGTTCGGGCGACACCCAGATCCTGATGGTCGTCGGTGAGCAGGAGGGCGGCAGCCTGCACCGGAAGCGCGAGCCGGGGAGCGGCACCCTGAACCTGCGGGAGTGGCAGGCTTCCATGGGCGTCGATCCCGTGGCCTCCGACCTCGACGACGTGGAGCTCTCAGAAGAGCTCCGCACCGTCGGCGAAACGCCCTTGGTGGAGGCGGCCGAGCCGGCCGCTCCCGCGCCGCCGCCTGCGCCCTCCGAGGGCTTCGACAAGCCGATCGAGGTCATCGAACGCCACCCCGAGCCGCCCCCCTTGCCGTCCATCGAGCCCGACGAGGAGGTGGAGGAGCCGGAGGGCCCCCGCATCGCCCCCGGGGTGCGGGTGGCGATCGGCGGGTTGTTCCTGTTCGGCTCGGTGCTGCTCCTCGGCCTGCTCGCGCTGATGATCGCCCGCGCCACCGGCGTGCTCGACGGCGCCCGCGCCAGCGTGGACCTCGGCCAGGTGCTCGCCTCCTCTGACTACCCGGCGCTGGTGGAGGCAGAGAAGCGCCTCGCCGAACACGCCGACGCACCCGCCGAGCAGGCCGAGCTCGCCCGCGCGCGCATGGTCCTCTGGGCCGAGTACGACGGCGACCATCAGCTGCTCGACGCGGTGGACGCGCTGCTCGCCGATCCCAAGGGCATCGACGCCCATCGTCTCGCCTACCTGCGCGCCGCGGAGCTGCTCGCGTTCCGCAACCCCGCCTCCGCGCTGGCCGCGATCGGCCGGGAGCCCGCGGCGGACGACGAAGACCGGCTGCTGCTGGCTCGGATCCACGCCGCGATGTCCGACGGCGCCGCCGCCGAGGCCGACCTCGGCGAGATCGTCGCGAAGGATGAGCCTCGGTACCGCCTTGGTCACGCGCAGGTGCTGCTCACCGAGGGCCGCGAGCCCGAGGCGCGGGCGATCGTCACGCTGTTGGTGTCCCAGGCGCCGAACCTGGTGGCGGCGCGGCTCTTGGAGCTGCAGATGCGCGAGGGCACGCCGCAGGAGCGCGCGGCCGCGGCCAGCGTCTTCCGCAAGACGTACGGCGCCCTTGGGCTCTCGCCGCGCCAGGAAGGCGAGGCCGCCTGGGTGGAGGCGCGGGCGTGGTGGGAGGTCGGCAACCGCGAGCGGGCGGTCTCGGCGGCCGAGGCGGGCGTCGCCCGGGACGGCACCCATCGCGACCTGCTCATGCTCCTCGCTCGGGACGACGTCGCCCAGGCCGAGCTCGTCGCGAGCGCCCGGAAGCTCCAGTCGCTCCTGGAGATGTACCGGGCGGACCTCGAGGCCCGTCAGGCGCTCGTGCTGGTCGACCTCGACCTGGACCGGATCGCTGAGGCGCGCACCGCGGCCGATACGGCGAATCCTCCGCTCCAGGGTGTCCTCCGGGCCCTCGTGTACGGCTGGTCGGGCGAGGCCGGCGCGCCCGATGTGGCGGCCGTCGACAGCGCGACGCCGCTCGGCGCCTGGGCGCGGGCCCTCCTCGCCGCCAGCGCCCACCGCCCCGACGCGGCGGCGATGGCGGTCGGCGCGGCCGACCTCCTGGCCGCCAGCGACGATCCCTTCGTGAGCCGCCTCGCGCCGCGGGCGCGGGTCTTGGCGGCGACGCTCGATCCGGAGCCCACGGCGGCGGCCGAGGTGGCGGAGCTTCGGCGCAGTGGCCTCGCGGACGCCGCTGCGCACGTCTTCATCGGGCGCTATTGCGAGCGGGTGGGCGCGCGGGTGCTCGCTGCCCAGCACTTCGACCGCGCGGCTGCCCTCGAGCCCGAGCTGGGGTTGGCGCTCTACGAGAAGGGAAGGTTCTATGCGGATGCTGGCGACTCCTTGAGCCGCACCCAGGAGGCCTGGCAGGCCTACCTGGCCCTCGCGCCGAGCGGGCCGCGGGCGGAGCGGGCCAAGGGCGCGGAGCTTCCGGCGCCGCACTGACCGCAGGCCCGCACGGATCCGTTACCATCCGCCGATGCTCCCCGTGCTCGCGCTCCTGGCGTCCTCCCCGATCCTCGTCTCCCGCGCCGAGGCCAAGGATGGGGCCTTTCAGCTCAGCCCGCGGGTGAATCGGCGCTACCAGGACGTGATCGTCACCGTGAGCGGCACCCGTTGGCGCGGCAAGATCACGGCGCGCGGCGACATCTACAAGATCCGCCTCGCGGACCAGTCCGAGATCGCCATCCCGAAGGAGGAGATCGTCTCGGTGACGCGCGAGCTGGACCCCGGCCTGCTCCACAACGGCCAGTGGTGCGCCCGCTTCACCCCCGGCTTCGAAGCCGCCTTCGTGATCGCCGACACCGACGGTGGCCCGCAGTACGGGCTCTACGGGGAGTTCGCCATCGCGCACAACTTCGGCGGCTCCTTCGAGCCGGAGCTCACCCTCACGGTGACCCCGGTCGGCCCCAAGGACGGCGCGGTGACCGCCGAGGTGGGCCTCGGCATCCGCTACTACCTCCAGCCCACGAGCAAGTGGAAGGCGTACACCAACACCCAGGTCATCCTCTACGGAACGCGCGGCGATCTGGGCTTGCGCACCGGCCCCGGCTTCATGTGGGACCTCTCTCCAGGGTTCGGAATCGGCACCAATCAGGGGGTGACGTTGCTGATCCAGGACAATCCCGACGCCGTCGCGGTGGGGTACCACGCCGGGTTGACTCTCCAGGGCCGCTTCTGATAGCCTGGAAATCCTCCCGAGTCCGAGACAAGGAATGTCTCTGGCAAGCAAGCTCTCCCCGCAGGCCGTCCGAAGTCACCGCGTCCTCGTGGTGGACGACGAGGCGCTGAACCTCCAGGTCTTCGACTACAATTTCGGAGAGGAGTTCAACCTGCTTTTCGCGGGAAACGCGGAGGACGCGCTGGCGATCCTCGCCCGGGAGCACGTCGCCGTCGTCATCGCGGATCATCGCATGCCGGGCCGCCTCGGGCTCGACCTGCTGGCCGAGATCTCCGTTACGCGTCCGGAAGTGGTGCGGGTGCTGCTCACCGCCCATGCCGACGTTCCCCTTTTGGTGGACGCCCTCAACCGCGGCGTGTTGTTCCGCTACATCTCGAAGCCGTGGACCGCGGACTCGATGCGGCAGGACATGCACCACGCCCTCGAACAGCACGTTCTGCAGGCGGAGCACCTCCGGCTGGTGCACCTCGCCTCCGATCAGCTGCACCCTCCCGAGTCGGTGGCGGCGGCGCTGGAGGCGGAGCTCGCCCGGGCGCGGGAAGCGGTCCGCGCGGCGGCCTCCGCGATCCAGGGCGGCGACGCATCCACAGCCTCCTTCGCGCTCTCTCGCGCCGCGGCGACGCTCGACCCGCTCCTGGCGGATGCCCGTCGGGTGGCCACGCGGCGCTCTCCCAGTTGGCTCCCGCTCGACCCGGGACACGCGCTGCACGCCGCGCTCACTTCGGTGGCAGCCCGCGCCAGCGCCGCGGGGGTGGAGGTGCAGCTGATCGCCGACGCCGCGCTTCCCCGCATCTTCGGCGCGCGCGACGCCGTCGCCGAGACCCTCGCGGCGCTCCTCCAGAACGGGGTGGATGCGGCGGCGCTCGCCCCGGCACCCCGCTGGGTCGAGGCTTCGGCCTCGGCCGATGGCCAAGCGGTGCGCATCCGGGTTCGGGACAGCGGATCGGGGTTCGAGCCCTCCGCCGCCACGCGGACGTTTCACAGCGGCCGGGGGCGGGCGGGCCTCGGGCTGGCCGTGGTGAGAGCCATCACCGAGGGCCACGGCGGGGAGCTCGACCTGTCGAGGGCTCCGCACGCAGAGGTCAGCGTCATCTTCCCCGCGGCGCCTGGGCGAGGATGAACGCGATCCCGAGGCGCACCAACCCGCGCCGCCGCACCATCCTGCGGCTGGAGGAGCCGGGCGCGCGGGAACATCGGGTGCTGAACCTGTCCGTGAACGGGTTGTTCGTGGAGGGAGACGTGCTCCCGACCTCCGGGGTGGGGTCCCTCTGGCTTCCGGGCTCCGAGCGGCCCCTCGAGGTCCGCTTCCGCAACATCTTCCCGCGCAGCGGCGGCCACGGCGTGCAGTTCGACCCCGCGGACCGTCGCGGGCGGCAGTTGCTCCACGACTACGTGACCCACCACCACGAAGAGGCGCGGCTACGGCAGCTCGAGGCGCGCCTCGGCGGTCCCTCCAACCTCAAGCCCCTCGGCGAAGAGGTGAGCACCCGCGCGGTCTTCCAGCCGCTGGTGGACAGCCAGGCGATCATCGACGTGTACGCGTCGGGAGACGCCGCCCCGGTGCGCGCGAGGTTGACCGCGTTGCACCCGCTCGTCTCGCGGCTGGAGCTCGAGGTGGATCGCCACGCGCCCATGCCCCGGCCGTACGAGCCGTTGTTCCTGGCGCTCCGCCGCGGCCACGCCACCTACCTCGCCGACACCGTGGTGGAGTCAACCGCGGGGGGGCGGGTGACGGTGATGCTCCCCGAGCGGGTGTTCCTCCCCGAGCGGCGCAGCCTCGATCGGGAGCCCACCCACGGCCGGCAGGTGCTGCGCCTCGACGTGGACGGCGCCCGTCTCGGCGAGGTCGTGGACATCGACGCCAACGGCATCGCCGCCCGGTTTTTCGTGGGCGACGCGGCGCGCATCGTCCGCCGCGCCGAGCTCCAGGGGAGCTACCTGGGCGACGGCGAAGCCGAGCGGCCCTCCGGTGCGCTTCGGGTGGCGTGGCATCGCCCGGTGGGCCAGGGGCAGGTGCACATCGGGTTCCAGCGCGTACGCGCGCGGGTGGTCGTGGAGCCGACGCGACTGCTCGATCCGTACCAGCCGCCTGGCCGGCTGAGCAGCTTTTTCACCGCCGTGGGCGCGGCCGTGGGGCAGGCACTCGATCGTGTCGGGCTCTCGCCTGTCCCAGCCCCGCGGACCTGGGTGATGGAGGCCGAGACCGGGCGGCCCCTGGTTCACCTCGTCAATGCTACGTTCGACCTTGAGCATCCTCCGCCTGGGACGCTCCACGTCGTGCTGATCCCGCCCCCGTATGGCCGCCGAAAGGAGACCCCCTCCGCGTTGGCGCTGACCCTCCTCGCCGGCTTCCGTGCCGCGGGCGAGCCGCTCCTGGTCTTGCGCTGGGATGGCCGGAACCACCTCGGCGAGTCGTGGCGGGACCCGGAGCTCACCGCGCCCGAGCACGCGATGCTCCATTACACGCAGAGCCAGGCGGTCGCGGACCTCGCGGACACCCTGGCGAACCTCCGCCGGCGTTTCCCCACGCAAACCCTGCGGGTGGCGGCGATCACCTTCTCCCTCGCCGCGGTGGCGGTGCGCCGGTACCTGGCCTCCGGCGGCGAAGGGATCGATCTGTGGGTGGCGCCGATGGGCGCCGCCGACGCCCGCGACACCATCCGCAACGGCAACGGCGGCGTGGACCTCGTGGGGGAGAAACAACGGGGGGCGACGCTCGGGGTGCGGCTGATCCAGGGCCACCTCGTGGACGCCGATCGCCACTGCGCCGACCTCATCGAGAGCGGCTTCGCCGACCTCGAGGATGCCCGACGGGACTTCGCGCTCATCCGCCAGCCGGTCGTCTGGCTCTGTGGGATGCACGACTTCTGGGTGAACACCCACCGGGTCCACGATGTCTTGTCGGTCCCAGGGCCAGGCGACCGGGAGCTCATCGAGGTCCCCACCGGCCACTTCGTTCGCAGCAGCACCGAAGCGCTCGCGACCTTTCGCATCGTCACCGAGCGGGTGCTTGAGCGCCTCGCAGGCAAGCGAATCGTGGCGAAGAGCCCCGCGCCTCACCTCTTGCTACGCACGGGCCAACTGGAGCGGCAGCGGCTCGCGCCGGTGGCCTTCGACGCCCGCGCTTGGTGGCGGGATTACCTCCTCGGCAACCGCGAGAACCCGCTCGGCTTCGACCTCATCGCGCTGACCGACGAGTACGTGCAGCTCATCGACATCCAGGTGGAGCTCCTCGACGTTCACCCGGGTCATCGGGTCGCCGACCTCGGGTGTGGCACCGGAAACGTGCTCTCCGCGCTCGTCCATCTCCCGCCTGCGCGCTTGGAGGGGGTCACCATCGAGGCGGTGGACCTCGTCCCGGAAGCCCTCGATCGCGCGCGCGAGGCCGTGCGCGCCGCGGCCAAGTCTTTCGGGTTCGTCCCGCCTCCGGTGCGCTACCAGGCGGTGGACCTCACCCTCCGGGATCGTCCGAATCTCCCCTACGCGGATGGCTCCCTCGATCGGGTGATCCTCTCGCTGGTGCTCCCGTACCTCGACGATCCCCACGCGTTGTTGGAAGAAGTGCACCGGGTGCTCCGCCCAGGGGGCGTACTGGTGGTGTCCACCCTGCGTCCCGACGTCGACATGTCCGGGCCCGTCGCCCGGCTTCGCCAGAAGTTGGAGCGCGGCGGGACCCAGGTCGTGGAGGGGTGGACGTCCGGGCGGCTCACCGTGGCGCTCCGAGACTTCCTCAATCGCGCCGCGACGCTGATGGACCTGGAAGCCGAAGGGCGCTTCCATTTCCACGAACGAAGGGAGCTGGACGAGCTCCTCGCGTCTCACCACTTTGGCGACCGACAGGTCGTCGAGACGTTCGGAGTTCCCCCATTGGCTCTTGTCGCTGTCGGGAATAAGTCGGCGGGGTAACGATGCTCCCGCCCCGTCGCCCGGTCTCTCATGAGGCGTTCCATGCGGACGTGCTCGCCTCTACGGTTCAGAACCTCAGGTTCGCCGCGACGATCGGCATGTTCGTGGTTCCCGGGTTCTGGCTCCTGGACCGCCTGGTGGTCCCCGATCTCGCCTGGCTGTTCTTGCAGTGGCGCCTCGGGGCTTCGTGCATCCTCGCCGTGGTGGTGCTGCTCACCCGCACCCGCGCGGGACGGGAGTCCGTGGTGGCCCTCGGCTACGCGGCGCTCTTCAGCGCGGCGCTCCCGGTCTCGGCGATGGTCGCGTACATCAACCCCGGTGTCTCGCCGTACTACGCGGGGTTGGACCTCGCGATGTTGTTCGCGGGGGTGTTGTTTCCCTGGAATCCGGCCCACACCGCGGCCGTCAACAGCATCCTCGTCGCCAGCTTTCTCCTCCCGGTCGCGATGCACGGCGGCCCCTCCGATCTGGGCGCGTTCGTCAACAACACGTTCTTCCTCCTGGTCACCGCGGCCGTGTCCACGGTGGCGAACTGGTCCTTGTACAAAGAACATCGCCGGCGGTTCGATCTGTCGTGGTCGTTGGAGATGCGCTCGGCCGACCTCGCGGACGCCAACGAGCGGCTTCGGGAGGCCGACGAGCTCAAAAGCCGGTTCTTTGCCAATGTCTCCCACGAGCTGCGCACGCCGCTGACGCTCGCGCTCTCCCCCGTGGAGGCGCTGCTCGCCGACCCCACGCTCCCGCCCCGGCTTCGGGAGACGTTCCACGCGCTCCACGTCGATCTCCTCGCGCTTCGCCGGCGGATCGAGGAGCTCCTCGACCTCGCCCGGCTCGACAGCGGGCGCATGCGCGTGGTGCGCGCGCCCGTGGACCTCCCGCGGCTGGTCTCCGACGTGGTCACCGCGGCGCGGCCGTTCGCGATGCGCCAGCACATCGAGCTGGACATGGAGGCCGAACCCGGGCTGCCCCCCGTCGCGGGGGACGCCGGCGTGCTGGAGCAGATCGCCTTCAACCTCATCTCCAACGCGCTGAAGTTCACCCCGTCCGGAGGTCGCGTGTGGGTGAGCGTCAGCCGGGAGGCCTCGAACCTTCGGCTCACCGTCCGTGACACCGGACCGGGGCTCTCCGAGGCGGACCAGTCGGAGCTGTTCACCCGCTTCGGGCGCACCACCACCGCCCCGGCCGCGCGTGGCTCCGGGCTCGGGCTCGCGTTGGTGAAGGAGTTCGCGGAGCTCCACGACGGACGCGTGGCGGTCCGCTCCTCGCCCGGAGAGGGCGCCGCGTTCGACGTCTGGCTCCCCGTGGGGCCCGGCACCCTGGAGGCGGTGCCCGCCACGACCCTGCCGTGGCAGCTCTCGATGGACTTCGAGAGCGAGATGGAGCATGCGGTGCCGCGCGCCGAGCCGATGCCCGTGGCGGGCCTGGATCGTCCGCAAGTGCTGGTGGTCGACGACAACGCTCGCCTCCGCGACTTCGTCGCCCGCTCCTTGGCCGACGAGTACACGGTGGTCCAGGCGGTGGATGGCGTGGACGCCCTCGCGAGGATCGAGGTGAGCATCCCCATGGTGGTGGTCGCGGACGTGATGATGCCGCGCCTCGACGGCCGCGGGCTGCTCACCGCCATCCGCCGCGACCCCCGCCTCGCCCACCTGCCCGTGGTGCTGCTGACCGCGCACGGCGACGCCGATCTGCGCGACGAGGCGCTCGAGCTCGGCGCCTCCGACTTCCTCACCAAGCCGTTCTCGGTGCGGGAGCTCCGGGCGCGGGTGCGGAACTTCGTGGCCTTGCGGGCCGCGCAGCAGGCGTTGGCGGAGGCGAACACCGCCCTGGGGAACTCCCTGGCAGAGACGCAGGCGGCGCAGCGCCGGGTCGTGCGTGCGGAGAAGCTCGCGGCGATCGGTCAGCTCGCCGCCGGCATCGGGCACGAGGTCAAGAACCCGGTGAACTTCCTGCTCAACTTCGCGCGGCCCTCGGCGGTGCGGGTGGCCGCCCTCGCGGATCGCCTCCAGGCCGACCCCGCCGTGGCCGGGGAGCTCGGCCGCGTGCGCGAGGCCCTCACGCGCATCGTCGAAGGCGGCGAGCGCATCGTGCACATCGTCGATGGCCTCCAGGCCTTCGCGCGGGGCGGCGGCGCCCGGGTGGAGGTCGACGTGGACACGGAGGTGCGCAGCGCCTGCCGGATGGTCGAGGTTTCGCTCCGCGACAACGTGCGCCTCGTGCTCGATCTGGGCGACGTCGGCACCGTTCTCGGGAGCCCGGTGGGCGTAGGGGCAGTGGTGCTCAACCTCGTCACCAACGGGATCCAGTCCATGCCGCACGGCGGGACGCTGACGGTCATCACCCGTGGAGACGCGTCCCGGGTCACCCTCCGGGTGCGCGACACCGGGGTGGGGATGTCCGCAGAGGTCTTGGGACGGATCTGGGATCCGTTCTTCACCACGCGCCCGGCGGGGGAGGGCCTCGGCCTCGGGCTCGCGTTGGTCCACCGGCTCGTCTACGAAGAATTTGGCGGGAGGATCCTGGTGGAGTCCACGGAGGGAGAGGGGACGGTGTTCACCGCCGAGGTGCCACGGTCCTTGCCGCGGTTCGGGGGCCAGGACCTCGCGCGCACGGCGTGAGCGCTACGCTGCGCCCGCCCACTCGAGCGCCGGTCGACCTACGTGGTACCCCTGGATGAGGTGAGCCCCGAAGCGCGCGGCCGCGAGCTCCTCCTCCTCGGTCTCCACCCCCTCCGCGATGAGCTCGGCTCCGGTGGCGCTCGCGAAGCTCGCGAGGAGCTGAATGAGGCGCTGCTTTCGGGCTTCGCGGTCCATGTTGCGGACGATGGACATGTCGGCCTTGATGAACGCGGGCTGAAGCTCCGCGAGCACCGCGAGGCTGTTGTAGCCGGAGCCGATGTCGTCCACCGCGATGCGGAAGCCACGGCGGGTGAGCTCGTTGAGCACGTCTTCCGCACCTTCGAAGTCGGCGATCGGCGCGCGCTCGGTGATCTCCAGCACGACCCGGTCCGCCCAGGGCTCCAGCGGGGCGAACTGCTCGAGCACGGTGGCGTCGCCGAATTGGGCGGGGTGGGTGTTCACGAAGACATCGAGCGCCGGGGGCAGCCGCTGGAGCCAGCCGGCGGCGAGGCGATTCACGCACACTCCGAGGTCGGAGACGCGGGAACAGCGCTCCACGGCCTCCAAGACCGAGAGGGGGCCGGTGAGGCGCGGGTGGCGGCTGCGGAGCAAGAGCTCCACGGCGACCGGCAGGCGCTCCGTCGGCCGGACGATCGGCTGCCAGGCGAGGCCGAGCATGTCGCCCTCCACACACTCCTGGAACATCCGGGAGTGCAGCGCCCGATCGGCCGCGCGGTCGATGGCGCTGCGGACAAACCCCGCCGTCTGCTCCAGGCCGCGGATCTCCGCCTCCAGCTGCTCGACCTGGAACGGCCGGTGGAGGAGCCGATGCGCGAGTCCTTCGGACACGGCGGCCTCCCCGTACGCGCCGCCGGGGCCGACGTGGAGCAGTCGCATCACCCCGGGGAACGTGGAGCGCGCTTCGCCGAGGAGCGTGAGCACGGGTTCCACGCCGAGCGCGTCGGAGGCGACCAGCACGTCCACCCGCGAGGTGGCGAGCCGCTCCAGGGCTTCCGCGGGCTCCCCCACGGCGTCCACCACGTAGCCGGCGGCGGTGAGCACGCGCGCGAGCGTGGCGCGCATGTTTGCGTCACGATCAGCGAGGAGAACGTGGGGCATCGGCGGCCCATCTACCCCGCCTTCGGTTCCGGGGGGAGTGCCGGAGCCGCCCGCGTTTGGGGGATGACGGTGGCGAGTCAGGCTCGGTCCTGGGGCGGAGGCTGGCAGAATACGCAATCTCCAAATAACCCAGGCAACCCGAGAAGCCAAGGTCACCCGCGGGAGGTCGTGGCCAGCTTGCGTACGGCGCGGAGCACCGACTCATCCGTTTCCACGGAGGGCACCGCCTCGATCGCGACCCAACGTGCCGCCAGCGCGTCGGAGCCGGCGGCAAAGGCGTTGGAGCGCGCGCGGAGCAGGACCCGCACGTCGAAATGTTTGTGGGCGGGGTCGCCCTTGCGGGCCGGGATCTCGTGCACGTCCAGGTCGAAGACCCGATCGAGCACGTCCACGTCGGTGAGGCCCGTCTCCTCGGCGACCTCCCGGCAGGCCGCGGCGCCCAGATCGACATCGTCCGGCTCGACGTGGCCGCCCGGCTGGAGCCAGCGGCGGAACTTCTCGTGGAAGATGAGCAGCAGCGATCCTCCGTCCGGCGAGAGCACGAAGGCGCTGGCGGTGAAGTGCCCGGGCGCCCAGAGGTCACGGGCGAAGGGGTCGGCGGCGTCGCACAGCGCCAACATCGCCGCGTGGTGGGCGGCTTCGAGGGCATCGACGGGACGGTAGCGCGCGAGCAGCGCGCGCACGGCGGGGGCGCGGTCCATGGTGCGGCAAGGATACACTGCGGGCATGACGCTGCGCTTCGCCACGATCCTCGTCCTCCTCTCCGCTTGCGACGATGTGAACACCGGCATCGGCGTGGGTCCCCGCGACACGGGGCCCGACACCGGCAACGGCGGGATCGACACGAGCATCGAGGACACCACGGACACCGACGAGGACCAGGACGACGACGGCTTCTCGCCCTCCGCCGGCGATTGCGACGACGCCGATCCTCGCGTCTCCCCCGCGCGGGACGAAGACGGGTCGGACGAGAAGGACAACGACTGCGACGGGAAGATCAACGAGGAGTTCACCGGGGTGGACGTGGCCTGGGTCGAGTCCAGCGGCGCGGGGCACGTGCTCACGATCGACAAGATCGGCCGGATCGCCGCCGATGTGCCGACGGGCGCGTGCGTGCCCTTCTTCCTCGACCACGTGGTCCGCGACGGCCAGACCGCCGCCGACGAGTGGATCATCAACGACAGCCTCGCCGGCCTCGCCCGCGTCACGGCCGATGGCACCTGCACTCCCCTCGCCGACTTCTCCGACACCGAGGTGTACGAGTACCCGCCCTACGGCGTCACCGTCACCCCAGACGGCGCCATCTACGTGGTGTTCACCGATCAGTTCGGCACCGTCGCCGAGGACGGCACCTACACCCAGCTCGCGACGTGGGACCCCGAGGCCGACTTCCTGGGCATCGGCCTCGCCAACGACCCGAAGACCGGCCAGGTCGGCATCTTCGACATGCTCGGCGGTTTTGCCACCTGGGACGCGACGAGCGGCTTCGTCATCGAGCACGCGCCGAACTTCGAGGCGCCGGAGCTCTCGACCGTCAGCGGCAGCCACGGCGACGACGGGAGCTGGTACGTGCCCGCGGTCTCCGCGGCCGGCTACGGCGTCTACGGCTTCAACCCCGCGTCCTCCGCCTGGGAGATGCAGGACCAGTGGACGGACGAGGACTGGGCCCCGTTCATGCTCGCGGTCGACGGCTCCGACCCGAAGCGGATGGAGTTCTACGTGACCGCGACGGCCGGCGCCTTCCAGACCGTCTGGCGCATCATCCACGGAACCAACCACGCCGACGATCTCTACGCGAGCGACGGCACGGACTTCGGCAACTACTACGGCATCGTCGCCGACGACGGCGCGGGGTACGCAAACTGAACTTGCGTTCAGGTAGGGGCACGATAGGAGGGTGACGTGCCGTTCAAGCTCGCCACCGACTACCAGCCCGCCGGGGACCAGCCCACCGCCATCGCCCAGCTCATCGGCGGGTTGAGGCAGGGGCTCGTCCATCAGGTCCTCCTCGGCGCCACCGGCACCGGGAAGACCTTCACGATCGCCAACGTGATCGCCCAGTGGAACCGGCCCACGCTGCTCCTCGCCCACAACAAGACGCTCGCCGCCCAGCTCTATGGCGAGATGAAGAAGCTCTTCCCTGAGAACGCGGTCGAGTACTTCGTCAGCTACTTCGATTATTATCAGCCCGAAGCGTACATCCCGTCCTCCGATACCTACATCGAGAAGGACAGCCTCATCAACGACCACATCGACAAGCTTCGGCACGCCGCCACCCGCTCGCTGCTCGAGCGCAACGACGTGATCATCGTGGCGAGCGTGTCGTGCATCTACGGCCTCGGCTCTCCGGAAGCCTACGACGGGATGTTGTTGCTGCTGGTGCCCGGCCAGAAGATCCGCCGGAAGGACCTGCTCGCGAGGCTGGTGGAGCTCCAATACGAGCGCAACGACACCGATCTGCACCGCGGGGCGTTCCGTGCTCGTGGCGATGTCATCGAGGTGATCCCCGCCCACGAGAGCGAGCGGGCGGTGCGCATCGAGCTCTTCGGCGATGAGATCGAGGCGATCCGGGTGTTCGATCCGCTCCGGGGCACCCGGCTTGAAACGCTGGAGAAGCTCTGCATCTACCCGGCGAGCCACTACGTCACCCCGCGCGAGAAGATCGATCACGCGGTGGAGACCATCCGCAACGAGCTTCAGGAGCGCCTGGTCCAGTTCAAGGAGCAGGGGCTGTTGTTGGAGGCCCAGCGCATCGAGCAGCGCACCTCGTTCGATCTGGAGATGATCGAGCAGATGGGGTTCTGCAACGGCATCGAGAACTACTCCCGGCACCTCACCCAGCGCCCCTCGGGGGATCCGCCGCCCACCCTGCTTGAGTATTTCCCCGAGGACTGGCTCATCGTGATCGACGAGAGTCACGTTTCCGTGCCGCAGGTGGGCGGGATGTACCACGGCGATCGCAACCGGAAGGAGACCCTGGTCAAGTTCGGGTTCCGTCTCCCCTCGGCGCTCGACAATCGTCCGCTCACCTTCCAGGAGTTCGAAGCGAAGATCCACCGCGCGATCTACGTGAGCGCCACTCCCGCCCGCTACGAGCTGGAGAAGGCCGAGGGGGTGGTGGCCGAGCAGGTGATCCGTCCCACCGGGCTGCTCGATCCGCTCATCGAGGTGCGCTCGGCCGGCGCCCAGGTGGATGATTGCCTCGCGCGGATTCGTGAGGTCGTGGCTCGAAACTGGCGCGTGCTGGTCACCACCCTCACCAAGCGGATGGCGCAGGAGCTCACCGACTACTACCGGGAGCTCGGGGTCCGGGTGAAGTACCTCCACAGCGACATCGATACGCTGGAGCGGATGCAGATCCTCCGCGAGCTCCGCCAGGGCGAGTTCGATGTTCTGGTCGGCATCAACCTGCTCCGCGAGGGGCTCGACCTGCCGGAGGTCGCCCTGGTCTGCGTGATGGATGCCGACAAAGAAGGCTTCCTCCGCAGCGGCACTTCGCTCATCCAGACCATCGGCCGCGCCGCGCGGAACGCGGAGGGCCGGGTGATCCTCTACGCCGACAAGATCACCCCCTCCATGCGCGAAGCGATGGGGGAAACCGAGCGGCGCCGTGTAAAACAGCTCGCCTACAACGCCGAGCATGGCATCACCCCCACCACCATCGTGAAGAGCTTCGACTCGCCGCTCGCCGCCATCCTCGACGCCGACTACGTCACCGTGCCGAAGGAGGCCGCGGAGGCCAAGGACCTCCCAGAGATGACGCTGGAGGCCCTCCCGTTGGCGATCTCCCGCCTGCGGGCGGAGATGAAAGCCGCCGCCGCCAAGCTCGACTTCGAGCGGGCCGCGGAGCTCCGGGATCGGGTGCGAGGGCTCGAGGAGCTCCAGATCAAGGCGGGGTGATCCCTTCGGTCGAGGGGTGGTTTTTGGTCCCCCCTCCCGGCCCTCCTCAACCCTCGCGAGCCACGACCGATGTCGGCGGCGCCGCTGCGGCCGCTTCCGCGGGGCGAGTCGCCGGCTGCCACTGCGGGTGCTGTTCGATGGCCTGCGTGAACGCCGCGCGCGCGCTCTCGGGCACGTCCGCGGGCCATCGCGCGCCCGACCGTCGCCACTTCTCCAGGAGCGCCGATCCGAAGAGCGCGCCAGGGCCGGGCTGCGTCCAGGCCACGGTGGTCTCGGTCTTCGGGCCGGTGGCCACCCCCGGGCCGACGAAGAAGCCGGCGCCGAGCATCGCGGCGCGGGCCGCCGTGGAGTTGGTGTAGGTGTAGAGTGCGGCTGGCTTCGAACACGCGGCCTTCACCCTTGCGAAGGCCGCGAGCGTCCAGAGGGGGCCGTCCGCCTTGAACGAGAACGGATCGTAGAGGATCACGTCGGGGGCCGGGGCGGCGGCGAGGGTCCCGAGGACGTCGCCGAGGTGGAGCGTCCAGCGGATCGGGCGGGTGCGGCTGGTCCACGCGCGGCCTGCGAGGAGCGCGGCGGGGCCGGCGTGGCGCAGCGCGGGGAAGTGGTCGTGGTGGGCGGCGGCGAGGCGGAGGGCGTCGAGGTCGATCTCGAAGCTCACGAGGTGCAGCAGCCGCGTCCCTTTCCCCGCCTCCCAGGCGCGGATCACCGCCATGGCGTTGGTGCCTGCGCCGAGGCCGACGTCCCAGACCACCAGCTCGGGTCCGTCGCCATCCGCCAGCGCGGGGAGGCCGGGCTGGTCCACGTAGAGGCGGCGGGCTTCGTCTTCGGGCGCGCTCACCGAGTGCATCACCTCGCCGGAGCGGGTGTCCTGGATGCTCCGGAACGGCGGGGCGCCCTCCCAGCCCGGCCGCTCGACGAGGGCGAAGTGTCCCAGCGTCGTCGGTGGAGGGCCCCGGGTGCGTCCGCGCTTGGGCGCCACCGGCGGTGCGTCTTCGTCCGGGCGCTCCAGCCGTTCGCGCTCTTCGGCGTACAGCGAGAGGAAGCTGCCCGCATCGAGCGCCGCCCGGATGCGGCGCATCAGGTCGAGCCAGAAGTGGAGGTTGTGCAGCCCGAGCAGCGTCCACGCGAGGGGCTCGCGCGCGTCGAACAGGTGCCGGAGCCAGGCGCGACTGTAGCGGGCGCAGACCTCGCAGGTGCAGGCGGGGTCCAGCGGCGTGTCGGCGAGGCGGTAGACGCCGCGGCGGAGGTCGAGCCGTCCGACGCGGGTGTAGACCCGGCCGCGTTGCGCGAGGGCGGTGGGGAGGATGCAGTCGAAGAGGTCCACCCCGCGGTGCACCCCCTCCAGGAGGTCGAGCGGGGTGCCGACGCCCATCAGGTAGCGGGGGCGGTCCCCGGGCAGCCGCTCCGTCACCAGCTCGGTCATGTCCTCCCGTTCGGCCTTGCTCTCGCCCACTGCCAGCCCGCCGATGGCGAAGCCGTCGAACGTGCCCTGAGTGAGGGTGTCGGCGCTCTCGCGGCGGAGGTTGGCGTGCGTCGCGCCCTGGACGATGGCGAACAGCCCCATCGGGTCGTCGCCGCGGGCGGCGAGGCAGCGGGCGGCCCACCGGTGGGTCCGGTCCATCGCGTCGCGCGCGCGGGCTTCGTCCACGGTGGAGGGCACGCAGTGGTCGAGCACCATCGCCACGTCGGAGCCGAGGACCCGCTGCGCGGCGATGCAGCTCTCAGGCGTCAACCCGAGCCGCTGGCCGCTCGTGGGGTGGCGGAGCCGCACCCCCTCCTCGGAGACCTCGGCGTTCTCTCCCAGCGAGAACACCTGGAAGCCGCCGGAGTCGGTGAGCAGCCCGCCGGACCAGCCCATGAATCGGTGCATCCCCCCCAGCTTCTCCACCACCTCCAACCCGGGTCGTTGGGCGAGGTGCCAGGTGTTGGCGAGGAGCATGGTCGCCCCCGCGGGGGCCAGGCCCTCCGTGCGCTGCGCGCGCACCGAGCCAGCGGTGGCCACCGGCATGAACTGGGGCGTCTCGATCACTCCGTGGGCGGTGTGCAAGCGACCGCGGCGGGCGCGCGTCCCGCCGATCCCGCTCGCCGCGAACCTCGGCCGTCCGCTCAGGGCGTGCAGCCCGTGTTGCCCACGCAGCTGAAGGTCGCGGAGGCCCCGTACACCGAGTCGATCTTGGTGGTGAAGCTGGCGTGCGCGCCCGCGACGTCGTCGGGGCTGTTGCCGGTCCAGTCGCAGGTGGTGGAGCTCAGCGTGCCAGTGGTGGTGCTGGTCATGTACGCGCCGCCGCCTTCCCCGCCAGAGTTGGTGTTGTCGTACACCCCGCCGTCCAGGCAGGTGACCGAGCCCTTCTGGATGTACAGCCCGCCGCCGTAGGTGGTGGCGGTGTTGCTGTGGACGTCCGTGCCGTCCAGCGTGACCGCCGCGAACCCGAAGGCGTTGATGCCGCCGCCCGAGGTGGCGGTGTTCCCGGTGACGTCGCAGTCGGTGAGGGTGACCGTGGCGGCGCCGGCCGTGGTTCCGTTCGCGAAAACGCCGCCGCCGAAGGTGCTCCCGCCCCCTGCTGCCCCAAGCCCGCCCGTGAGCTTGAGCCCGGTGAGCTTGACCGTCGAGTCGGCGACGTTCACCACGGTGCCCGAGACCCCGTTGCGCGAGAGCGTGGTCACCAGCGCCCCGTACTGCCCGAGGATGTCCACGTCGTCGCCTGCGGTGGCGCTGATGCCCACGTACCAGGTGCCCGGGCAGACGAAGTAGCTGCCGGTGGACGCGGTGTTGATCGTCACCGGGGAAGCCGCGGTGCCGGCGTCCCAGGCCGCCGTCACGTCCGACCAGACGTCGGCGTCGGTGGCGTAGGAGACGGTGTCGTACTCATCCGAGGCGGCCCAGGAGCTCGCCGAGCAGTCGTTCTGCTGCAGATCGCAGAGCTCGGGGGCGCCCGGGTACACCCGCTCGTCCGCGTCGTCGCAGTCGGCGTCGACCGTGACGCCGCCGGGCGTGCAGGTGTCGGTCGAGGTGTCGCCGTACCCGTCGCCGTCGGCGTCGGTGTAGTAGTGGGTGATCCCTTCGTCCGTCGCGCCGTCGCAGTCCTGGTCGACGTAGTCGCAGACCTCGGTGGCGCCGGGGTGGGTGGAGGCCACGGCGTCGTCGCAATCGGTGGAGACGGTCGAGGAGTAGGTGCCGTGCGTTGAACACCAGCACTGGGACGTGCCGTGACCGTAGCCGTCCCCGTCGACGTCTGCGTAGTAGGTCGTGCAGGCGGTTCCGTTCTGTTCGTTGACGGTGCCGTCGCAGTCGTCGTCGTCCGTGGTGCCGCAGTCCTCGATCGTGATCCCGGGGCTCACCGTCGCGCTGGCATCGTTGCAGTCGTCGTTGGCGGCCGTGGTGCCGCTGACGTCGTACACGCCGGACACGTCGCAGTGGCACTCGGAGTCGGCGAGGTCGCCATACCCGTCGCCGTCGACATCCGCGTAGTACACATCACAGCCGACGGCGTCCTGGTCGTTGTTGCCGCCGGAGCAGTTGTCGTCCGCCACGGTCGAGCAGTCTTCTTCCATGTCGGGGTTGATGTTCTTGTTGCCGTCGTCGCAGTCGTCTTGGTTGCCGCCCGCGTACCCGACGGCGTCGAAGTCGTCGCCGTCCTGGTCGTAGTCCGAGCCGCCGGAGCAGTCTTCGTCGATGCCGTCGTACCAGATCTCGGTGGCGCCCAGGTAGATGTAGCCGACGCTGTCATTGCAGTCGGTGCCGAAGTGGCCGGTCTCGTCGGGGAAGGCGTTGGTGCTCTGGCCGTCGCTGTCGGCGTCGAAGTCGTCGTCGCCGAGGCAGTTGGCGTCCACGCCGTCGTAGGGGGTGTCGGTCGCCTCGGGGTAGATGCGGCTGGCCGCGAAGATCACGCCGTCGACCGTGGTCGGGGAGTCCCCCGGGACGTCGATGCAGTCGTCCCCGCCGTAGAGCGACGAGTCGTGGCCGTCACCGTCCTGATCGTAGTCGGAGCCGCCGGAGCAGTCTTCGTCGGGGCCGTCGTACCAGATCTCCTCGCCGCCGCGGCCGACGTTCTCGTCCAGGTCGTCGCAGTCGAGGTCGACCGGGGTGCCGTCCTGGTCCTGGTCGTAGTCGTCGAGCTCGTCGCAGTTGGCGTCGGTGCCGTCGTACCAGGTCTCCACCTCGTCGGGGTTCACGCTGCCGGGCTCAAACGCCGCGGGGTTGTCAAAGACGTCGTCGGCGGCGTCGAGGCAGTCGGCGCCGGCCGAGCCGTCGGCCTGGTGGTGGTACTGGGAGTCGAAGCCGTCGCCGTCCTGGTCGAAGTCGGAGGAGCCGTCGCAATTGCTGTCGACGCCGTCGTACCAGGTCTCGGCCACTCCGGGGTACACTTCCTGAGGTAGCGGCTGGTAGAAGCCGAGGAGCGCGGTGAATTCTGCCGGGGGCGGGGAGGCCGGGCCGTCCCAGCAGTCGTCGCCGGCCACGGAGCCGTCGTCGGAGAAGAAGGTGTCGACGAGGTGGCCGTCGCCGTCCTGATCGAAGTCGTTGGCGCCGTCGCAGTTGCTGTCGACGCCGTCGTACCAGGTCTCGGTGGCGCCGGGATGGATCAGGTTCGCCGGAACGCCGTCGAGGTCGGCGGAAGGGTTGTCGTAGCAGTCGCCCTGGGCGATGGAGTAACCGTCGCCGTCGTTGTCGGTCCCCGTCCAGGTGGAGCCACAGCCGACGAGCAGGAGCGAAAGGAGCACGCGCATGGCGGGAGCATACTTCACGGGGACCGGCTCGTCACGCGGACCTGTCGTTCACCCACCCGGGCGGGCTCGTACCCCTCGGGCCCCGTCGCTCACTGGTAGTAGACCAGCCAGCTGTTGACGTCGACCCGCGCCCCAAACCCCTGGCCCGAGTCGTACGGCTGAGGCACGTACGCTTCGCCCTCGTAGAGCCCCCGATACACGATGGAGTTCTCGCCGGTGAGGTTCACATCCGCCGTGACGTCGGCGCTCCACGGATCGACCTGGCGCCCCGGACACCAGCCGCCGCGGCCGAGGACCCAGGTGCCGTACTGGTTGGGCACGGTCCCGGACTCGACCTGCTCGGCGCAGCCGTAGTCGGTGCCGGCCATGGGGAATTCGTCGAGGTAGGCGCCCCCGCCGTTGACCGTGAACTCGTGCTGGTGGTTGCAGAACTCGGCGCAGTTGGCGCGGTCCTGCCCGTAGCCGTGGCCGCTGATGAGCCCCATCACGTCCACGCGGGTGGTGCCCGCGGGCGGCGTGAAGGTGATCGGCTCGCGGCCGGTGTTGTAATCCTGGTTGAAGCTGCCGCCGGCCCAAAGGTACTCGATGCCCACGGGGCGCACGCCCTTGCCCTGGTTGGAGAGGCGCACGTCGAGGGTGATGAACGGGGCGTTGGCGCTGTCCACCCGGATCACCCGCTCGCCGCCGTCCTGCACCAGCGCGAGGAACGGCGTCGCGTCGACAACCCACCGGCCGGGTCGAGCGTAGGCGGTGATGAACCGGCCGATCTCGGTGCACGTGCCGGACTCGTCCACGTCGGTGGTGGAGGGATCGTCCACGTCGCAGAGGTAGACGTAGGCGAGGTAGTCCCACTCGCCGCAGCCGCTGGCGTCCGGGTGGCCGTTGCAGATGAAGCTGAGGTCCAGCTCCATCGTGTCGTACCCGGCCACCGTCGCGGCGCTGCCGAAGTCCATCGTGGCGATCCGCTCGGACGAGCTCTCGAAGACGCGGGTGACGGTGGCGGCGTCCACGTCGAGGCGGTCCTGGAGCTGCGCCTGGTGTTCGTACCAGATCGCTTCGTAGTCGAGGAAGGTGGCCGGGTAGGTCTTCCAGCCGGTGATCGGGTCGCCGAGGTAGCCGACCTCGCGGATGTGCTGGAGGCGGTCCACGCCCCAGTTCAGCGGGAGGTCGCCGCTGCCGTAGGTGGCGACGAGGTCGTCCATCCAGGTGCCGGTCTCGCTCCAGTCCGTGGAGACGAAGTGGGTGTGGCCCTGCCACTGCGCGAGGAGCGTGGGGTCGTCGTCCGCCACGTTCTCGATCTCGGACTGGAGCCTGGCGAGGGACGCCTGACGGTCGCTCTCAGAGGCTTCGCTGCTGAAGAACACCCAGTGGGTGTTGGCCGGCGCGCCCTCCATCCAGTCGCGGATGTCCGCCCGTTTGCTGAAGTCCGGGTACGCGTAGTCGTTGCGGAGCACCACGAACATCACGCTTTCGCAGCCGGTCCAGGCGGTGGAGAGCGTCCAGCTCGACCCGTCCATCTGGGTGAGCGTGGCGTCGGGCGCGACAAGGTCGAACTCGCCCTCGGTGCCGGAGGGGTCCCACGCGCGGACGGGGAGCCCCAGCTGATCACAGATCGTCGGCGCCGAGGCGGTGTCGGCGGTGTCCGCGCCAGAATCCCCGGTGTCGGGGGTACTGGAGGCGGTGTCGGTCGGCTCGGGGGTGGCGCAGGCGAACAGGAGCGAGAGCAACATCCGCGCAGGGTAGCGCGAAAGGGGCCTGCTCGGGTGCGACTCAGCTCACGGGAGGTTCGGTCGCTGCGGCGGGGGCCGGAGCTTCGGCCGGGGCGGGCGCCTCGGGGACCACGGCCTCGGGGAACCGGAAAACCACCTTCCGATCGGCGAGGTCGGCCTCCACTCGGCCGCCGTGCGCCAGCTTGCCGAAGAGCAGCTCGTCCGCCAGGGGCTTCTTGAGGTGCTCCTGGATCACCCGGCTCATCTCGCGGGCGCCGAACTCGGGCTTGTAGCCTTCATCCGCGAGCCACTCGCGCAGCGGGTCGGTGACCGAGAAGATGACCTCCCGCGCCTGGAGCTGCGCCGCCAGCTGGCGGACGAACTTGTCGACCACCTGGAGGATGACCGAGCGCCCCAGGCCGCCGAAGACGACGCTTCCGTCGAGCCGGTTGCGGAATTCGGGCGGGAAGACACGAGAGAGCGCCTCCGACACCTTCCCTTCGGCCCCGGGCGGGTTGAACCCCACGGACCCCTTCGCCGCCTCCCGGGCGCCCGCGTTGGTGGTGAGGATGAGCACCACGTTGCGGAAGTCGGCCTTCTTGCCGTTGTTGTCGGTGAGGGTGGCGTTGTCCATCACCTGCAGGAGGATGTTGTAGATCTGCGGGTGCGCCTTCTCGATCTCGTCGAGCACGAGCACGGCGTACGGGGCGCGGCTCACCGCGCCGGTGAGCAGGCCCTCCTGGTCGAAGCCCACGTAGCCGGGGGGCGCGCCGATGAGGCGGCTCACGGTGTGGGACTCGCTGTACTCCGACATGTCGAAGCGGAGGAATTGCACGCCGAGCACCTCGGCGAGCTGCTTGGCGAGCTCGGTCTTGCCGACGCCGGTGGGGCCAGAGAACAAGAAGCAGCCGACCGGCCGGTTGGGCTGGCCCAGGCCGGCACGGTTGAGCTTGATGACGGAGGCGATCGCGTCGATCGCCGGGTCCTGCCCGAAGATGCGCTCCTTGAGCTCGCCCGCGAGGTTCTTGAGGCTCTTCTGCTCTTCCTGGCTCACGCTGCGCGGGGGGATCTTCGCCATGCGGGCGACGACCGCCTCCACATCCGCCACGTCCACCACGCCGCCGGGGACGGAGAGGCGCTTGGCGGCGCCGGCTTCGTCCACCACGTCGATCGCCTTGTCGGGGAGGAAACGTTCGTTCACGTAGCGGGAGCTGAGGCGGGCGGCGCTCTCGAGGGCGCCCGGCGTGTAGGTGACGCCGTGGTGCTTCTCGTAGTGCACCTTGAGCCCCTCGAGGATGAGGATGGTCTCCTCCACCGAAGGCTCTCCGATGTCGATCGTCTGGAAGCGCCGGGCGAACGCGCGGTCCTTCCCGAACGCCTGCCGGTACTCCTGGTGCGTCGTGCTGCCGATGCACCGCAGTTCGCCGCCCGCCAGCGCGGGCTTGAGGATGTTCGACGCGTCCATCGCGCCGCCGGAGACCGCGCCGGCCCCGATGACGGTGTGGATCTCGTCGATGAACAGGATCGCATCCGGCGTGGCGACCAGCTGGTCGATCACCGCCTTCAGTCGCTCTTCGAAGTCGCCGCGGTAGCGGGTGCCGGCGACGAGCGCGCCCATGTCGAGCGCCCACACGGTGCAGGGCTTGAGCAGGTCGGGCACCTTGCCCTCGACGATCGCCTTGGCGAGGCCCTCGACGATCGCGGTCTTTCCGACGCCGGCATCGCCAAGGTAGAGCGGGTTGTTCTTGCGGCGGCGGGCGAGGACCTGGATGGTCCGATCGAGCTCGGCGGTGCGCCCGATGAGCGGATCGACCTTCCCGGCCTGGGCCTTGGCGTTGAGGTTCACGCAGAACTGCGCGAGCGGGTCCTTCACCGGGGCGGGCGCCTCGGCGTCGGCCCCGGCGCCCTCCATGCGGCGCTGCGCGGGCACCTTGCGGCGGCCGTGGGCGATGAACGAGGTGACATCGAGCTTCTCGACGCCTTGCGTCTGGAGCATGTGCACCGCGGGGCTGTCCTGTTCGGAGAACAGCGCCACCAGCACGTTCGGACCGCGAATCTCGGTCTTCCCGCTGGACTGCACGTGGAGCGCGGCGCGGTTGAGCACGCGACGGAACGTGTCGGTCTGGGCGGGCTCGAGGTCCTCCGCCTCGTCGGCGGGCACCTTGTCGAGCGTGAGGAAAAACGCCTCCAGCTCGGCTTCGACCTTCTTGAGGTCGGCGCCGCAGGCTTCGAGGCACTCGGCGGAAGAAGGGTCGCTCAAAAGCGCGAAGAGCACGTGCTCCAGCGTGATGAACTCGTGGTTCCGCTCCCGCGCCTCATCGAGGGCGAGGGAGAGGGCGATGGTCAGCTCTCGCGAGAGGGTCACTCCGGCTCCGTCGTCACGAGTAGCGGATAGGCACGGCTACGGGCGAGGTCGAGGGCCTGGCCCGCCTTCGCCTCCGCGATCTCCTTGGTGAACACGCCGGCGACGCCCTTGCCGCCGCTGTGCACCGAGAGCATGATTCGGGTAGCTTCCACCTTGCTCTTCCGGAAGACGAGCATCAGCACCTCGATCACGAACTCCATGGTGGTGAAGTCGTCGTTGTGCAGGAGGACCTTCCACATCTTCGGGCGTTCAACCCGAGGTTTCGTGGCGGTTGCGCCTTCTTCGCGCACGTCGGGCTCCTTCGGAGGCCCCGCGCGCCAGCCGTGGTCATGGATCATGCGCCCACGTATCCTCCCTCGCACCGCGATGGATTGATGCAGGACCGACATCAATCCCGGGGTGGTCGCGCGTCGCTGGGGGTTTAGCTTCCGGTCACCCAAGGAGTCCTGATGATCTCTGCCCTCGTCTTCGCCCTCACCTCCGCCCAGGCTGCCACCTACGACATCGACAGCTCGCACACCCGCGTCGGCTTCGGCATCACCCACATGATGGTGAGCACGGTGCGCGGCGAGTTCGGCACCGTCAGCGGCAAGGTGGAGTACGATCCGGCGAACGTCGGCGCCACCAAGATCAACGCCGAGATCGCCGTCACCAGCGTGGACACCCGCGAGCCCAAGCGCGATGAGCACCTCCGCTCGCCCGACTTCTTCGACGCCGCGAAGTTCCCCACCATGACCTTCAAGTCCAAGGCCGTGAAGAACGCCTCCGCCACCGGCTTCGACGTGGTCGGCGACCTCACGATGCACGGCGTCACCAAGGAGGTCACCCTGCACGTGGACCCGATCTCCAAGGAGTACAAGGACCCCTGGGGCAACTTCAAGGCAGGCACCCACGCGGTGGGCACGGTCAACCGCAAGGACTTCGGCATGGTCTACAACAGCGCGATCGACGGCGGGGGCTACATCCTCGGCGACGACGTGAAGATCGAGATCGACGTGGAGATGGGGCGCAAATAGGCTTTAGACCTGAGGCTTCAGGCTTCAGGTCCGAGGCGCGGGGCCGGTGGCTTCCAGCCTGAGCGCCTTCGTCGGCGTCGAGCCTTTGGCTCGGCGCCTTCGGCGTTTTGGGCTCCCGCCGCCCGCCACCTCGGTCCGGCATCCCGTCCCCCGGGCCGCGGAGTCGCCCAAGAAGATCACGCCAAGACGCAAAGGCGCAAAGCCGAGCGCGGACCCGGCGTACCCGATTACGGGATCATCGGAAATCGCGTAGATACCAAAGGCAAAATCGCCGATCCGTGTGCGGCGTCCCTCCAGCCTTCGGCCTTCGGCCTTCGGCCTCCAGCCTTCGGCCTTCGGCCTTCGGCCTCCAGCCTCCAGCCTCCAGCCTCCAGCCTGAAGTCTCCAGCCTGAAACGGACCGGCGCGGGTGCACGGACCTGCCCACCCGTCGACGTCGGCGGTCGAGGAGCCGCTGGCGGCGAGCCTGGCTGGGCGGGCGC
>CAIXRH010000076.1 GCA_903921785.1 uncultured Pseudomonadota bacterium
CGACGTCACCCGCCGCGTCAACGAACCGACCACCGTCGGTGAAAACCGACCACGAACTTGCGCATGCCGGGGAGCCCCTCTATAGCTTGCTGCCGGGCGAGGGTTCTGCCCGGACCGATCCGAGTCAGGGTCATTCGGTATGAGGCACCTCGACCGCCGACGTCCCCCGCGCGCAACGGCGTGGCCCGACCACCACCCCCTCACCCAAAGCTCTCATCAAACCTCAGGGACAGGCGAACGCGACGTCGTCCACATCGTGGTAGTTCGTGCTCCCGCCCGAGGCGGCCGTAAACCCCATCATCGCGTCCGTCATCGCGTAGCCGCTGATGGCGTAGCTGATGTACTGGGTCCCATCGAGCCACACCTCCACCGTGCCGGCGCTCATCGAGATGGTCGCGTCGTGCCATCCCGTATCTTCGAGCTCTGGAATCGCCGTGGAGTAGGTGTAGTTCGCGAACGTCGTCGGGTTGATGAGAGCGACGTGGTTTTCGCTCGGATCGGTGCCCGAGTTGTAGTAGGTGTCGAACTCGACGGCGTACCCGTGAAGCCCGTAGAGCGCGAGGGAGCCACCGAGGGCGCCCTCACTCGCCGTAGAGGTGTCGCTCAACCAGGCAAAGGTGAGCCCGTCGGCGCCGCTTCCACCGTGGATGTAGAAGGAGAAGCTGACCTCGAACTCCGTGGCGTCCATGCGGTCCACGAACCAGGCGGCGCCGCCGCTGTAGCCGCCAAGGTTGGTGAGCGCGAGGTAGCCGTTCGCGCCGGAGTAGGACACGTTCGCGTCGTCGTTGAGCACCATCCAGCTCGACGAAACCCCGCTGTCGAAGTCGTAGACCGTCGCGACCCCGTCCACCGTGCCGTCGCAGTCGTTGTCCACCGCGTCGCAGACCTCCTCGGCGTCGGGGTTGATGGCCGCGTCGGCGTCGTCGCAGTCGCCGGCCGTGGTGACGTCGCCCGTTCCTCCCTCACAATCGTACGTACCTGCACCTGCGCCGAAACCGTCGGCATCGCGGTCCGTGTACCAGGTGGAGAAGGTGAGCCCGTCGTCCGCGGTGCCGTCACAATCGTCATCGATACCGTTGCAGCTCTCGCTGGCAGCGGGGTTCACGGCGGCGTCGGTGTCGTCGCAGTCATCGTCGTCACGGACGTAGCCGGCGGGGACGGTGCACTCGGTGACGGAGACCAGGGCGTTCCCGTAGGTGTCCCCGTCGGCGTCCTGCCACCACGTGCGGGCGTCGATGGCCGCGTCATCCACCAGGCCGTTGCAGTCGTCGTCCGTCGTGTTGCAATACTCGGTGGCGCCGGGGTGGACGAGGAGGGCGGTGTCGTCGCAGTCGGTGGCGTCGGCGACATGATCGGCCGGCGCCGAGCAGGCGTCGGTGCTGACGGCGGGATCCCCATAGCCGTCGCCATCGTCGTCCAGGTACCAGGTCGCGGCGTCGGCCGACGCGTCTTCGTCGGTCGTGCCGTCACAGTCGTCGTCCCGGCCGTTGCAGAGCTCCGTCGCGCCCGGGTTCACCGAAGCCAGGGCGTCGTCGCAGTCGGAGGCATCCACGCCGTAGCCAATCGGAGCATCACACGCGATGGCGATGCTCCCGGCATCCCCGTAGCCATCGGCGTCCGCATCCGCGTACCAGGAACGGGCATCGACGGCATCCGGCTCGTCGATGGTGCCGTCACAATCGTCGTCCAGACCGTTGCAGGCCTCGGTGGCGCCGGGGAAGACCGCCGCGGAGGCGTCATCGCACTCGGTGCACGCCGCGAACCCGTCGCCGTCGGCGTCGGCGTAGGCGACGCTCCCGTCGCAGTTGTAGTCGTCCGGGTCGGCGCAGTCACTCTCGGTAGCACCGGGATGGTAGCGCACATCTGCGTCGTCGCAGTCCGTGTCCCAGGCGCTGTAGCCGGCGGGCTGGGTGCAAGCGAGCGCGAGACCGGCGGAGGTGCCGTAGCCGTCGCCGTCCGCGTCGAGGTACCAGGTGGCCGCGTCCGCAGCGTCGTCCTCGTCGATGTCGCCGTCGCAGTCGTCGTCCACGAGGTAGCAGAGCTCCACCCCATCCGGGTGGATGTTGAGGTTGGTATCGTCGCAATCCGTGGCGTCGGTGACGCGGCCCGGAACCTCCAGGCAGGTGGAGAGGACGTCGCCGGGATCGCCGTAGCCGTCGCCGTCGGCGTCGGCGTACCAGAGTGCAGTTCCCGAGGCGCCCTCGTCGATCTCCGTGTCGCAGTCGTCGTCGCGACCGTTGCAGATCTCCGCGTTTCCTGGGAAGAGCTGGCCATCCGTGTCGTCGCAGTCGTCGCCGTTGACCACGTAGCCAGCCGGCTGCTCGCAGGTGGCCACGGTGACCGAAGCGTCGCCGAAGCCATCCGCGTCGATATCGGCGTAGAACGTGGTGAGCGCACCCTCGTCCGCCTCCCCGTCGCAGTCGTTGTCCAGCCCATCGCAGCGCTCCTCCGCGCCGGGGTGCACGTTCCCGGTCGTGTCGTCGCAGTCACCTCCCTCGGCGACGGCGTTTGCCGGCTGCCCACACGAGCCGTCTTCTAGCGGAACTCCGTATCCATCTCCATCGTCATCCACGTTCCACGATCGAGTCGCCCCGACGGAGGCGTCGTCGTCGTCACAATCGGTCGTGGACGAGAGGCCGTCGCCATCCGCGTCGACCACCTTGCCTTCGGGGGTCCCGGGGCAGCCGAGGAGGAGCACGAACAACGGGAGGATCGGGCGCATCCGGCCAGTATACGGAGGGGACGAGGGGGGCGCCATACGCGGCCGTTCCCGTCGCCGGCCGCCTCAGGCGCAAGGACCGTCACCTCGCCCGGGGGGCGCCGAGTCGCTGGCGCGGCGCCGCGATGGGCAGCCAGCGAGCGCCCGTGGAGCGGACCGGGACCCGCCCATCGCCCAGATGGGTGGAAAAATGAGGAAAATCGGAACGGAGGCCGCCCATGACGCGCCAGGGGTTGCCGCAACGGCGGGAGGTGAGCATGTTGTGCGCTCCACGGGCCCTCGGGCCCACCACTTTTCCGGGGGCGTACCGGTTTCGACGGGGTGATTGCAGACCAACGGGCGTGACGAGTGCGGCTCCACTGTGAGAGAGCCACAAGCAAGCTGCCAACAACAGCGACCACTTCAGCGAGGCCCTCGCGGCTTAGTTGAGGTCCTGGGGCATCACGACCCCATGGCATTCGGGTGAGGAGCGGTCGACCTCATCCGGGTGTAATCCAGACCTGCAGTGACTCCGCGGATAGACAACCGGCGGAGAAGCGAAGCTCAAACAGGGAGTCTTGACGGGGACCAAAGGTCTCGACACCCGCCGCAGGGTATGCGGAAGGTCACGTATCTCGAACGTTGAATGTTGCTTCGGACGCGGGTTCGACTCCCGCCGCCTCCACCATTCGCGACCCGGGGCAGAACTTTGGTCAAGCCAGAGTTCTCCCCGTGGTTCGCGGACGATCCGCCCAGGTCGGCGGGCAGCGTGAAGGTCACGGTCAGCTTCATGCCGTCGGCCTCGATGCGCGTGATCCAGGCGCGGAGGAACGCGCGCTGGGCGTTGGGCGTGCCCGTCGCGAGGATGGCGCGAAGGCGCTCGACGTAGCGAGCGATGGTCGCGTCGTCGGCGAGGCGTACGACCGGCGTAGAGGCTGTCGCGAGGCGCGCGCGGTTCGCCGTGAGCGCGTCCACGTTGGCCTTCACTTCGCGGATGCGGGGGGCGAGGATGGAGAGGTCGATCCCGCCGTCCTCGATCGCCCGGTACAGGTTGTCGAGCTTGCGGCGGGCGTCGGCGAGCTGCGCGCCGACGGCTTCGACCTCGGCGCGGGCGGCGACACCGACCGCGTCGGCCTCCTCGTTCACGAGGTCGAGCAGCTCGCGCAGGTACCTGGCCGACAGGACCTCGCGCTGGAGCAGGTCGATGACCGCGGCCTCCGTCTCGTCCTTCGGCAGCGGCTTCGCGGCGCACGCCTCGGCGCCGAGCTTCTTCTTCTTCTGGCAGACGTAGTACCGGTACTCGCCGCTCCGCGCGTTGTGGCCGAAGAACGGCGAGCCGCACTGCGCGCAGAAGATCAGGCCCGAGAGCAGGTAGTCGCTCGCGAGTGTGTTCTGGCTGACGATCTCAGGCGCCCGGGCGGCGAGCATGCGCTGCACCTGCTCGAAGTCCTCCTTGCTCACGAGGCCCTCGTGGGTGTCGGCCTTCTTGATGGGGTCGGAGGGCTTGTGCTTCTGGAGCCCGGTGCGGTGCACGCCCCAGGTCGTCACCCCGATGTACACGTCGTTGAGGAGCAGCTTGTGGATGCTGGTCTTGAGCAGCGACTTGCCCCGCGGGGTGCGGATCCCCTCGGCGTGGAGGGCGGCGGCGATGCTCGTCACGCCCTCGCCGGCGAGGGCCATGCGGAAGATGCGCTGGACCAGCGGCGCCCACTGCGGGTCGGGCTCCAGGATGATTCGCGGCGCACCGTCCGACGGCCCCGTCGCGCGCTTGCGGTAGCCGATCGGCGGGGGACCCCCGTTGCGGAAGCCCATCGAGGCGTTCTTGCGCAGGCCGCGGCAGATGTCCTGGGCGAGGTTCTGGCTGTAGAACTCGTCGACGGACTCGAGGATCGCCTCCAGCATCCGCCCCGACGGCGAGTCGTCGACGGGCTCGTTGAGCGAGACCACGCGCACGCGGTTGCGCTCCAGGATCCGCTTGTAGAGGACGCTGTCCTCGCGGTTGCGGGAGAAGCGGCTGAACTTCCAGACGACGATGTAGTCGAAGGGCGGGGGCTTCTGTTTCGCAGCGGCAATCATCTCGCGGAACTGCGGGCGGTCGTCGGTGGTGGCGGACTCCGCGGCGTCGACGAACTCGGCGACCACTTCCCAGCCGCGCTGCTTCGCGCCGAGGCGGCAGGCGTCGAGCTGGGCCGGGATCGACAGGTCCTTCTCCGCCTGCTTGTCGGCCGAGCAGCGGGCGTAGATGGCGACGCGGGGGATGGTCGCCGTGGCGGACGGGGCAGTCATTCGGCGCTGTCCTCAGGCTCGGGTTCGAGCACCTGGGCGATGCTGCCGCCGTCGTTGAAGAACTTCTCCAGGCGCTTGGCGAACTCGACCCACTGCTTCTTCTGAAGCGTGGAGAACGAGTCGAGCCAGCGCTCGTCCATCCGGAGGGGGCGAAGCGCCGGGTGCAGCGCGAGGCGTGCGAACGCGCTCTCCTCGTCGAGCTCGTTGGTGATCTCGTGGGGCTCGAGAACCCGGATACCGGCCGACTCCAGCACCTCCGCGCGCGGGCGAACGTACAGGTCCGCGATGTCCCCGAACAGGTGGAGCGTGTCGATGCGGAACCGCCCGCCCGTCTCCATCTTCTGGAGCTTGGCGAACGTCATCCCGAGCTGGTCGGCAGCGTCGCGCAACGAAAGGCCACGCTCCTCTCGGAGCTTCCGGAGGTAGGGACCGAACCCGGGGTTGTGCTCCCGATAGAATGCGACCTCGCCGATGGCGCGGGCAAGAGGATGGGGCTCGACGACGGTGCCGGCGGGCGTGGGGGGCGTCGGGGTTCGCGGCATGGCGGAGGGCTCCGATGATTGGCTATGCGAACATTAGTCCATCTACAAGCGGTGTCAAGTACGATCGCGGGCTTGATCGCGGTGCGGCGGAGCGCGCCGACGACGCGAGTTAGGCCAGTGTCGAGGCACGATGTTCTGTCCGAAGTGTGGAAGTTCCTTGACGATCGGCGCGCGTGGCAACTTCGAGTGCCCGTCGGGGCTGGAGTTCTCCGTCAATTTCAGCCGTGAACTGCGCGAGCACTACCCCCACGCCGAGCCCACCGGCGGGGTCGTGCGACAGATGGACGGGGCGCGCCGCTGGTTCTGTTCAGGCTGCGGGGACGAGACGACCGGGACGGACGGACCCTGCGACTGCGGCATCCGCATGACTCCGGTCATGGTCCACAGCCTCATCGAGCTCCACCCCCACCCAAACGGGCGCGGTGGCTGGTTCTGAACGCGGCACGACAGGGAGGCCGACGCGTGATCAGGCTTGCCCGCCCTGCTTGCGGCCGTCAGCCCGGACCTGATCGAGCATCCACACGTAGTCCGGACCGGTCGGTCTACCTTCTACGCGCCACTTCCGTTGGTAGTGGGCGAGCATTCCGCGGAACGCGTCCCATGTGAACGAGCCCCACCCGTACATCTCCTTCGGGATGTTGTGGAACGCGTCCGCGAGGTCCGCGGCCTGCTGGGCTTCGCCGTCCCGGCCGAGGAGGCGCAGTTCCACGAACGCCGAGTGGATCATGTCGCAAAGCATCTCGCGCTGCTTCTCGCTCGGGAGTTCATCGCGCATCATGCCCCCGTGCCTCGACCGGCTCGATCGCATCTGCAATCACCTGCCGGGCGATCGCTCGCAGCTGCGTCTCCGTCACGCCCATGTTCGCAAGCAGGCCGACGTTGCAGCAGTGCCACGCCTCCTCGAACGCGGCATCGTCGAGGAGCGCGCGGAGTCCCGCACCCACCGACGCGGCAAGCTCCGGCCACCTCGTCGGGAAGCACGTCTGCAATGCGAACAGCCACCGCGGTGCCCAGGCCTCCACGTCTTCGCGGCTCGCCAATCGCGCGAGCGCGAGGACCCGCCCCAGGTCCTTGGCGTAGCGCTCCACGAGCCGCCCGCCGATGGGCGCGCTCATGACGTGGTGCCGCAGCTCCCGGTGCGAGAGCAGGTTCGCGAGCGCCATCATCGCCGGGTGGGCGTACTCGATGCCGTCGGCCCCGCGCTGCCGGTCAATCATCGTGAGCGCGAGGAATTCGAAGCCGGGCAGCCCGTAGTAGCCGCCGGGGAGTTCGACGCTGACCCACGGCTTCGCGCCGGGCGTTTCGCCCGCTGGGACCATGAGCAGCTCGACGAAGTACTCGTCGTGGTCCGGCGGGTAGAGGCGGATCGCAGGCAGGTCGCCCGGCGGCGTGGATGCCGTCCCCGGCTCCCGGTCCCGCTTCTCGCGCCATCCGCGTTCGATGAGGCGACCCGCGATCTCCTGCGCCGCCACGGTGTGCCCGGCGGGGTGGATGACGAGGTCGGCGTCCTTGGTCTTTACGCCGCGCCCAACCTGTTCGGCGTAGTGGTACGCCGCGGCCAGGCTGCCGACGACGACGATGTGGTCGAGGATGTCGCCGGGGAGCTCGCGGCGGAGGCGGGCGAACAACGCGCGGGGATCGACGGTGCCAGCACTGCTCACGGAGTCCTCCGCAGGGCGCGGACCAGATCGTCCGCCTGCTCGATGAGTCGTAGCTCGTAGAGATCGAGGAGCGCCTCGACGGGGTCGGCCCACGGCAGCGTGGCATCGCCCGGCGCGAACAGGCTCTGGGCGCGCGGCACGGCGTGGAGGACGAGCAACGGGGGGGTACCCGGTGGAGCGGGCACCAAGGCAGGGTCGAGCCGGGCGACGAACGCGGCGTCCATTCCCCCGTCGGGGGCGTGCACCGAGAGGTCGAGGCGGGGGAGTCCTTCGAGGTCCAGGCCGGAGTGCCAGTGGCGCGCGGCGGCCACCCCCGCGACGGCGACACCGGGCGGAGGAGTCCGTCGCAGGCGGTCCAGCAGGCGCTGGGGGTCGCCGCCACGTCCCGACTCATCCACGAACGCCGAGGTCTGTCGCACCTTCGGGGCCAGCGCGACGAGCTGCGCCCAGGCCTCGTTCGGGAACGACCTGAGCGCCACGCTGCGATCGCGTCGTCGCTCTACGGCAGGCCCTAGCGCCGCGAGCGCCTTGCTGACGCTCGGATGGGAGAGGCCTGTCTGACGCTGGAGCTCGCCGACGGCGATGCGGCCGCGATGGAGCAGCCATCGCGAGAGGAGCACGCGCATCACCTCGAAGGAGCGGTTCCCGCGCAGCGCGGGGGCGGTCCGGCCGCTCACGCTCGCAGCGACATCGGCGATGTCCCTCAACAACGGCTCGTCTGGCTCGATCACGACGTCCTCGTCGAGGACGGCGACCAGCCCCAGGCGACTGGCGACGTCCGGCGAAAAGACCTGGAGGAGCTTGTGCCACTCCTCGCGGAGCCCCGCCGCGGAGACACGGCTGCCGCACAGCAGAACGATGCCCCACTCGGCTCCGAGAGTGCGGGCGTACATCGCGACTTGTAGCGCAGCGGCGTGCACATCGCGCAGGCCGCCTCCGGTCCGCTTCGCCTCGATGATGACGCGCCGATCGCCGCTCACGAAGTCGACTTCGTACGCATGGTCGTCGATCACGATGTGCTGCTCGGAGAGCAGCCCGAGGCCTTCCAGCGCTGTGACGAGGGGATCCACGGTCTGAAGGTAGCCACTTGTATCGAAAGTGGCGACTTGATTCAAAACTCGCCACTCGTCGAGTGATTGCATATGCGAACACAATGAGATGATCGGGCCTTGCCGACGGCTGTGGATGTGGTGATTGTAGATGCGTACACAGGAGCGCACATGCAGAATCACCCGCCCGTCACCTCACGCTTCTGGCTGAACGCCGCCATCGTAGCGGGTCGCCTCGAAGCCCACCACCTCAGCCATGGGGACTTCGCCGACTCGCTCGGCCTCTCCCGCTCGTACTGGAGCCAGCTCATCCACCGAAAGCGCTCCCTGACGCCGCAGGTCCGCCGGTGCCTGCTGACGTCCGGCCCACTTGCCGGGGTGCCGGAGAACGAGCTCTGGGAGCGGGTGCCCATCGGCGGTTCGTCGTGAGCGCCGGGTCCCCGACCGATGCGCTGCGTCTCCTCGCCGGCCTGATCGCCGCCGACCTTCACGCTGGAAGCCCCGCGCTCGCGGTGCCGCTGCCCCCCACCGAGGAGCCCGCACGGCGCCGCGGTCGGCCCAAGTCGCTGCCCTACGCCGTCGCCGCCACTCCGCTCGCTCGCGCCGCCTGATCCACCCCCCTCCAACCCGGCAGAGTTCACCATGCTCCCCCTCACCTTCCCGCCGCTCCAGCTGCACATCTCCGCGTTCAAGAACGCCTGGGACAACCAGCCGACGGCGAGGAGCTGCTCTGTCGCGGGCCTCGTCCGGGCGCTCACCACGTTCCCGGTGATTGAAGTCGCGAACAAGCTGGCGCTCCCAGCGTGGTCGCCGGCCCGGTTCGCGGTCGGGGCGCCCCGGAAGTCCGCCGCTGTGGCCGAGGTCTCCTGCATCGTCCTCGACTACGACGCGGGCGCCCCCGACGCCGCGCTTGGCGATTGGTCCGGCGTGCTCGTCGCGGTGCACAGCACCTGGTCGCACACTCCGGCGGCGCCGCGCTTCCGCGTGATCGTGCCTCTCGCGCGCGCAGTCCCCCTCGCCCGGTGGGCGGAGGCGTGGGCCCTCGCTTCGGCCCGTTCGCCAGGCGCGGATCCCGCCTGCAAGGACCCCGCGCGCCTGTACTTCCGGCCGGCCCTGCCGCGCGCCGATGCACCCCACTTCGCGCGCATTCAGCACGGCGAACTCTTCGATGTCCTTGGGCTCCTGCCGGAGGAGCCGCCGCCGGTCGTGACGCGGTCAGCCTCCTCCGCGAACATCCTCGTCCCCCTCCGACTGCGCGAACGGGCGATCACGGTCCGGCTGGCCCACGACCCGGACAGCCGCGAGCAGATCGCGACCGACCTCGGCGCCACCATCACCGGCGACGCGAGGGACCGGCGCGCCACGGACATCGCGTGCCCGGCCTGCGCGCGCCCCTCGGTCTGGTTCTACCTCTCTCCCAGCCGCCTTCGCCGAGCTCGCTGCAACCACCGCAAGTCCTGCGGCTGGATCGGCGCCCTCGACGAGCTGCTCGTGCGCGGTGCCGCTTGAACGCCGCCGTTCGCGATGTCGCGGCGCGGGCCGCGGGCGTGGTCGTCGACCGCGAGCCCGACTTCGATGTGCTCGCTGGGCTCGACGTCACCGAGAAGAAGAAGCCCATCGGCTCCCTCCGGAACATGGTCCACATCCTGGCGCACGACCCGCGGTGGGAGGACCGGATCCGGTGGTCGCTGTTCGAGGAGGTCGTCGTCCTCGACGGGCGGCCGCTCCGCGACAACGACCTATCGAAGATCGCCATCTGGATCGACGACGTGTACGGCGTCCGAGGATCGTCGGACAACCTGCACCGCGCCGTCATCTGCGTGGCCGAGGAGCATGCGTTCCACGGCGTCCGCGACTAGCTGACCGCCAAGGTCTGGGACGGCGTGCCGCGGCTCGACGCCCTCCTGGCCGGGTACTTCCGCGCCGAGGACACGCCGCTCCATCGGAAGTTCAGCGCCGGTTGGCTCATCGGCGCGTGTGCCCGCGTCTTCGAGCCCGGCTGCCAGCTCGACACGATGCTCATGCTCATCGGCGGGCAGGGGGTGGGAAAATCGCAGGCCTGCGCGGCGCTCGTGCCCGACCGCGCCTGGTTCGGGGACTCCACCTTCGACATCGCCAACAAAGACGCCTTCATCAACCTCCACGGCAAGTGGATCTACGAGCTGGCCGAGTGCGAGTCGTTGAAGAGGGCCAGCGACGACGCCCGGAAGGCGTTCATCACGAGCCGCGTGGACCGGTACCGCAAGCCCTTCGGCCGGCTCGCCGAGGACCACCCGCGCCAGGTCGTTTTCGTTGCGACCACGAACAACACGGAGGTGCTCACCGACCCCACTGGCGCCCGACGCTTCTGGACCGTGCTGGTCGGTGAGCCCGACCTCGACGCGCTCCGGCGTGATCGAGACCAACTCTTCGCCGAGGCCCTCTTTCGCTACCGCGCCGGCGAGCCCTGGCACCTCGACGCCGAGCACGCCGCGCTGCTCGTCGAGGCCCAGCGCCAGTTCGAGGTGCCGGAGGCGTGGGAGGGCGTGATCTCGCCTTGGGTCGAGCAGCAGGAGTCCCCGTTCACCGTCGAGGACGCCATGCGCGACGGGCTCGGGCTGTCCGTGGACCGGTGGACGGCGAAGGTCCGCCAGCGCGTAGGGAAGGCGCTCGCCCGGCTGGGCTGCACGAAGACCAGGCCACGGGCCGAGAGCGCACGTCGCGTGTGGTGCTGGGAGAGGCCGGTCCGCGTGGACCAGCCGAAAAATGCCGCTGGGGAGAGCTGAATGTCGCGGTCCATGTTGAGCGCGAGGCGGACCGGGTGGACCGGCCGTGGTCCATGCGGTCCATGCCCAGCGGAGCATGGACCGCGAAAGAGCGAAGTGTCTACCTGCCCTTGTCGGGAGGTCCGGGTGGTCCGGGCTCGTTCGGCGAAGGGCAACAACGTGGGGCTGCGGCCCTGGGAGTGTGTGTGATGGGATTCTGGGACCAGTTCGAGGACGAGGAGGAGGTCGAGGATACCGATGAAGAGATCGACGAGGACGAGGCGTCGGAGGACGACGATGAGGAGCGGGATGGCGACGATTCCGACGACGCCGAGGAGGACGACGGGCTCCATGCGCGCGTCGAGGAGGCGTTCCGGATCGACCGTCGCGCCATCCGGGCGAGCACCGACGCCGAGGAGCTTCGTGAAAGATCCGCCGGACTGGAACGCGCGATTCGCAATGGGCAGATGCCTGGGATCGCTGGCGTGCGAGCGCGGGACCTCATCGAGTTGGTCGACGAGCGCCTGACCGAGCTGCGCTCGGGACGGACCCGCTGATGTCCGCCATCCAGCGCGAGTTCCAACGGCAGAAGGAGTGGATCGCGGCGTGTGACGACCCGCAGGAGGTGCTCGACAAGATGACCGAGTACCGCGAGGCGCAACGCGCCGCGATTCGGAGTGGCAACGCGCTCGGGCGCGCCCGGTGCGCGGACCTGCTGGAGCTGGCCGAGGACCGTGTCGTGGAGCTGAAGGCAGCGAAGATCGCAGCCGAGGAGCAGCGCAACACGGCGAGGCGCGCGCCTGTCGCGGCGCTCCCGCCAGCGGCGCCGGAGCGGCAGCGCGTACGCGCAGAGGAGGCCGAGCGGCGCCACGACCAGGAGCGGGAGCAAGCTCGACGGGCCAGCGATGAGCGGGCGCGGGGGGCGGCGGCCGAGGAGAGGGCGGCGGCCATCAGGCTCGCCAACGCGCAGGCAGCCGAGGTTGAGGCGCGGGCGGAGCTCCTGCGGGCGCAAGCGAGGGCGGCGGCGAAGCCGGTCGGGACGGCCCCGGTGGCGACGAGGGTGGAGATGCGTGAGGCGGCAGCGCCCGGGAATGGTCGTGAGCGTCGCGAGCCCCCCACCGCGCCGGTCGCGCCGAAGCCAGTCGCGGCGCGCCGGGTTGAGGCATCCGTCCCCGCGCCCAGGGCGGCCGCTGCAGAATACTCGGCGGCGGACCAGCTCGCGCTCGCGTCGGTCGGGCACTGGCCGCCGACCCCGCCGGAGCGCCGCGGCGCGTTCTGGACGCGGGACACGGATTGGCCGGCGAACTGGACGCTCACCGGGTACGACCTCGCGATCTTCCGGGGTCGGGTGAGCGTCACCCGCGCGGTGCTCGCCGGGCAGCTCGGCGTCGATGCCGCCGCGCTCGTGCAGGCGGAGAGCCGCCCGAAGGAGAAGATCGGGCCCGCGTTGCAGATCGCGCTGAAGCGGGCGATCGAGGTGGTGCAGGAACAGCGGCGGCGGCGGAAGATGGAGGTCGGTGCAGAGGCGGCAGCCGTGCCGCCAGTTGCCGAGCGGCTGCCGGTGGCACGTGAGCCGATGGCGGTCCCCGTCGGCGCGACCGCAGCGGCATCCACGCCAGTCCCACCGATGCCGAACGTCGCCGTGCGGTACACCGGTGCCGACGTCGCCCGCGTCCGCCATGATCGGGGCCTGTCGCAGCGGGAGCTGGCCGCGCTTCTCGGTATCGGGCACGGGATGGTCGGCAAGGCCGAGTTGGCGCCGACGAAGGCCCTCGGCGAGGGGATGCAGGCGGCGTTCGCGAGGGTGGCGCTGCCTGGTGGCGCTACCCGGTAGCGGGGTGGCGCTACCGCGCTACTCGGCGGTGGCAGAGGATAATTCTGGTGGCGCCCCCTTCCCGCCCCGATCCGGCTTGGGTCTCCGTGCCGCGTCGTCCAGCCATCACGCCATGGGCCGGCGAGTCGACCGGTGTGAAAGGGGCGCCGCTGGTTTCCGCCGCTGGCCTTCCGCAGCATAGAAGGGCGGATGGACGTCCTTCCCCTGAACGTCGAGCTCGCCGACCTGCTCAACGGGCACGGCGTCACCGCTCGAGTCGACGGTGACCGAGTCGAACTCCCTGCCCTCGGCACGTGGGCGGATTTACGGCTCATACGGTTCGGTAGTGATCAGGCGGCGCATGGAGGCTCGGCCGGCCACCAATGGTAGCAGGTGCGATTCCGGACCTCCTCACGGTGGCCTTGCAGGTGGGCGCACCGCGAGTCGATGGCGGTCATCAATTCGGGC
>CAIXRH010000077.1 GCA_903921785.1 uncultured Pseudomonadota bacterium
CGGTCGACGGGTATGAACACGTTCACTTTATTTGTGAACACGTTCACATCCGTCCGCGACCGGGTCGGGACACGCCCGCCGTCGCCCCTCGTTCCGCGATAGCCGCGCCGCCATGTACGTCCTCTACTGGATGATCGGGGCGCGCCGTACGCGTCAGAATCCGGCCCTCGCGCGCGCCGCCGCCCTCGCCCGCGCGCGCCGCCAGCCGCTCGTGGTGCTCGAAGCCCTCGGCGCCGACCCACCCTGGGCCACACCGCGCGTCCACCGCTTCGTGATCGACGGGATGCTGGAGAACGCCGCGACGCTCCGCGCGGCCGGCGCCGTGGCCTACCCGTACCTGGAGCGCGTGCCGGGGGAGGGGAAGGGCCTGGTGGACGCCCTCGCGGCCGGGGCGAGCGCCGTCGTGACCGACCTCACGCCCATCCTCCACCTCGGAAAGCTCGTCGCGAGCGTCGCCCGCCGGTTCCCCGTGGAGGTGGTGGACGGCAACGGCCTCCTCCCGCTCGCCGAAGGCGGCGCCTTCTCGACCGCCCACGCCTTCCGCCGACACCTCCAGAAGACGCTGCCGGCGCACCTCGTCGCCCCGCGCGACGCCGACGCACTCCGCGACCTGCCGCCCCCCGTCGCGCTCCCCGCGGCGGTCCTCGCGCGCTGGCCGATGCTCCGGGAGATGCCCGACCTCGGAACGTTCCCCGCCCTGGATCGGCGCGTCACCCCCGTCGCCGACGTCGGCGGCCCCCGGGAGGGTGCGCGCCGCCTCCGCGAGTTCGTCCGCCACGGCCTCGGGCGCTACGCGGACCGCAACGACCCCGACGCCGACGCCACCAGCGGCCTCGCGCCGTACCTGCACTTCGGCCACGTCGGCGCCTGGGAGGTCTTCGACGCCGTGGCCGCCGCCGAGGGCTGGACCCCCGCGCGCCTGGCCCCCAAGCCGACCGGGAGCCGCGAGGGCTGGTGGGGGATGTCCGCCGGCGCCGAGGGTTTTCTCGACCAGGTGCTCACCTGGCGCGAGCTGGGGTTCCAGTATTGCCACCACCGCCCCGACTACGCCGACTACGCCACGCTGCCGGAGTGGGCCCTCGCGAGCCTCGACCGCCACCGCGCCGATCCTCGGCCGCACACCTACACCCTCGACGAGCTCACGAACGCCGCGACCCACGACGAGGTGTGGAACGCCGCCCAGCGGCAGCTCGTGGCCGAGGGGCGCATCCACAACTACCTCCGGATGCTCTGGGCGAAGCGGGTGATGGAGTGGACCGACCGCCCCGAGACCGCCTGGGACTGGCTCATCGAGCTCAACAACCGCTGGGCGCTCGACGGCCGCGACCCCAACTCCTACACCGGCATCGCCTGGTCCTTCGGGCGCTTCGACCGGCCGTGGGGGCCGGAGCGGCCGGTGTACGGCACGGTGCGGTACATGTCGAGCGCGCGAACGGTCGAGAAGTTGGAGATGGCGGAGTACCTGCGGCGGTGGTCGTCGTGAGCGGGTATCGTGGAGGGACGAGGTCGCGATGAGCCGTTGGATGGCCCTCTGTTTCCTGGCCGGCTGCTCCCTGCCCGACGACGCGCCCACCTGCCTCAACGACGAGCTCCACACCTGCCCCACCGTGGAGGTGATGCAGTCGTGCAACGCCATGATGGCGTGGAGTGGTCTCTCCGTCACGTTCAGCGGGGGCGCTCCGACGGCGTACGACGCCGTCGTGTCGATCGATGGGCGGGAGACGGCCTTCTCCTGCGACGAGACGACGGGCCCCTCGGTGACCGACGGCTCCGTGCTCTCGTGTAGCAGCGAGGGCTTCTGGGTGGTGGACCACGGCGACGCCGTGACGATCTCCGTCACCGCGGATGGAGCCACGACAACGCACGACTTCGCGCCCTGCTGGGACGCGACGGAGCCGAACGGGGAGTGTTGCGGGTGGAACTACCGAGCCGACGTGGAGCTTGCGCTCGACGGGTGAGCGGCGGCGACCCTGGACGGGCCGCCGCTTTCCGAAAATGCGACATCCGCGTCCCGGGCGCGGGCGCCCCCCTGCCCGAAAACCGCCGTCGTCCCTCCATGGCACGGCGCTTGCTCTACTCCGGGGCACTCCCGAGGCCCTCATGTCCCTGTTCATCGCCGCCTTCGCCTTGTTCACCGGCTGTTCCACCGAGCCCCAGGCGTGCACCGAAATCGCCATGTCCTCCGTCGTGATCGACGTGGTGGACGAGAACGGCGACCCGATCGTCGCCACGGTGACCGCCACGGACGCGGACGGCAACGACGTGCAGGTGAGCTGCGCCGACGCGACCGTCGACGCCACCGCCTGCACCTCCTGGGTCGTCGGCTACGAGATCGACGGGAAGATCACCATCCACGGCGAAGCCACCCGCGAATGCAACACCGGGACCGGAGACCTCACGGTCGACGTCCCGATGGACGACGCGGGCTGCCACGTGGTCGGCCAGACGGGCACCCTGGAGCTCACCGAGTGGACCGACCTGGGCTGCGGGGCCTGAACCAGAAATACCGCGACGGTCGGGGAGGGGGCGGCTATCCTGAGCCCCTCCCCGAGTGGCTACGTTGCGGAAAAGTTCAGCCGCAAGGCTGGGCATCGTCTGCCTCGGCCTCTCCGTCTCCGCCGCCTTCGCGGCGGTCCCCGGGCGCGACTTCGTGCCCTCGGACTGGGCCACGGAGGGGAGCATCGAGATCGACGGCGCGGCGAGCGACGTGCTCGTGGACGCCATCGCCGTCGGTCGGGACCTCTGGGTGGTCTACATCGACTCCGGCTCTGGCGGCACGTTGTTGGCCGCGAAGTTCGACCCCCGCACCGCGGTCCTCGGCGCGCCCGTCACGGTGCTCGCGCCGGACACCACCGCCGGGAGCCCGGAGGCGCACGGGCTGGGCTCGGGGCAGGTCGCGGCCTGCAGCACCACCCACGTCTTCGCGGATACGCTGACCTGGGACGGTCGGCGGTACCGCACCTCGCACCTGGGCATCGTACCGACCTCCGTGGCCGTCGCCGGCAGCGGCGGCGCGTGCGCGACCGTGGCGCCGCGGGCCCGGACCTTCACCCCCGGCTTTGAGGACGGCGGCGCCTACACGCTCGACGGCTTCGCCCTCGACGGCGCCGGGACCTGCACCAGCTTCACCGCCAGCTACGACTACACCACCTGCGGTTTTTCTGCCGCTGACGCCTATCGTTGCGAAGTGGTGCCCGACCCGGTCCGCGACGGCGACGCGGAGCTGGGCGCCTGCCGCTTCCTGCTCGTCTACGAAGCCCAGGCCGACCTCGATGGCGACTCGGCGACCGTGGATGACCGGTCGTTGCTCACCGCGCACGCCGCGAACATCGCGGGCCCCTGGGTCCGGTATCTCCCGAGCGGTGGCACGCACCCGGTCGCGGCGGACATCCGCGTGCTCGACACCGCGCTGCATGGGGGAGACCCAGCCCCGAACCTTCACAGCTTTGTGAGCGTGCCGACGTTGTACTACGACGTGAACGACCAGCTCTGGCGGATGTGGTTCGTCACGGAGGAGCCCGGCCGGCCGTCGATCCGGTACACGGAGAGCGACGACCAGGGCCAGTCCTGGGGCATCGGGGGCGGGTCCGGTGGCACGATCGACTGCTGGAACGGCGGCGCCTTCGACCGCGCCGCCTGCGCCGAGATCGCCTGGACCGGAAACCTCCCCCCCGACGACCTCAACCCGGGCAGCACCCGGAGCCCTGACTCGGTGGACCCCGAGGTCGTTCGTGGTGAATTCGACGGCCGACCCGGGCAGGACATGGGGATGATGTTCACCGGGGGGGACGACGGGTGCACCAACGGCGACTGGGGCGTGCTGCTCTGGCAGCAGCACCCCGACAGCGGCGACCAGGCCGGCGGGCGCGGCTGGCGTTGGGTGACCTCGGTGGCCGCCGACGGCGTGGACGGCGGCGTGATGGACCGGGACGCCGCCGGGTGCGCGAAGACCGCGCCGGTGATGGACCCGGAGATCGTGAAGTACGGGGCGGGCTACCTGATGTTCATGAACTCCCAGGGCGGGATTCACGTGGCGGCCTCGGGCTACGCGTGCAGCGACTTCCGCGACGACGATGGCGACGCCGCCGCGGACTGGCCCGACGACGCGGACTGCTCCAGCCCGTGGGATGCGTCGGAGTAGCGCCTACAGAAGGTCCTGGATCGCCCGCAGATCGTTCGCGGCCATGCTCGCGACGGCGCGGGTGATCGTCCCGGACTCCAACAACTGCCGCAGGTGATCCTCCAGGCGCTGCATGCCGATCGCCCGGTTCGTGGACATCACGTTGTGGACCTGGTGGAGCTTCTGCTCGCGGACGAGGTTCCGCACGGCGTCGGTGGCCACGAGCACCTCGGTGGCGAGCACCCGCCCGCGGCCGTCGGCGCGCGGGAGCAGGCGCTGGGCGACGACGGCGGTGAGCGTGTTGGCGAGCTGCACCTTCACCTGGTCCTGCTGCGCCGCCGGAAAGACGTCGATGATCCGGGAGATGGTGCCGATGGCGCTCGGGGTGTGGAGCGTGGCGAGCACGAGGTGCCCGGTCTCCGCGGCGGTGAGCGCCGTGGCGATGGTCTCGAGGTCCCGCATCTCGCCGACGCAGATCACGTCGGGGTCTTCCCGTAGAGCATGGCGGAGCGCCGCGGCGAAGCCGTGCGTGTCGCTGCCGACCTCCAGCTGCACCACCACGCCGTGGTGGTGGGCGTGGCGGTACTCGATGGGGTCCTCGATGGTGACGATCTTCACCCGCTTCCGGTGATTCACGTAGTCGATGAGGGCGTTGAACGTGGTGGTCTTCCCGTGGCCGGTGGGCCCGGTGACCAAGATCAGGCCTGCGTCGCGGAGCACCAGCTCCTTGAGCACCGGCGGCAGCCCCAGCTCATCGGGGGTACGAATCCGCCGCGGGGTGACCCGGATGGCGGCCTCGGCGACGCCGTCGCGCAGGTGCACGGAGACCCGGAAGTGCCCGAGCACGTGGCCGGTCTTGGGGTCCTCCAGCTCGCGGGAAACGGAGAGCTGCCAGTCCCGATCCAGGGCTTCGAGCTGGTGATGCTGGAGGAGGGAGCGCACCATCTCGTCGCAGGCGGGCTTGTCGAGCGGCGGGTGGTTCAGCGGCTTGATGTCGCCGTGCAGGCGCATCGAGGGCGCGGCGCCGGCGACCAGGTGCAGGTCGCTGGCGCCCTGGGCGACGGCTTGCGCCAGCAGTTCGAGCGCGTCCATGCGGAGAGCGTAGCCGGCGGCGCGTCGGCGCGGGAGCGTCGGCGGAGCCGTCGCCGGTTTTCCGGGCTACGATGGCCCGATGATCCGCTGGCTTCCGCTCCTGCTCCTCGCGTGCGACAACGGTGTGCAGTCTGGGGTCGTGCCCCCCGGTGAGGGCGAAGCGTGCGAGGAGGGCGTGTGTGAGAAGGGGCTCGTCTGCTCCCACGAAAACGTCTGCGAGCAGCCCGGAGCGGTCGGCACCGCGGTGAGCGGCGCAGACTGCGCGGCCAGCGAAGAGTGTGCCTATGAGCTTGAGTGTTCGTCGGGCAACGTCTGCGTGGAAGCGGGCGAGGCCGGCACCGGCGGCGACGGCGACACCTGCAAAAACGACGACGACTGCCAGGCCGGCTTCATGTGCGACGGCGGCGCCTGCGTGGACCTCGAGGTGCCGTTCTGGACCGGCGGCCCCTGCCCGGCGGACGCGGGGGGCGACGAAGACTTCAAGGTGCTCTACCAGGTGCCCGACCTGCCCACCTCGGAGACCCTCGACTTCTTCTCGATGCCCTTCCCCAACGACCTGCGCCTGGACAGCACCGGGCACCCGAGCTTCGACGGCTTCCCCAGCCCCGGCGCCGACGCCCCGGCGGTCGACGCGCTGCTCTCCCTGGTCTCCACCCAGAGCGGCTGGGGCCTCGACCCCGTGGTCTACTTCCGCTTCAACAAGCCGCAGGACCTCGACAGCCTGTCCGCGCTCACCGACGGCGCCACGGTGCACTTCGCCAGCATCGACGACCACGCCGACGACTACGGGCCGCTGCGGGCGTTCGAGTTCTTCACCCGCCGGTCCCGCGAGCGGTACATCTGCCAGAACTGGCTCGCCGTCACGCCCTACGCGGGCGACTCGCTGCTCCCCAACCACAAGTACGCGGTGTGGCTCACCAAGGGCATCACCAGCGGCGGCGACGAGGTCTTCCGCGACGACGACTTCCCGGTCCTGATGCAGGACGAACGCCCGACGGACGCGACCGACGCCGTGGCCTACGACACCTTCGCGCCCTTCCGCGACTACGTGGATCTCGAGGGCCTCGCCCGCGGGGAGATCGTGGCCGCGACCGTGTTCACCACCGGCGATCCCGCTCGCGATCTCCGGTACGCCCGCGAGGTCTCCGAGGCGGAGACCACCACGGTGACCGTGGACCAGCTCGACACCTGCGATGCTTCGCCGTGCGGCCGGGCCTGCGTCGGCGCAAGCGGCCTCACGGAGTACCACGCGCTCGTCTCCATCCCCTCGTTCACCGACGCCGACGGCACCGTCACCTACACCGAGAACTACCGGCCGGTCGTACAGGGAACCACGCAGGTGTGCGCGGTGCTCACCGTGCCGGGCGGGGAGGCGCCGGCGGCCGGCTGGCCGGTCGCCCTCTGGACCGGGGACCTCGGCACCGACGCGCAGGACGCCGCCCAGAACGGCATCGCGTCGGCGTTCGCGGCCGAGGGCGTGGCCACGCTCAGCATCGATCTCCCCCAGCACGGCGACCGCAGCGTCGGGGGCGATCCTCTCGCCGCCTGGTTCCAGACGGAGTCCCCGGCGGCGTGGCGCGGCAACCTGTTCCAAACCTTCGCCGACGGCCTCGTGCTCCAGCGCCTCGCCGCGGACCCGCTGCTCGGGCTCGACGCGTCCGAGGTCTGGGTGGCGGGTCAGGGCGTGGGCGGGGACGCTGCCGTGACCCTGCTCGCGTGGGGCAAGGAGCTCCGCGGCGGGGTGGTCGGCAACGCGGGCGGGCTCACCGCCGCGCTCGCTTCCGAACGTTCTACGCCGTACGACGTGGAGCACGCGGTCCAGCGCGCCTTCGCGGACACCACCACCGGCCGCTACCACCCGGTCGTGTCGCTGCTCCAGGAGTGGCTCGGCGCGCTCGATCCCATGGGCAGCGCCGAGGCCGTCGTCCGCGAGCCCGCGACCAAGGCCAAGAGCGTCGTCTTCCTCGACGGGGTGGACGACGCCGAGGTCGGCGCCGAGAGCCTGCACGCGGTGCTCGAAGCGGCGTCCCTGCCGGTGGCCGGCGCGATCCTCGACGACTTCCAGGGCGTCACCACCGGCTACCCGGTCTACGAGAACCTCACGACGGACGACGGGAAGCGCACGGCGGTCTCCGTGCAGGTCAAGGGGGGCCACCACGCGCTCGCCGAAGACTTCGCGGCGCAGGCCGCCGCCTTCATCGGCTCCGGCGCGGCGACGGGCGGAGCGCCGACCCTGGAGGAGTGAACGGGGGCAGCCGGTCGGTCCAAGGGCCGGGGTGCGAGGCCGGCTTGCCGCCGGGACAGGTCGGTGGTCGGGATCAGTCCACATCCAGCTCCGTCAACATCCCCCCCTGCTCGTGGCCGAGCAGGTGGCAGTGAAGCGCCCAGCGCCCGGGGTTCGTCGCGGGCATCCGCACCCGCGTGACGCTACGAATCGGGAGGTCGATCGTGTCTTCCCAGCGGCGGTTCGCTGGCGCCACCCCGTCGATGGAGAGCACCTCGAAGCGGTTGCCGTGGAGGTGGAACGGGTGGTTGGTGGCGCTGAGGTTGCGCAGCTCCAGGATCGCGTCCTGGCCCACGGCGAGGTGCTGCACGGTCACGTCGGGCCACGCTTCGCCGTTGATGAGCCAGTCGGTGTCGGGCGCGCCGCCCTGGAAGACGTAGACCAGATCGGTTTTTCCCGGGTCGGCCGTCGGGAGCTCGCCCGAGAAGGCGAAGGGGAGGGGATCCGCGGCCTCGGTGCCGGACTCCACCGTCAGCAGGCGCCGGGGCTCGCCGAACGCCGCGCCGCCGGCCGCGCTCCACAAGGCGGTGGTGACGTCGGCGGTACCGCCGCCGGCGTCCACCTCCAGCTCGGCGCGGTCCCCCGGCGCGAGCACGAGCCCCTCCACGGCGAGCGGCGCCGCGAGGAGCCCCTGCTCGCCGCCGATCTGGCGCGCGCCGGGCCATGTTATCGATAGATAACTTGTGTTCGCGGCGTTGATCAAGCGCACCCGCGCGCGCGTTCCCGCCGGGAGCGTCCACAGCGGGTCCTCGGCGCCGTTGACGGTCCACGCGACGGTGGCGGGGTCGGGCGGGGTGTGGTCGTCCGCAGCGCCGTTGGCGGAGTCGAACTCGGCCCACGCGTCGAAGACCAGCACGGCGTCGAGGTCGGCGACGGGCTCCGCGGGATCGGTGACCACGAACGCGCCGTAGAGCCCGAGGTCCACCTGCCGGGCGGTGTCCACGTGGGGGTGGTACCAGAACGTGCCCGCCTCGTTGACGGGGAGGGTGTAGGTGAAGGCGCCGCCTTCGGGGATCGGTGTCTGCATCCACGCCACGCCGTCCATCGCGTTCGGCGCGGCCAGCCCGTGCCAGTGCAGGGTGGTCGGGTCGACCAGCTCGTTGTGCAGCTCGACGGTCACGGTGTCGCCGATCGCGGCGCGGAGCACCGGCCCTGGGGAGAGCCCGTTCACCCCGTAGCCGGGGAATGCGATCCCGCCGACTTCATGGTCGAGGAGCTGGGCGGCGAGCGTGAAGGTCTCCGCGGCCGGGGCGGGGTCGGCGTCCTCCGCGTCGGGTGGGAGGGAGAGCGTGGGGCGGGGGGCGACAGGCGAGCCGGAGTCCGGGCTCGAGTCTGCGGTCTCCGGGGCGGCGCCGCTCTCGGTCGGCTCGGTGCAGGCCGCGGCGACGAGCAGCGACAGGAGCGGCCCGCGGCTCATCGGTCGGCCTCGGCCATGACCACGTCCTCCACCGTCCACCCGTAACGACCTGCCTCCGCCCAGGGGTATCGGCGATAGTCGAGCTCGGCGTGGACCTCCGGGGCCTCACACGGCGACGCGAAGGTGTGCGTCGTGGTGAACGCCTCGGTGGGCGGGAGGCGGTTGTCGCTGCGTACGTCCACGGCGAGGCCGTGGGGCACCATCTCCGTGCCGTCCGCACCCACGAGCACCCGCGCGAAGCCGAAGCCGGGGAGGCCGGCGGCGGCCGCTTCGGCGTCTCCCCCCGGGATCAAGAACGCCGTGTCCGCCCCGGCGGGGACCCCCGCGGGGTCGAGGCTGACCGTCCCGTCCTCCGCGACGGCGATCACCTCGGCGGTGGCGACGAAGCGCAGGGCGGGCAGGCCCTTCTCGGCCGGGGTGAACCGCCCGTCGCCGAAGGCGCCGGGGCCTTCGTAGTCGATCCATCCGTCGGTGCGGAGGAAGCGCACCGTGTCGCCGGCGCTGGCGTTTGGGAAGCGGTCGAGCGCGTCCGGGGCGCGTACCTCGGCGAGCGCGCCACCGAACGCGGGCACCACGTCGCCGCCGGTCGCGACCAGCGGCTCGCCCGCACAGCTCGCGTCCACGCGTAGCACCAGGTTGCGCAGCGGCTCCCCCGTGGGGATCGCGTGCCCCGGGCCGACGTTGCGCACGGTCACCGCGGCGGTGAGCACGCCGTCGACCACCTCGGTGTCCAGGTCCACGAACGCCGCGAGCTGCAACATCCCGCTGCTGGGCGTACGCGGCCCCACCCACGAGTGGTGTCGGACCGCTCCGGGGGCGCGCCACCAACCGGCGGCCACGCCGGCGGTGAGGTTGGCGAACTCGTCCCCGAGGTCGGCGGCGTTTCCGACGGTGGGCGCAGGCGGCATGTGGCAGCTTTGGCACGGCGCCGCGGGGTTCATCGGCCCTTCGGTCCACTCCTCGAAGGTGGACATCACCGGGAGCACCCCGTCGGGCCACCGCTCCAGGTCGATCGGGGTGTCGCTCACCAAAACCGGCTGGTCGAGCTGGTGGCAACCTCCGCAGAGCTTCGCCTCGTGGAAGTCGTCCTCCACCGCGGCGCCCATGAGGGGGTTGACGACGTCCACGAAGGGGCCAAAGGTGAGCGGGTGCCAGATTCCGAGGAGCGGGGAGGGCGAGGGATCGAGGGGGCGAAGCAAGGTGAGCCAGCCGCCGACGCCGGGCGCCCCCCCCTCGGTCACCGCCTGGATGCGGTGGCAGACGTCGCAATGCACGCCGTAGTCGTACGCGAGGCCCGTGGCCTCGAGCAGATCGTGCCCCGCGAGCTGGGCGCCGCCGATGCCCGGGGCGTGGCAGTCGGCGCAGCTCCCGGTTCCCCCGGTCGCTTCCGCGATCCCGGGCGCGACGTGGCAGCCCTCGGTCGCGGCTCCGGTGCCCGGAGTGATCATCGGGCCCCAGGTGCCGCCGCTGGCGGCGCAACCCGCTTCGTCCACCGCGAGGTCGAGCCCCTGGTACACCGCGTGTACCGCGGGGTTCTTCGCGGTGTCTGCGTGGGGGCTGGCCCGCCAGTCCCGGTGCAGCGTGAGGTGGCAGTGCCCGCACTGTCGGGTCACCGTGTCCGCGGAGGCCACGTCCCCGGGGTCGTTGAACACGTATTCTGGGTTGTCCGTCAGGTTGTAGCTGGCGAGCGCGATGCTCAACGCGGTGTCCCCATCGACCGGGACGCCACGATTCCAGGCGCCCGGGCGCGCGGCGACCACGACCTTCTCACCGCGGACCGAAGGATCGATCACCACCTCGGCGTGGCCCGCGGCGTCGGTGAGCACCTCGACCTCGCTGCCCGCCTGCATCACCCGCGCGCCTTCGACGGGCTGGCCATCGAGGGAGACAGTCACCGCCACCGGGTAGGGCTCGGTGAAGCCGGGGAGCTCGACGCTGTCGCCCGCGCTGTCGGCGGGAGCGGGGGTCGGGTCGGAGGGAACGGGGCAGCCGAGGAGGAGGAGGAGGAGCACGGGGGACCAGTTTAGCCGCGGCCCCGCGACCGCGGCTCCACCGAGAAGCGGAACGTCCGCTTTTGTCGGATGCCCTGTCGGCCGATACGGCGTACGGGACACCGATGTCGGTCACAGGCACACCGCCCCACCACTCGAACCTGGAGGAGACCCTCCGGGCTCGGGAGACTCGGCTGCACCTCGCGCTGAGCGCCGCGGACATGGGCGCGTGGGACTACGACTTCACGACCGACACCCTGACCTGGTCGCCGGAGGTGTACGCCCTCTTCGGCGCGGAGCCAGGTCCGGTCACCCACGACCGGGTCCGGGCGCTCGCGGTGCCGGAAGACCAGGGCATCACCGACGCGGCCATGGCGCACGCGATCGCCACCCGGACCAACTACTCCTGTCAGTACCGGGTGATCACGCCGACGGGTCTCCAATGGGTGGAGGACCGGGGGGTCATCCAGTTCTCCCCGGAGGGCCAGCCGCTTCGGGTCATCGGCCTCGCGCAGAACATCACGGCGCGGAAGCTCGCGGAAGAGGAGTTGGAGCACCACCGGGAGCGGCTGGAGCGGCTCGTGGCCGATCGCACGGCCGAGTTGCTCGTGGAGAAAGAACGCGCGGAGGCCGCGAGCCGGGCGAAGAGCCAGTTCCTGGCGAACATGAGCCACGAGATCCGCACGCCGCTCAACGGGATCCTCGGGCTCGCACAGGTCGGCCGGCGGGACCCCACCGCCTCCGCTCGCCA
>CAIXRH010000078.1 GCA_903921785.1 uncultured Pseudomonadota bacterium
CCCCCGCCGCCGCGACGCCCTCGGCGAAGCCGCCGCCGCCGTCGGCTTCCGCCAGCGCCGCCGCGTCCACGGCCACGCCGCCCGCCAGCGCCGAAGCGCCCGCCGGAGACACGCTGGAGGCCGAGCTCGCGCTCGTCACCGAGGCGCAGCGGGTGCTCGCCGCCGACCCGAAGCGGGCGTTGGCCCTTGCCGACGAGCACAAGCGGCGGTTCCCCGACGGAACGCTCGCCCAGGAGCGGGAGGTCGTCGCGATCTCCGCGCTCCTCGCCCTCGGCCGCCGGGACGAGGCCGTGTCGCGCGGCGCCATGTTCGCCACCACCTGGCCCCGCTCCGCCCACCTCGTGCGCATCTCGGCGATGACGGGAGCTGCGGAGTAGGGGTTCACCGCGGACCGTGTGCAGAGATCGTGCATGTCGGCGCCGTGGCGCGCATCGCGACAGGGCGGCGATAGGAGAGGGGAGCACGGTGGGGCGATGTACTACACCCTGTTCCTGCTCCAACTGGAGCCCGGCACCGCTGGGGATGGATTCGGCGAGGTCCTCGCCACCCGCCACGACCTCGACGGCGACGGGATCGACGACCTCGTCGTCGGCGCCCCCGGGGACGACTCGACGGGGACCGACGCTGGCGCGGTCTACGTGTACTCCGGGGTCACCGACGGGTACCTCGACACCGCGGCGCCGACGATGCTGTTCGGGGAAGTGGCGGGGGACCGCTTCGGAGGCGGGCTCGCGGTCGGCGACGTGAACGGGGATGGCGCGCTGGAGCTGGGCGTCTACGGCTCCGGCTGTGCGTGCGTCACGGTGCTCACGGCCGCCGACGGGTTCGCGAGCCGCACGGTCCTCACCGGCACGACGGGAACGCAGTTCGGGTCCTCGTTCGACTTCGGGGACCTCAACGGGGACGGCCGGAGCGATCTCCTCGTCGGCGCCTGGGACGACGCCACCGCCGGCGAAGAAGCCGGGGCCGTCCACGTGTACTACGGCGCGGACGAGGGCCTCCCCGCTTCCCCGGACCTCACCGTCTACGGGAGCGTCGTGGGCGGGCGCGCCGGGTACGCCGTCCGCTCGGCGGGGGACGTCGACGGTGATGGCGACGACGAGCTTCTCGTCGGGTCGCCCTACGGCGGCACGTGGGAGGAGGGGGAGCTCGAGGTCTGGTACGGCGGTCCTTCAGGGCTCGCCGCGACGTACGATTGGGCGACCTCGGGCGTCCGGTATACCCTCGGCACGATCCTCTCCCGTGGTGACTTCAACGGCGACGGCTACAGCGACGTCGCGGGAGGTGTCCGGGCCGACGAACCCAACGCTCCGGTACTCTGGGCGCCGGGAGGCCCGTCCGGGCTGGGGCCGACCACCGAGGAATACCTTTACGTGATGGGCTACACCTCCCACCACCCGATGGGCCTCGGCGCCGATGGTGACGGCGACGGGGTCGACGAACTGCCGTACTGCGGCGTCTTCTGGGGGGACTGGAGCCTGCCCGATCCCGACCGGTGGTACGCGTGTGACTACGGGGAGGCCACCCTCCCGTTCCCGGACTCCCTGGAGGCTGCGGGGCCCATCGTGTCGGGTGCGCGCGACGAGGTGTGGTTCGGAGAGTCAGAAACGGTGGCTCTGGCAGCCACGTTTCCCGATGCTGACGGGGACGGGTTCCTGCGCGGCCTCGGCGAACCGCTGGAGGACTGCGACGACGGCGACGCGGCGGTTCACCCCTTCGCCGTCGAGCGGGCCGGCGATGGCCTGGACACCGACTGCGACGGAGGCGACGCCCCCGCTCTCTCCACGGCTCCCGTGACCTGCCGCAGCGTGGCCAGCTACGCCGAAGCCCGCGCGCTCTTGGACGCCGACGAGCGGGTTGCGACGCCCGTGCCAGGGTGGGTGGCGGAAGGGCAGGATCCGCTGATCGCGAGCCCCCAGTGGTGGAGTGTCTCGGCCTCCGACGGCGAGCACGATTGGAGCCGCGGGTGGCTGGGTGGGGGCTCCGCGCCGGAGGGCACGGCGTACGAGCTGCGGGATGGCTCGGCGGACTACACCGACGCCTGGGAGGACATCTGGTGCGACAGCGAGCGCCCTCCCCAGGACATCACGGTGTTCGACGTCGCCTGGCCCGAAGGCACGAGCACCGGGCTCGTGCACATGGCGGCGCATCGGCACGCCACCGACTGGGTCGACGAATACGCTGGCGTCGGGGAGTGGGCGGACGGGACGGTGCGGGCGTTCAACACCGTGGTTCGGTCCTGCACCGGCGGCGGCACCGAAGCTTCACCCTCGTATGCCGTCGAGGGGCTCCGCGACCGCAGCGACGGCTGCACCTTCGACTACCTGTACGTGAGCGGACGCGCCTACTTCTCCGGCTGGCGCTTCTCCGGTACGCAGTGGAGCTTCGAGGATGGCGCCCACTCCTTCGAGGTGTCGACTGGCGAGACGGAGCTCTGCGCCGACTCCCGTGGTCTCACCGTCGGACGGCAGGATGGCGGTGGGTTTCGCCCGATAGACCCCTCGACGTGGGCCCCGCTGGACGCCGGTCCCGACGACGGCGACGGCGACGGGTGGACCGAGGCCATGGGGGACTGCGACGACGCCGATCCCACCGCCTTTCCCTGCGCCGTGGAGACCCCCGGATGCGTCGATCAGGATTGCGATGGCGCGACGGAAGACTCGGATGGCGACCTCGCCTCCGACTGCGCCGACTGTGCTCCGGAGAACCCTGACTACCAGGCGGTCGTGGAGTGGTTCGGCGGCGATGCGGACGGGGATGGCTATGGCGCGACCTCCTTGGGCTTCGCATGCGAGCCGCCGGAGACCGCGGTCTCCAGCCAGCACGACTGCGACGACGCCAATCGCCAGGTGAGCCCCGACGGGATGGAGCTTTGCGACGGCGTAGACAACGACTGCGATGAGGCGGTCGACGAGAGCACGCGCCATGTCGTCCATCCGGACGCGGACGGGGATGGGTACGGCGATCCCGACGTGACGGCGACCGGGCAAGGGGCATGTCCGGGCGTGGTCGACTCGAGCGACTGCGACGACGCCGACCCGACCCGTCACCCCGGCGCGACCGAGGTGCTGGCGGATGGCATCGACCAGGACTGCGACGGCCGGGACCAGGGGGGGCGCGTCTCGGCGACCGCCCCGGCGACCGCCCCTGACCACGAAGCGCCCGGCTGCTTCGGCGACGCCGCGTGGCTGTTCGGCGCGTTCGGGCTCGCTGGCCAGCTCCGGCGTCGCCGCCGTGCGGGCAAACCGTAGCCCCCACGATCGACGGGGTGACGGTCGAACGGGGGGGCGGACGGGTCCGGACCCCTGGCCCCCCCGCCCCCGCCGCGGTAACGGCCCCACCTGCGGGGAGGCCGCGCCGATGGGGAAGAACCTGGAGTTTGCCATCGCGATCCTCAACGGCGCCGTGGGCGACTACCTCGTGCGCACCGGCAACGGGCTCGCCATCGAGATGTCCGTGGTGCAAGGCGGGGTGCCCGTGGCCCTCGACCGGCTCGCGGCGGCCTTCCCCGCGGCCACGGGGCGGGTGGCGGTCTTCGTCCACGGGATGATGTCGAACGAGGACGTGTGGCGATGGGAGGACGGCTCCGACTACGGCAGCCGGCTCCGCGACGACCGCGGATACACCCCGGTGTACCTCCGGTTCAACAGCGGCCGCTCCATCGCCGACAACGGCGCGGCGCTCTCCGCGCTCCTCGGCGCGCTCACGGCGGCGTGGCCGGTGCCCGTGGAGCGCCTGCTCCTCGTCGGGCACAGCCTCGGCGGCCTCGTCCTCCGGAGCGCCTGCCACGCGGCGCGGGAAGTCGACGATCGAAGCTGGCTCCCGCTCGCCACCGACGCGGTCTATGTGGGCACGCCCCACCTCGGCGCGCCCGCCGAACGCGCCGGGCGGATCCTCAACCGGGTCCTCCACGCGGTGCCCGAGCCCACGACCCGGCTCATCGCCCAGATCGCCGAGCTGCGCAGCGACGGCATCAAGGACCTCGGCGACGCCGACCTTCGCCACGAAGATCGTGCTCGCCGCGGCCTGCAGCTCGGCCTCCGCGATCCCCGCCACCCGGTGCCGCTCCTCCCCGAAGTCCGCCACCACCTCGTCGCCGGGACGGTCGGGCACGCGCCCTGGCTCCCCGACCTCTTCGGGGACAGCGTGGTGCCGTTGAGCAGCGCCACCGGCGACGGCCGGGTGGCCGCCGGCGCCGAGGTGCCCTTCGTGAAGGTCTTCCCAGGGGTCTCCCACGTCGGCCTCGCGCATCACCCCGGGGTTTACGCGCAGCTCGCCACCTGGATCGGGTCGTGAGCGGCCACCCGCGGCTCCGGGGCCTCGTCTCGCTGGTGGCGGACGCGGTGGAGCACGGCTCCCGCGGCGTGGAGCAGGTGCACACGACCATCGGCACGCGGCCGTTCCGGCTCGCGGCGCAGGTCCCCGCGTTGAGCGCGCCGGCCGACGCCGCGCGCGTGGTGTACGAACGTTCGGTGGGCGCCACCTACTCGCTCGTCCGCCTCGGCAACCGCGCGGTGAAGCGGGCCGCGGACCTCGCGCTCGACCTGGCGGAGGCCCGCGCCGAGGCCGAGGC
>CAIXRH010000079.1 GCA_903921785.1 uncultured Pseudomonadota bacterium
CCTCCGGCGGGCGGCGCTCCTCCGGCGGGCGGCGCAGCTCCCGCGGGCGCTCCCCCGGCGGGCGGCGCACCTCCGGCGTCCCCGCCTCAGTAGTCGGCGGCGTTCGAAAGAGAACCGGGCGTCGCTGCGACCGGCGACGGTCGAGCTACGGCGCGGCCGCGGAAGGCGGCTCGGGCAGGGGCGCGGGGGAGCCGTCCGGGTTCACGGGGTCGGCCAACCGGAATTCCACCCATCGCCCGGGGAACGCCGGGGCGCTCCATCGGGAGCGGCCCGGCAGCCCGGCGAAGCTCGCGCCCCAAACCCCCACGCGCTCCCCCAGCCCCCGCGCGACGAACCATTCGCGGAGGATGCGAACCTCCTCCGCCTCCGGGACCGACGACGCGAGCGGCTCTTCGCTCCCGACGTGAACCACCACCAGGAGGCGCGCCCGCGGGTTCGCGGCCAGGGCCCGCTCCACGAGCGCCAGCGTCGACGTGTCCCCGGGGCTGAACGGCCCCGGCCAGCGGTCGAGGTGAGCCTGGGCCACCGCCTCGAGGTCCGCGGGCAGTGTGTCCGGGCAGCCATCGCCGTCCTGCCAGCCGTTCTCGGTCTCGATCTGGGACGGGCAGCCGTCGAGGGCGTCCGGGTAGCGGTCCTGGTCGTTGTTCGACTCCGGGCAGCCGTCGTGGTCCTTGAACTCGTCGAGGTCCTCCGCGGCGTTCGGACAGTCATCGTAGGCGTCCGGCAGGCCGTCGGTGTCGTTGTCGGGCTCGGGGCACCCGTCGGCATCGGCGTAGCCGTCGGTGTCCTCCGGGGTGGAGGCGCAGGCGTCGACCTCGTCGGGGACGTGGTCGTGGTCGCGATCGAGGACGGGGGGCGCGCGCACGTCGATCGCGACGGAGGGGGTGAGCTCCCAGTAGGAGTGCGGGGGGCGCCACGTCGGGAGGTCGCCGATGTGGGTGGCGAGGTCGAGGTCGGCGCGGAGCCCGAAGGGCCCGCCGAGGTACACCCGCAGCCCGCTCCCGAGCTGCAGGGTGACGTCTCCCGTGACGTCCCGCAGGCCGAGCTGACGCTCGAGCGGGTACCCGTCCACCACCACTTCGTCGTCGATGAGCAGGGTCCGATACCCGAACCCGACCCGCACCGGTACGTCCGCCCGCTGCCCGTTGACCGCGTCGTAGGTGAAACACACCCGCAGGTCGTCCGCCACGAAGGGGTACGGGGTGGTCCGGGTCTCGCCGGCGTACACGTTCGCCAGGAGCTCGGCCCCCGCCCCGGCCGTGGGGTTCACCACGCCGATGCGGAGCTGGGCCGGGACGCTCTCCGGGGCGTAGTCGGCGGGGTCGGTGAAGGCGGCGCCGACGCCGAGGCTCAGGGTCAACCAATTGAGCACCGAGACCCCACCCAGGAGACAACGCTATAACCTTGCCTACTCGCGCCCGACAAGCAAGGACCCGTCACAGTGCGGAGGCGACGACCCGGGTGTCAAGGGGCGAGTGGCGCGAGCGCGGCTTGCCCCCCGGACGCGTCGGCGGTCGAGGAGCCGCCGGGGTGAGAATGGCACGAGGCGGCACCCTGCCGCGTCGCCATCCCCCTTGCACCAGGATTGCACGACCGGAGGCTACGCTGCGCCCATGAACCGCCGTGCCCTCCTCGCCGCCGCCGCGCTCGCCGCCTCCGCCGTGGCGTACGTCCTCCTCGGCGGCGACGGCCCGGCCATCGCGGCGCCCGCTCCCACG
>CAIXRH010000080.1 GCA_903921785.1 uncultured Pseudomonadota bacterium
CGGCGCGCATCCGACCGATGAGGTCGCCGTCGCCGAGCTCGACGACCTCGGCGTTGGGCAACCGGAGACGGACGTAGGCTCGCATGGCGCCGGTGTATCCAGGGAGAGCAGTGAACCCGCGCCGAACGGGGGGCCGCCGGGGGCGATGTGAGATGGCTGAGAGATCACGACGGCCGCGCGTCCCGGCGCCGACGTCTGTCCTGGCTCGCGACGATGAAGGAGGGCCGGGAGGTGAACCCACCCGTGTCTTTGGCGAAGGTCGTGGCTGGATTCGGACCGCCCGCCCCCGGCCACCCTCAAACCCCCGCGACGCCCTTGGCGATCACCATCGACATCGCCATCGTGGTGATGCTCGGATTCACCCCGAGCGACGTAGGGAAGATGCTCGAATCTGCGAGGTAGAGCCCCTCGATCCTGTGGGCGCGGCCATCGGGGCGGATCACGCTGGTCTCCGGGTGGGTGCCCATGCGGCAGCTCGACATCGGGTGGCTCGCGTAGAGCGTGAAGTCCTGGATCACCTTGTCCTTCAAGCGCGCCTCCAGGGCCTCGGCGTCCTCGAACCGCCCGACGCCGGCCACCGGGCAGAACGCCCACTTCGCCCCGCCCGCGAAGAGCACCCGCGCGGCGTGCACCATCCCCGCCTTGATCCTCTCGATGTCCTCCATCGAGAAGTCGTAGGTGAGCTTGGCCCGGCCGTCCGACCAGGCGTCCACCCGGCCGGAGGAGTGGTCGGAGATCATCACCAGGAGGCCGGTGAGGTGGGGGATGAGCTCCATGGCGTCGGGAGCGGCGATGCCCTGGGCGCCGAGCGAGAGCAGCGCGACCTCAGGCGGCAGCGAGCTGGTGTGGGGGAGCACGCCGGGGAGCGCCGGTGGGTGGAAGTACGCTCCCTGGGTGGCGCCCTGCCACCAGTTCACCTCGTGCTCGCACACGCCGAAGACCGCGTTCCCCGGGTGTACGTGGAGCCCCACGCCCACCGCCGGCCCCAGGTCGAGCGACGAACGTTTCAAGAGGCGAGGCGTGCCCACACCGCCGCACGCGACGATGACCTTCCCGGCGCGCACCGTGACCTTCCCGCCTTCGGCGCGGGTGTCCGGGTGGTAGGAGCGGCCAACCACGCCGAGGACACGGTTCCCGCTGAGCAGGAAGTCCTCGACCTTGGTGTCCGCGAGGATGCGGGCACCATTGGCGCAGGCTTCCACAAGGAAGTTGTGGTTTGTGCTCGCCTTCCCGCCCGACGGACAGCCGTAGTAGCACGTACCGCAGCCGACGCAGTTGGGGGTGTAGCGCGAGAGGTAGCCGCCGTCGTAGCCGAGCGCCTTCACCCCGCGGACCACGAGGTCGTTGTTCTCGCCGGACACCTCGCGTCGGGTCTCCCAGATGCCGAGGTACTCCCAGAGCTCGTCATACACCGGACGGAGATTATCGGCGGAGTAGCGGATATCCCCAAGGGTCTCCGCCCAGCCGGCGAGCACCGGATCGGGGCAGCGCCAGGCGATGGCGCTGTTGATGAGGGTGCCGCCGCCGACGCCCCGGCCCGCGGCGATCGGCATGAAGGTGGCGCCCGAGGCGACCATCGCCCCGCCCTCCTGCATGTGGTAGCGCATCGCCGCGCCCTGATTGGGCCGGAAGCGCGCTTCGGGCGGACCTTCTTCGAGGAGGATCACCGAGGCGCCGAGGTTCGCGAGCGTGCGCGCCGCCGCGGCACCCCCGGGGCCGGTGCCGAGGATCACCACGTCGGCGGTGAGCTCGCGGTCCAGGGTGGTGAACCCGTCGGCCTGCGGGGCCGGCCGCCAGAAGACACCTTCGCCGGGGCTCCAGCGCATCTATTCCCCGTACCCACAGCGGAACTGCGCGGCGAAGATCGGGGCGACCTTCGGGTGGATCGAGTACGCCATGCCCACGAAGATGTACACGCTGGCGAGGAGCCCGCGCACCTCGGCACGCGGGTGCACCACCCAGCCGGCGAGCACTTCGGCGCCGGCAACCTCGTCCAGGTCGCGGAAGGGGACACCGTGGCTGGCGCGCGGCCACTGGTCGAGCGCGTGGAAGGAGAGGCGCACGAGCTTCCGCTGGAGGGGCTCCATGCCGTCGAGCACGAGGTCGACATAGCGGCCGACGCTCGCTTGCCGGCCCCGCAGCGGGAGCTTGGGGGAAGGCGGGAAGATCGCGTCGGCCAGGGCATCGACGAACGCGAGCTCGTCCATGCTCAGGTGGCGGGTGGCGGAGTCGTGGGGTTGATCCCACCAGGCGCGGTAGCCGGCGCCGACGCCCACCGTGCCCGCGACCACCACGCTCCCGAGGATCCCGGCTGCGGACATGAAGTAGCGACGGGTGACCGGCACGTGGACGGGTATCCCGGTGGCCGGCCCGCTGACCCGACCCTTACGCCCGCCGAGCGCTCTCCATCACCGCGAAGACCGCGCCCTGGGGGTCCGCGAAGACGGCGAAGCGCCCGACCTCGCCCATGGCCTGCGGCGGCGCGAGGACCTTGCCGCCGAGCTCGGTGACGCGAGCGGCGGATGCGTCCGCGGGGGCGGTGTTCACGTAGATGAGCCAGTGCGGCGGGACGCCCGGCTGCGCGCGGTTGATGCCGCCGGCGTGCTCGCTGCCGATGAGGAAGTAGTCCGACCCCCAGGCTTCGTGCGCCCAGCCGTAGACGCCCTGGTGGAAGGCCAGGGCGGCGGCCGGGTCGGGCGACTGGAGCTCCGCCCAGCAGATGTGGTTCTGGCTCTTCTCGCGCGGGTAGGTGCCGTCGTCCTTCTCCAGCTGGATCGCCGCGAGGACCGCGCCCTGGGGGTCGGCGTAGATCGCGAAGCGGCCCGCACCCGGGGCGGCGTGCTGCATGAAGACCTTCCCGCCTCCGTCGCGGATCTTCGCCACGACGGCGTCGAGGTCGTCCGCCGAGACGTAGGGGAGCCAGGCGTTCGGCTGCCCCGGGCCCGCGGCCATGAGCCCGCCGAGGCCGCGACCGGCCGGGTCCTGGATCATCGTGTACGCTGGGTTGTGGTCGACGAAGACCCAGCCGAAGAGCGCGGTGTAGAACGACTTCGCCGAGGCGACGTCGGAAGTCATGAGATCGAACCAGCAGAAGCGGCCGGTGGACATGGGGGCCCGGGGAGTGGGACCTCGTAGCCGGGTGAGGGGCGGGGGGCGAGGGGGGCGGGTGCTGCACTTCCGGCCGTCCCGCCCCCACCACGCTACCTTCCCGTGTCATGCCGCCCCGCCGCCTCGACTTCGCCGACCACCGCCGCGACCTTGGCGACAACCGCTACGTCTACGCGGTGGTGTCCCGGCGCGCGGGCGGGCTCTCCATCGGGGTGAACCTCAACCCCGACAAGGTCTGCAACTTCGACTGCCCCTATTGCCAGGTGAACCGCACGGTCCCCGGCGGCGACGCCCGCATCGACGTGCCCCGGCTCGACGCCGAGCTCCGCCACCTCCTCGGCCTCGTCGCCGCCGGCACCCTCTGGGAAACCCCGCCCTTCGACACCGCCGCGCCCGCCCACCGCCGCGTGGTGGACATCGCCTTCGCCGGCGACGGCGAGCCCACCACGCCGCCCGAATTCCCGGCCGCTGCCGCCGCCGTCCGGGTCGCCCGCGACGCCCTGGCCCCCGGCGTGCCCATCCGCCTCCTCACCAATTCCACGATGTTGCACCGGGCGCGCGTCCGTGCCGCGCTCGCCTACATCGACGAGCCCTGGTGCAAGCTCGACGCCGGCACCGAGGCCTGGTACCGCCGGGTGGACGGCACCACCTTCCCGTTCAGCCGGGTGCTCCGCAACCTCCGGGAGCTCGCTGCCGAGCGGCCGATCGTGATCCAGTCGATGTTCCTCACGCTGGACGGCGAAGGCGCCTCCGACGCGGAGATCGGCGCCTGGATCGAACGTTTGCAGGAGATCGCGGCGGCCGGGACGGTGCGCGAAGTGCAGGTGTACACGGTGGCGCGCAAGCCCGCGGAGGCGGGGGTGGGGGCGCTGTCGGCGGAGGCGCTCGCGGCGATCGCGGGGCGCGCGGCAGCGGCGGGGCTGGTGGCGCGGGCGGTTTGAGAGGCCCGATGCTGCTGTTCCCCCTCGCCGAAGCCGCCGCCCCGGAGGCCGTCCTCCGCCCCGGCGACGTCGTGTTCCAGCGCAGCACGTCCGCGCAGGCCGAGGCGATCGCCCACGCCACGCACAGCGAGCTCACCCACGTCGGGGTGGTGCTCGACCACGACGGCGCCCTCGCGGTGCTCGAAGCGGTGCAGCCGGTGAAGTGGACCGACCCGGCCGCGTGGGTGGCCCGCGGCGTCCCCGGGAGCGTCCTCGTGCGCCGCCTCGCCGACCCCGCCCCGCTCGTGGCACCCGGCGCGTCCGCCGCGCTCGCGCGGGTGGCAGCTGGCTTCCTCGGTCGCAACTACGACCTCGCGTTCTCCTGGAGCGACGACCGATTCTACTGCTCGGAGCTCGTCCACAAGCTCTTCGCCCGCGCGCTCGGGGTGGACCTCTCGCCGCTCCGTACGCTCCGCGAGTTCGACCTGCTCGACCCCGTCGTGGCCCCCGCCCTCGCCGCCCGCTACGGGAAACACGTACCGTTCGACGAGCCGGTCGTCGCCCCCTCCGACCTCGCCGCGAGCGTGCTGCTCACCCCGGTGAGCCCGGAGTAGGTGAAAACAAGGGTGCGAAGGGGCTGGAACCCGGAGCGCCGGCAATCCCCCCGGCCGGCGTCGGCGGTCGAGGGGCCGCGGGGGCGAGAATGGGGAGGGCGGCAGTGGCGCGGCGGAGGACGGCGCGGCGGAGGACGGCGCGGCGGAGGACGGCGCGGCGCCCGACCCCAAGGAACCGCCCCGGTGACCGCGTCACCCTGGGGGTTCCTTGGCCGCCGCGGCGCCAGACCCCAAGGAACCGCCCCAGCGACGGCGTCACCCTGGGGGTTCCTTGGCCGCCGCAGCGCCCCCGATCGGCCGCCGCAGCGCCCCCGAACGGCCGCCGCCGCCATCGCCGCTTCACGCCGTCGGCGATCGAGGCGTCGCAACGGCGAGAACGGCCAGACCGGGCGGGACAGTCGCCGCCGCGCCGCCGCGAAGTGGAGCGCTGACGGTCGTTGCGCCTGACCCGGGTCGTGCCGGCGCCGACGCTGGTTGGCGCCCCCCTCCGATCCGTCACCCGACCGACCCCTCCGGCGGCTCAGGAAGGTGGTAGGCTGAGGACGCCCCCGAACGGTGTCCGCATGCGTACGTCCGCGCTCCTGCTTCCTGCCCTCTTCGCCCTACTGGGGTGTCCGGGCGACAGCACGCTGAAGACCTTCAAGGAGCCTCCGGTCGTCTCCCTCGATTCTCCGGCCTCGGGCGCGGTGATCCTCGAAGCCGTGCCCGTGCGGATGACCGGCACCGTCACCGACAAGAAGTTCGCGGCGTCGCTCACGGCGGAGCAGGTCACGTGGTCGGTCGGCGGGGCGGTGGTGTGCGAAGGCGCGGTGGTGGACGTCGCGGGGAACACGGAGTGCACCACGGTCTTCGTGCGCGGACCCACCACGATCACGCTGACGGTGGTCAACCCCGACGGGGAGTCGGCCTCCGCGGTGTCCGAGGTGGAGATCCAGAAGAACGAAGCCCCGACCGCCGACATCGTCGCGCCGGTGTCGAGCGGCCACTATTTCGCGAACACCCTCACCTCCTTCGAAGGGCTGGTCGCCGACGGGGAAGACCCGCCCGAGAAGCTCTCCGTTGCGTGGACCTCCTCGATCGACGGGACGTTGCCCATCTCCACCATCCCCGGCAGCGACGGCAAGTCCACGGGTTCGACCTACCTCTCTGCTGGCGAGCACCAGATCACGCTCACGGTCACCGACTCCACGGGGCGCAGCGCCACCGACATCGAGACGATCGACGTGTCGGTCGGCAACCCGCCGACGGTGGACATCTTCAACCCCGCCACCGGCGACGTGCTCCAGGACGAGCTGGTGAAGTTCCAGGCGGACGTCGCCGACCTCGAAGACAGCCCCGAGTCGCTCGACCTCGTGTGGGAGTCCGACGTGGACGGGGTGCTCTCGACCAGCCAGGCCGGCAGCGATGGGCTCGCCGAGTTCGTCTACGACCCGGTCACGCCCGGCTTGCAGACGATCAGCCTCACGGCGACCGACTCCGACGGCCTCACCGGCGTGGACAGCATCGAGGTCTACGTGAACACGGCGCCGGAAGCGCCGACCATCCACATCGAGCCCTCGCCGGCCACCTCCAACGACGCGCTGACCGTGGTCTTCGACGCCGGCAGCTACGACGCCGACGGCGACCGGATCACCTATGAATACTACTGGTACCAGAACGGGGTCGACTCCGGGTACACCTCCAACCCGCTCCCCGCCGCCGCCACCAACCGGGACGACGTGTGGACCGTCTACGTGGTCCCCAACGACGGCACGACCGAGGGCCCCTCCGGCCTGGACTCGGTGACCATCGGCAACAGCGCGCCCACCCTCACCGGGGTGAGCATCACCCCGGGCGTCGCCTACACCAAGGACACGCTCACCGCCGTGCCCGCCGGCTGGGCGGACGCCGACGGCGATCCCGCCACCTACACCTACGCCTGGACCGTCAACGGGACCGCCCTCGCGGGCGAGACCAGCGACACCCTCACCGGCGACCACTTCGTGAAGGGCGACGTGGTGATCGTCACCGTCACCCCGTCCGACGGCATCGCCGACGGCACCCCGCAGACCAGCGCGCCCCGCACCATCTCCGACAGCGTGCCGACCACGCCGATCGTGATCGTCTCGCCCTCGAGCCCGGAGACCGAGGACGAGCTCTCCTGCTGGGCCACGAGCAACGACGACGACGACGACACGATCACCTACACCTACGCCTGGACGGTGGACGGCGTCCCGAGCACCGTCACCACCGACACGGTCGACGCGTCGTACACCGCCAACGGGGAGACCTGGGAGTGCCAGGTCATCGCGTCCGACGGCACCTCTTCCAGCGCCGCCGGCACCGACTCCGTGCTGGTGTATGACTACGTGAACACCCGCCCCGACGCGCCGGTGGTCCACCTCTCGCCCGACCCGGCGGAAACCACCGACTCCCTCACCGTCGTGTTCGATGCCGCGGCCTACGACCAGGACGGCGACACGGTCACCTACAGCTACCGCTGGTACAAAGACGGCGTGGACTCGGGGCTCACCACCAACCCCCTGGCCCCCTCGAACACCACCCACGGCGAGCTGTGGACCGTGGAGGTCACCCCCAACGACGGCATCGGCGATGGCACCCCCGCCACCGCCAGCGTGATGATCGACAACTCGCCGCCGTCGCTCATCGCCGTGTCCCTCTCGCCGAACCCGGCCTACACCGACAGCACCCTCACGGCGATCCCCGCAGGCTGGAGCGACGACGACGGCGACACCGCGTCGTACCGCTACGCCTGGTCCGTCAACGGCACAACGCTCTCCAGCGAGACGAACAGCACGCTCGCCGGGTCCAACTTCGTGCGCGGCGATCAGGTCGTCGCCACGGTCACACCCTACGACGGCTACGACACCGGCACCGCGGTGAAGAGCTCCACCCTCACCATCTCCGACACCGCGCCGACCGCGCCGGCGGTGGTGATCAACCCCGCGAGCCCCGAGCGCGAGGACGACCTCCTCTGCACCGCCACCAGCAGCGACACCGACGGCGACGCAGTGACGTTCACCTACGCCTGGTCCAAGAACGGCGCCGCCACCGGCCTCACCAGCGACACCGTGCCCGAGTCCTACACCGACAACGGACAGACGTGGACCTGCACCGTCACCGCGTCCGACGGCACCAGCACCAGCACCGCGAGCGCCTCCGTGGTGGTCGACGACTACGTGAACACCCGCCCCGACGCGCCGGTGGTCCACCTCTCGCCGGACCCCGCCACCACCACCGACACGCTCACCGTGGTCTTCGACACCGCCGCCTACGACCAGGACGGCGACCCCGTCACCTACAGCTACCGCTGGTACAAAGACGGCGCGGCCTCGGGCGTGACCAGCAGCACCCTCGCGGCCACCTACACCACCCGCGGGGAGACCTGGACCGTGGAGGTGACCCCCAACGACGGCCACGGCGACGGCTCCGCCGGCTCCGACAGCCTCGTCATCGGCAACGCCACCCCGTCGATCACCACCGCCGAGATCACCCCCGACCCCGCCTACACCACCGACACGCTCACGGCCGTCCCCTCCGGCTGGTCCGACGCGGACGGTGACGGCGCCGGCTACCACTACGCCTGGACCGTGAACGGCACCTCGGCCGGCACGGGGGCCACCCTCGCGGGCACCGCCTTCGTGAAGGGCGACACCGTGGGCCTCACCATCACCCCCTGGGACGGCCTCGGCTCCGGCGCCAGCGTCTCCGCCACGGCGCTGACGATCAGCAACAGCCCGCCCACCGCCCCCGGCGTGGACGTGACGCCGAACTACCCCGAGAACAGCGACACGTTGGTGTGCACCGTCGCGACCGCGAGCACCGACGCCGACGGCGACGCCATCAGCTACACCTACGCGTGGACGCTCAACGGGGTCGCCTTCGGCATCACCTCGGCCACGGTCTCGGCGGTCTACACCTCCGAAGACCAGACCTGGGCGTGCACCGTCACCGCCTCCGACGGCACCACCTCCAGCACAGCGGGCACCGACTCCGTGGTGGTGAGCGACTACACCTCGCCGAGCGCGCCGGTGCTCGTCGATGTCTACCCGTACCGCAACGACACCTCGGTCACCGTCACCGGCTCCGGTGAGGCGCTGAGCACGATCACCCTGTACAGCTCGTCGTCGGCGGGGGTCACCACCTCCACCACCACGGCGAGCGCGTCCGGCGGGTTCAGCTTCAGCCTCACGCTCAGCGCCGGCTATTCCTACTCGTTCTACGCCACGTCCACGGACTCGCACGGCAACACCAGCGGCATCTCCAACGTGATCGGCACCGAGACCTGCGACCCCGTCGACGACTACGAGGACATCACCTCCTCTGGCGAGACCTGCGCCGACCCGATCGTGGACTGGACCACCCTCGCGGACAACGGCGCCACCACCCTCACCATCACCGGCAACATCATCGAAGCCGGCGACGAAGACTGGTACTACGTCTCCACCTCCGACGCGGCGACGTCTGGCATCAACTACTACCGCATGCACGTGGAGCTCACCTCGGGGAGCAGCGAGTACGCGTTCCTGGTGTACGAAGGCGGCTGCGCGTCCACCGACCTGGAGTGCAGCACGAGCACCGGGTACACCGAGTACGAAGACTACGCGAAGGACGTCGGCGAGGGCGGCCACGCCATCCCGTCGGACACTCGCTCGTGCGGCGGCGCCACCCAGAACCGCTGCGACAGCCTGGCCAGTGACTACTACATCCACGTCTTCCGCACCACGACCGCCTACTCCTGCCAGGAGTACACCCTCGAGATCAGCAACGGGGTCTGGTAGGGCGGCGGCGGGAGGACCTCGGGGTCGGCTCGGGCGGCTGGCGAAGGGTGGGTGGGTGGTGAGGGGCGGGTGACTGGCGAGGGGCCGGTGGCCCGACACCGGCTTGCCCGACCGTGGGCGCCGCGGTCGAGGAACCACCGGGGCGAGAATGGCGAGGGCGGGGCGGTCAGGGCGCGGGGCGGCGGCGGTGCGCCACTGGGGCGAGCGCGACGGGGCCGAGCAGGCCCCGCCCCAGCGCTGTTTCCCAGGTAGCGTCCCACGGCAGCTCCCACGCCTGGCACCTCGACCGACGAAAAGCGGCCTACTTCGGGGGACAGGCGAGGTCCGTCAGGGTCGGTGATGGCCGGCGCGGCGGTCGGCGAAGGGGGGCCATTCGTCGGGTACCGTGATCCGTTTGGGCTGTCAAAGGCGGTCATCGGCGCGCGATCGGGTGCGGGTGGCGGCGACCGTGAACCGCCCGCGAATGCGCCGGGTCAGCGCAACGCAGCTTCCCAAGGGTTGACGATGACGGCTCCGGTACCCTCGAAGTCGGCGACGTTCCGCGTGGCGAGCTTCAGTTGGTGACACACTGCGGTGGCTGCGAGCAGGGAATCGATCGGCGGTCTCACGCGGCCCGCGCGACGCGAAGCCGCGCTGATCGCGCCCCACCTCAGCGCGACCGCCTCATCGACGGGGAGGATACGGTCGGCGAAGGTGGCGCGCAGCTCGTCCAGCCACGCCTCGACGCGCACCTTCCTTGGCCCGTCCTCCAAGAGGTCGGCGCCCTTCTTGATCTCGCCCAGCGTGAGTACCGAGAGCCGCAACGCGTCGTCATCCAGCGAGTCCAGCCAGGCCAGAATCCTCGGGTCCGGCGCAGGTCTGGCCAGCTCGGAGACCACGCAGGTGTCGAGCAGCATCATGGGAACACGACGTCGGGTCGCTCGCCGAGGTCACGGGACAGATCGACCCCTTCGAGGGGAGCCGAGCGGAGGAACGCCTTGAAGCTGGGCGTGGGCCCGGTGACACGGCGCCAGGTGTCGATGGCGACGATCACGACCACGGGCTCACCTCGGCGAGTCACCGTCTGCGGGCCAGATTGCAGCGCCTCTTCGACCACCGCGCTGAAGCGGTTCTTGGCGTCCTGAAGTTGCCAGGTGGTCGACATGCGCAGATTCCTGTCTAGACTGTCTAGATACTGCCGGTCTCACGAAGCGTCAAGTCCCGGGACAGGGCCGCGCAGCTGCGTGTCGTATCCCACCGCTTTTGCACGGCATTTGTCCGTAACGCCCCGGTCCCCCCTCCGCCGGCATAGAGCCCCCCGGAGGAAGATGACCATGTCGCTCTACGGGATGTTCGCGGGCAAGGGCCCGAGCGGGTTCGGCTACTCGTCCACGGCGGAGGAGGTCACCGCGGGCCTCGACCTCACCGGGAAACGCTACCTCGTGACCGGGTCCAACTCCGGCATCGGCCAGGAGACGGTGCGGGTGCTCGGGCTGCGGGGCGCCACCATCGTTACGCTGGCACGCACGGCGGAGAAGGCCACGGAGGGGGTCAAGGGGTTCGCCGGTACGTTCGTGCCGGTCGCATGCGAGCTCTCCGAGCCGGCGTCCGTCCGCGCTGCGGTGCAGACGGTGCTGGCCCAAGGCGAGCGCCTCGACGGCATCCTCTGCAACGCGGGGATCATGGCGCTGCCGAAGCTGGAGCAGAAGCACGGCTACGAGCTCCAGTTCCTGACCAACCACCTCGGCCACTTCATCCTGGTCACCGGGCTGATGGACCAGCTCAAGGCCGACGGTCGCCTCGTGATGCTCAGCAGCGCCGCGCACCGCAACGCGCCGTCCGTGGGCATCGAGTTCGACAACCTCGCCGGCCAGCGCAGCTACTCGGCCTGGGGCAACTACGGTCAGGCCAAGCTGGCGAACCTCCTGGTGGCGCGGGAGCTGGCTCGCCGCTGGCACGACACCGGCCGCGTCGCCAACGCCGTGCACCCCGGGGTGATCCAGACCAACCTCGGCCGCCACATGGGCTCCGTCATCAGCGCGGTGATGGGCGCGTTCGGCCCGCTCTTCCTCAAGAGCATCCCCCAGGGCGCCGCCACCCAGACCTGGGCGCTGGTGCACCCCGACGCCGCCAAGGTGCGCGGGGAGTACCTCGCCGACTGCAACGTGGCCCAGTCCAGCACGGCCGGGCGGGACATGAACCTCGCCGAGCGGCTGTGGACGGAGAGCGAGCGGATCGTGGCGGGGTTGTAGGCCTCGCAGGCCGGGCCTCGCAGGCCGGCCTACCTCCAGCTCCTCAGAACCTCCGCCAACCGCACATACTGCTCCGGCCGGTTGTAGACCTGCCCGCTGATGCGCACGAAGCACCGTTCGTCGTAGCCGGTGAACGGCACCTCGATGCGGTGCTCCGCGTAGAGGCGGGCGTTGAGCGTAGGGCCCTCGCTCGCCTTGGCCCAGGGAACCGGGATGGCGGCCATCGGCCCGTACAGCGACGCGTCGTCCGGGTGGGGGAGCGACACGCCGAGGGCGTGGGCGATGCGCTCACGGCCCTCCTGCACCAACGCGTGGTTGTTCGCGCGGACATCGAGGAGGCCGAGCTCGTCGAGGTGATCGAGGGCGGCGGGCACCGCGAGCCACGCGGTGGGGTCGAAGGTGCCGGTCCACTCGAACTCCGCGGCGAGGCCGTTGCCGTAGCCGTGGCTGGTGACGCGGGCGTGGACGGTCTCCCGCCAACGGGGGTGCACCCAGAACAGCGCGGCCCCCTTCGGCGCGCAGACCCACTTGTGTAGGTTCCCGGTGTAGAAGTCGGCGTCGAGCGCGCGGAGGTCGAGGTCGAGGAGGCCGGGGGCGTGGGCGCCATCGACCAGCACGGGGACGCCGTGGCGGTGCGCGAGCGCCACGAGGTCGGCGGCGGGGAAGACGAGCGCCGTGGCCGAGGTGATGTGGTCCACGATCACCAGCCGCGTCTTCGGGCCGATCACCGCGGCGAACGCCTCGACCACCTGTCCGGCGTCGGCGAGCGGGAAGGGCACCTTCGCGTCCACCCGCTTCACGCCGAAGCGGTGCTCCAGGCGACGGAGCGCCTGCTTCACGGCGTTGTACCCGTGATCGGCGTGCACCACCTCGTCTCCGGGGCGCCAGTCGATGGCGTCGAGCGCGGCGTCCACCCCGTGGGTGGCGTTGGGGACGAAGACCAGCCCGGCCGGGTCGGCGCCGACGAGGGCGCCCACGCGCGACCGCACCGCGTCGAGGCGCGCGGGGAGGCGCCGGGCGAGGAACTCCACGAGGGACGACTCCATCTCGTCGCGGAGCGCGCCCTGGGCGGCCAGCACGGCGCGGGGCGTGGCGCCGAAGCTGCCGTGGTTGAGGTAGTCGATCGTGGGGTCGAGGGCCCAGCGGGCGCGGAGCGCGGCCGAGCCGGAGGTCCAGGAAGGCATGGCGCCGCGTATCCCGACGGGGCGGCGCAGCGGCGGGCCGCCAGCGCCGGGCCGGGGGAGGCCGGCGGCCAGGGACGCGGGGCGGTGGTTGCGCACTGCGCCGCGCGGTTAGCGGGAAGGCGCGCGCGTCCTGGGGGGTCGCGCGCTTCCCCCTCCCCGGAGTCCCCGATGCTGCTGCTGCTCAGTTCGTTCGCCCTCGCCGAAGAGTCCAAGTTTGAAGGGGCCAAGGTGCCCGACAAGAGCGAGACCACCGAGGCCCACGCCAGCGCCGAGCTGGGGGGGATCTTCACCTTCGGCAACACCGAGTCCATGGCGCTCACCGGCCTCGGCACCGGGAGCTACCGCTACCACCGCAACGGCGTCTCGCTCACCTTCGGCGTGAACTGGGGCCAGAGCAAGCCCGACACCGACGGCGACGGCAAGCTCAACGACGCCGAACGCGCCGCCGACTACGTGAAGACCGCCGAGCGTGAAGCCGGCACCGTCCGGTACGACCGCTTCCTCGGCAAACGCGACTCGCTCTACGTCCTCGGCGGCGCCTTCACCGACAGCTTCGCCGGCTACGACTACCGGGTCAACGGCCAGCTCGGCTGGTCCCACAACTTCGTGGACAGGAAGAACGCCACGTTCCGCGGTGAGCTCGGCGCCGACGTGGCCCGGGAAGACTTCGTGGAGGGCGTGGCCCCCAACGCCCAGACCGTCGTCGCGGCCCGCCTCCTCCTCGGCGGCCGCTACGCCTTCAACGACCACGTCGCCGTGGAAGACACGGTCGAGGTCTACGAGAGCGTGCTCGACTACACCGACCTCCGCGTCAACAACGTCGCCACCATCACCGCGGCGCTCAACTCGCGGCTGAGCCTGAAGCTGAGCCACCAGCTCGCCTTCGACAACGTGCCGGTCGAGGGGTACCAGCCCCTCGATCACACCACGCTCGCGACGGTGGTCGTGACGTTCCTGTAGGGGTTCAGCGGACGGTGACGGGGCGGGTGCCCGATCGGGGTGCCCGAGCGGACGGCCGCGCCCCCCGACGACCACCGACGAGGGTGGCGAAGGGGGGGGTGGCGCTCCACCGCCTTGCCCGGCCGGCGGCGCCGCGGTCGAGGAGCCGCCGCGGGGAGAATGGCTCCCCGGGCGGGCCCGCCGCGGTGGCGGGGGCCGACGCCTGTCTTGGCTGGCCCACTTCGGGCTGGCCCACGTCGGGCTGGCCCACGTCGGGCTGGCCCACTTCGGGCTCGCGACGGTGGAGGAGGGCCGGGAGGTCAACGCACCCTGAGCCCCCACCGGGCGACGTACGCCGCCCGCTTCGCGCCTGCCCTCAGTTCGCCGCCGCCCGCACCCAGCCCTCCGGCCCCCGACGCAGCGTCGCGGCCGGCCAATAGTCGAGGTCGAGCTTGAGGGTCACCACCTTCGGGCGGTCATCGAGGTCGCGCATGTCGAGGCGCACGGCGGAGCCGTCGGCGCGGCCGGCCACGGCGGCTTCCAGGTCCGCGAGGCTGTGTACGGGCGTGCCGTCCACGCCCACGACGCGCCAGGTCGGCTCCAGGCCGTACCGGTCCGCGGGGCCGCCGTACCAGCGCCAGGTGACGTAGGCGCCGTCGGGGACGATGCCCTGCTGGAGCGCCACGGCCGGCGGAGCGTCCTGGAACAACGCCCCCGCCCACACGAAGGCGCGGCCGAGGTCGGCCACCGGCATCTCCGTGGTGGGCACGAAGAGGGTCTGGGCATGGTCGCCGCGCCAGACCTTCAGCTCCGCCGAGACCTGCATCGCGGCGAGGTCGAGGTCGCGCCAGCTGGCGGTCGGGCGCCCCCCGACGGCGAGGAGCAGGTCGCCGGCCTGGAGCTTCCCGGCAGCGCCGGAGGTCGCCGAGACGTCGGTGACGGTGAGGATGCGGCTGGAGCCGGCCTTGGCGAGCGTCACCGCTTCGTCGGCAGGGAGGCCCCGATCCACGCCCGCGGACAGCGGCAGCGGCGCCCAGGCCACGCCGAGGGATCGGTCCGGCGGGGCGTGCTTCGCCAGCCCCTTCACCACGTCGTCGATCACGTCGACCGGGAGCCCGCGGAACGAGGCGGACTGGCTCTTGCCGCTCCCGGTGACGTACGAGGCGAGGAACGCCACGAGATCGCCGCGCTTGTCGACCAGCACGCCGCCCCGCTCGAGCGGGCTGTCGGTGAGGGAGAGCAGATCGAGGTCGTGGTCGCGGTACTGCGGCACGCCCGGCGCCATGAGGATGAACGGCTGGTAGCCGCGAACGCTGGTGGCCGCCCAGGTCAGCTCCTGACGCCCGTTGAGGCCCACCTGCCACACCGCGGAGCCGGTCTCTGCGCGGTGCTTCGCCAGTGACACCGAGGTGAGCGGGTCCCCGGTGAGGAGCGAAGGATCGTACTGGATCACCGCGAGGTTGTGGTCGGGGTGGAAGTAGATCGGCTTCGCAGGGATGCGCACCGCGCCGCCCACGATGATGCTCACGTCGGCCAGGGACTGGGGGACGGTGTCGCGGTCCACCAGCACGAGGCCCTTGGCGGCGTCGAGCACCAGGCCTACGCCCGAGTATTGGTCGCCTTCGTTGCCGGAGAGCACGAACGGGAGGTGGGTGTCCACCCACACCAGGGCGTGGCTCACCTTGGCCATCGGCCCGCTCAGCGCCTTCGGGAGGGTGACCGCCTTCGGCGCCGGCGTGGCGGCGGGCGGCGCGGCGGGGAGGTCCACGCATGGCCAGCGGCCAGTGGTGTCGTCCCGGGTGCAGTGGCGCGCGGGGAAGAGCGTCCGTTCGATGCGCCACGCGGCCACCATCGGGCGGTTGGGCTCGTCCATGTCCACGAACCGCACGGGCACCCGGGCGTGGTCGGGGAGCGCGCCGACGACCTTCTCGAACGTGGCGAGGTCGGGCACGTCCACCCCGGCGACGTTGTCGATCCGGGCGCCGTCGGGGATGCCGGCGTGGCGCATCCCGTACGCGGTGGAGGCGATGTACACGCCCTTGAGCGGCACGTTGTGGTTGCGCGCCTGCTGGAAGCTCAGGTCGTGGAGCACGTCCCCGCCGATCTCCAGGTAGGCGCTCGGCGTGGCGGCGTGGAGGTCGGCGACGGTGAGCGCCACATCCACGGGCTTTCCGGAGCGGAGGACCCCGAGGTTGATCGTGCCGCCCACCCGATCGTCCATCGCCGCTTCGAGCGGCACGAAGCTGTCGAGCGGCGCGCCGTCGAGGGTGAGGACGACGTCGCCGACCTGGAGCTTGCCGGCCGCGGGCCCGCCGGGGAGGACCTCCTTCACGACCAGAAGGCCGTTCGCGTCGGGGTTGCGGGTGCGCGCCGCGGCTTCCTGGTCGGTGGGGAGGCCGAGGCGGGAGAGCTCGTCCCAGGCGGTGGACCCGAAGACGGCGTGCACGCTGCCGCGGGTGATCGGCTTGCCCGCCTGCACGAGCTTCAGGGCCCGGGCCACCCGGTCGAGCGGCAGGTAGTACGAAGCCGCGCTGTCCCGGCGGGCGCCGGCGTTGAGCGCCACGACGCGCCCGCGGAGGTCGAGCACCGGCGATCCGGAGGAGCCGCCCGTCGTGCCGGCGGCGGCCTGCAGGTAGAAGGTGTTGAAGTCGTTGAAGCCATCGCGGCCGTAGCGGGGCGCGTCGCGATCGAGCCGGGCGATGGTGCCGGAGTGGATCGAGAGCTTCTCCCCCGCGTTGTTCCCCATCACCCGGATTTCCATGCCGATCTTGGCGGCGCCGGGGTCGAGCGGGAGGGCCGGGAGCTTCCCAAAGCGCAGGAGCGATGGATCGTACTGGTAGAAGCCGAAGTCGTGCACCGGGTCGCGGTAGATGGCCCGGAGCGGGATCACCTCGTTGTCCTGGGTGATCGCCTCGCTCTTCACCGGCCCGGGGGTGACCACGTGGCGGTTGGTGAGGAGGATGCCGCGCTCCGCGTCCACCACGAAGCCGGTGGCGTAGGAGTGGCCGGCGCTCTCGGTGTCGAACGCGCGGGTGCTCAGGATGTCGATCGAGACGATGCTCGGCGAGGCCTTCTCCACCATCTCCGCCCAGGGATCGGCCGCTTCGGCGACGGGCTTCGGGGCGGCGGTGGGGTGGGAGGCGGGCGCGGCGAGCGCGGCGGCGACGAGCACGGCGAAGAACATCCGCGGAGCCTACCGCACCGGAGCCGACGCCGACGATCACGAAGCGCAACAACCGCCGCGCGTCCGACCATTGACATCCCCGCCGCAGGTGGGCACCTTCGCCGCCCCGGAGTCTCCCCCATGCACGTGCTCGACACCCTCAAGGCGCGCGGCTTCTTCAACCAGTGCACCGACGAAGCGGCGCTTCGCGCCCACCTCGACGAGCCGCGCACCTTCTACATCGGGTTCGACCCCACGGCCGACTCCCTCCACGTCGGCAGCCTCGTGCAGCTCATGGCGATGGCGCACCTCGGGCGCGCCGGCCACCACGCCATCGCCGTGGTCGGCGGCGGCACCGCCAAGGTGGGCGACCCCTCCGGCCGCGACAGCACCCGCGACCTGATGGACCAGGAGCGCCTGGATGCGAACAAGCGCGGCATCGCCGCCCAGATCGCCAAGTTCTGCACGGGTAAGATGGTCGACAACGCCGAGTGGCTCGACGGCCTCGGCTACATCCAGGTGCTCCGCGAGATCGGCCGCCACTTCTCGGTGAACGACATGCTCCGCGCCGAGAGCGTGAAGCAGCGCCTCGAGCGCCAGCAGGGCCTCAGCTTCATCGAGTTCAACTACGTGCTCCTCCAGGGCTACGACTACCTGGAGCTGTTCCGCCGCCATGGCTGCACCCTCCAGGTCGGCGGCGGCGACCAGTGGTACAACATCGTGAGCGGGATGGACCTCATCCGGCGCATCGAAGGCGGGCAGTCGTTCGGGCTCACCACCCCCTTGCTCACGACGGCCACCGGCGCCAAGATGGGCAAGACGGCGGCCGGCGCCGTGTGGCTCGATCCCAACCGTGTCGCGCCGTACGACTACTTCCAGTACTGGATCAACGTGGACGATCGGGACGTGGAGCGCTTCCTCAAGCTCTTCACCTTCTTGCCCCTGGAGCAGATCGACGTCACGGACATCCGCGCGGCCAAGCGTACGCTCGCCATCGAGGCCACCGCCGTGATCCACGGGCGGGAGGCCGCCGAGGCGGCGGACGCGGCCGCACGCGCGGCCTTCGCGGGCGGGGTGAACGAGAACATGCCCACGGTGAACGTGAGCTTCCCCGCGGCGGTCACCGCCGTCCTCGTGGCCTCGGGCGCCGCGAAGTCCAACTCGGAGGCGCGGCGGATGATCGAGGCGAACAGCGTCTCGATCGGCGACGCGCGGGTCACCGACGTGAAGGCGGTGATGACCGAGCCGGGGGTGCTCTGGGCGAGCAAGAAGAAGGCCTTCCGGGTGGAGTCGGCCTGATGCCGCCGCTGCGCAGGGAGGACGCGCTCTTCTCCTGGTTCGAGAAGCTCCATGGCCCGGAGTGGGGCTCGGTCCTCGACTCCGGCACCGGCGACCACTCGCTCGGCTGGCTGGCGTCGTTGTCCCCGCGCGCGCTCACCGCGGTCACGGTGGAGGCGTGGCGCATGGCCGGGCTCGCCCAGGTGGCGCCCCACGCTCGCGTGCTCCTCGGCCAGTGGACCGACCCGCTGCTCCTCGCCGGCGAGACCTTCGACGTGGTGCTCAGCGACTACGTGATCGGCGCGATCGACGGCCACGCCCCCTACTTCCAGTACGGCTACCTCGAGCGCATCCGCCCGCACGTGGGCGACCGCCTCTACCTCGTCGGCCTCGAACCTCCGCCGCGCGACGGCTCCGTGCTCGATGAGGTGTGCCGGGTGCGGGACGCCGCCATCCTCCTCGCCGGCCACCGCTGCTACCGGGAATACCCAAGGGAGGTCGTGCTGCGCTGGGTGGAGCGCGCCGGCTTCGACGTGATCGACAGCGCCGCGTTCCCCAACCGCCTCGGCGAACGTTTCGTCAACGGGCAACTCGACGTGGCGGTGCGCAAGCTGCCCCTGTTCCGCGACCGCGCGGTGGCCGACAGCTTCGCGCGGCACATCGAGGAGCTGCGGCAGCGGGCGCTCGCCCAGGTCCCCCAGGTTTGGGGTGCCGACTGGGTGATCGCGGCGAAGGTGCGGCGCTGAACCTACCCCTGGTTTCCCGGGGGAGGTTGTGTCGAGGGGCTGGAGCTCGAGGAGCGGCTTGCTGACCGGCTGGCGTCGGCGGTCGAGGCGCCACGGTCGGCGAGAAGGGCGAGACCGGGCGCCAGCGGCCACCGCCGATCCGCCCCGAAGCTCCCGCCTCCCTGGCGGGCGCCGACGCGGGTCATGGCTCGCGACGGTGCTGCCGAGACGGGAGGGGGAACCAACCTTCTCCGATACCTACCCGCCGCCTTCGACTGGCCCCACCAGCGCCAATGCCGGGTGCGGCCCCTCCGCCGCCCACACACCGAGCACCGTCCGACCCGCCACCAACGGGCTCAAGACTACGGTCTGCGCCGGGTCTCCCGCCTTCGGCTGCGACGCCGGCGGCACCACGAGCAGCAGGTAGTCCCCCGGCTCCACGGCGCCGTCTTCCGAGGTGAGGTCGGAGCGCAGCGGCCAGCCGCCGCGCCCGTCGAGGACCAGGACGCCGCCCATGGCCGGCGACTGGACGTGGATCCGCGCGTCCGGCCACCGACGGTGGAGGTCGATCCACAGGGACGCCGCGCGGGATTCATGTCCGGAGAGGCTGACTTGTTGCCAGGCCTCCGCCTGCTGCCACGGGCCGTCTGGCCACGCCACCAGGGTGACGAAGGCTGCCGCTGCGGCGACCGCCCGCGCCCGCTCGGGCACGAGGCCGAGGAGCACGAGCGGGAGCGCGGCGAGCCAGACCGTGCCCGGCAGCATGAACCGTAGGTTGAACGTGGAGAGCACCACCGGCGCGAGCCCGGCCGCCACGGCCAGCAGGGCGGCGATGGCCACCAGCCCGCCCTGTCGCCACCGACGGACCCCCTGGATCACGGCCGCCGCCGCCCCGATCCCCATCGCGACGAACATCGCCTCCGTGACGGGGATCCCCGCCAGCGAGCCAAAACCCCAGCGTTGCGACGTCGCCGCAGGGGAGCCGGCTGCCGCCGCGCCCCGCTGGGCGAGGTCCAGGAGCCACATCGGCGACATCGACTGCCCGAAAACGTAGCCGGGGAGGCGGAGGGTATCGACGTTCGGAGGCGGAGCCGCGCCGCCGGCCCCCGGGGCGGCGGACACGACCGCGATCTGCGCCTGCAGCGACATCAGCGGCAACGGAAACAGCGCCTGGGCGGCGGCAAGGAGCGCGATCGGGGCGAGCAGCGCCCCCAGTCGCCGCACGCGTCCAGGACCGCGCAGGCCGGCCAGCGCCAGCGCCAGCACCAGCGACGCGCCGCCGATGAACAGCCCCTTCTCGATGACCGCCAGCACCATGCCGATCCCGGCGCCGACCAGAGCCCAGTTGCGCGGCCGGTCGTCCACCCAGGCGGCCGGGAGCGCCGCGACCACCACGGCCGCCGCGGCCGCCCAGAGCGGGTAGCCGCTCACCCAGCGAAACATGTCGAGGTGGAGCGGGAAGAGCAGCGTACACCCCGCCGCGGCCAGCCCCGCCGCCGGCCCGGCGAGCCGCCGCGTCCACGCGAAGACGGCGCCGGTGGCCACGCCGAGGCAGGCGAGGCTCAGGAGCTGGGCGGCCACGTGCAGGGGGCCGGGGGTGAGCACGTCCACCAGCGCGGCGAGGGCGCCGAAGGCCGGCCATCGGCTGCCCGGGAACGGCACGTGCCCCTGCCACCAGAGCGCGCTCGCATACCAGGAGTCCCAGTCGGCGCCGCCCGGCTCCCAGTCCGGCTGGACGATCTGCCGGCGGATCGCCACGGCCAGAAAGGACAGCGCCGCCACGGCAGGGGGGGCTGCCGGCCCCTCCAGGCCGCGACGGACCGCGGCGAGGGGGCCCGCGAGGCGGAGTCGGTTCGTGCTCTTCTCCGCGGGGCTCGACAAGGTCCTCACGGGTTAGCGCGCCGCGGGCGTCCCCCCGCCTGCGAGCCCGTCAACGCCTCGCCAACCCGGGGGGGTGTCCGTGGTGAGGAGCACCCGCGGTCGATACTCCCGGCCGGGCTCCCGCCCTGGAGACGACCCTGTCCCGACGTACCGCGCTGATCCTCGGCGCAGGCCCCGCCGGGCTCACCGCGGCGGCGGAACTGCTGCTCCGCACGGACTACCGGCCGGTGCTGGTGGAGCCGCTGGCGCGGGTCGGGGGGCTCGCGCGCACCGAGGTCCACCACGGCAACCGCATCGACCTCGGCGGGCACCGGTTCTTCACCCGATCGGCGCGGGTGGAGGCGTGGTGGTTGGCGCGGCTGCCGGTCGAGCCGGGCGGGGCGGCGGCGGGCGCGCACCCCGACCGGGTGATGTTGCGCCGCCGTCGAGTCTCGCGGATCCTGTTTGCCGGGCGCCTCTTCCGCTACCCGATCCGCGCCGACGCCGAGACGCTGCGGCGGCTCGGGCCGGCCCGCGTGCAGCGAATCCTGAGGTCGTACCTCCGCGCCCGGCTCCGGCCGCGCCACCCCGAGCGGAGCCTCGAAGACTTCTTCGTCAACCGCTTCGGGCAGGAGCTCTACACCACCTTCTTCAAGGACTACACCGAGAAGGTGTGGGGCGTGCCCTGCGACCGTCTCCCCGCGGAGTGGGGTGCGCAGCGCGTGAAGGGGCTGTCGATCGGTCGGGCGCTGCTCCACGCCGCCCGCAGCCGGCTCCGTCCGGCCCCCGCCGTCGCCGCGGAGACGTCGCTCATTGAGTGGTTCCACTATCCAAAGCTCGGGCCGGGGCAGCTCTGGGAGGCGGTGGCGGAGGAGGTCGCGGCCGCCGGGGGTGAGGTGCGGCTCGGGCAGCGGGCCGAGCGCATCGAGCTGCGCGGCGGGCGCATCGCGCGGGTCTGGGTCCGCGACCTCGCGAGCGGCGCGCTCTACGCCGTCGAGGCCCCCGACCTCGTGGTGAGCACGATCCCGCTGAAGGACCTCGTCGCGGCGTGTGAGGGCGAGGTCCCCGCGGCGGCGCGGGAGGTGGCCGCCGGGCTCCAGTACCGCGACTTCATCACCGTGGGCCTGCTCCTGCCCCGCTCGGCCACCGCGGGTCGGCTCGGGCCGGTGGGCGCCATGCCCGACAACTGGATCTACGTGCAGGAGCCCGGGGTGAAGGTCGGCCGGATGCAGCTCTTCCACAACTGGAGCCCGGCCCTGGTCGCCGACCCGGCGCACGCCTGGCTCGGCCTGGAGTACTTCTGCGCCGAGGGCGACGCGCTGTGGAGCCTCCCCGACGCGGAGCTGCGCCGATTCGCGGCGGCCGAGCTGGAGCAGATCGGGATCGCCGCCGCGGCCGACGTCCTCGACGCCGTGGTGATCCGCGTCCCGAAGGCCTACCCCGCCTACCTCGGCGACTACGCCCGCCTGCCCGAGCTGCGCCAGTTCCTCGACGGCGTGCCCAACCTCCGCGTCGTCGGCCGCAACGGGATGCACCGGTACAACAACCAGGACCACTCCATGCTCGCCGCGATGGTGATGGTGGACCTGCTCCTCGCCGGCTCGGCGGACCGCGAGCCGATCTGGGCGGTGAACACGGAGTCCGAGTACCATGAGGGGGAGGCGGCGCGGCGAGGATGAGGCGCCGTGCCCCCGCCGCGCTCCTCGCCACCCTCGCGCTCGCCGCCGCCCTCGCCGCCGGCTGGTTCGTTCTGCGGCCGACCGCCAGCGCCGTCGAGGTCCTGGTGGACGCAGAGCACGTCTTCCCCGCGGTGCTCGCGCTGGTGCGCTCGGCCCACGAGGAGGTGCTGGTGAGCGTGTACATGCTCGGCGGGAGCGAAGAAGCGGCCGGCTCCCCCAACGGGATCGGCCGGGAGCTGGTGGACGCGCTCGCCGAGCGGCAGGCGGCGGGCGTCCGCGTGCGGGTCCTCTCCACGCGGTTCACGCCGGCGGCGGACAAGCGTGTCGCGGGCACGTTCGCCCCCGAGGACGTGTGGCTGCACCCGGTCTACGACTACGCGGTGTCGAAGGGCCTCCCCATCCTCCGCCCCGCCGCGACGGCCGGCTCCATCGACCACACCAAGTACCTGGTGGTGGACGGACGGGAGGCGATCTTCGGGGGGATGAACCTCGCGGACGCCGTGGCCTCCAACCACGACCTGATGGTCCGGGTCGCGGGCCCGGTGGTGGCCGACCTGGAGGTGGCCTTCGCTGCGTCCTGGTCCGGCGCCGTGCGCGCGCACGGGCCCGATCCGCGCGCTGCGACCGACGCGCCGCTGGTCGCGGGCGCCGGCTGGTTCGCGCGGGAGGTCGCCGTGCGCGAGGCGGTGGCGCGTGGCGCCGACCGCTGCGACCTCGCCCTCTTCGTGAACACGCCCCACGAACACCCGGTGGAGCCCGCGTTGTTGGAGGTGCTCGCCGCCCTCGGCCCCGGCGACCGCCTCCAGGTGGCCATGCTCCTGCTCACCGCAGACACGCTCGTGGACGCAGTGATCGCCGCCCACGAGCGTGGCGCCGCGGTGTCCGTCACCGTGGACCCCGAGCGCGCGCTCTACGGCGTGGACTGCGGCGCGGCCGACAACGCGCCGGCGGTGGCGAAGCTGCTCAAAGCGGGGGTGCCGACGCGGTTCTACGCGGTGGCGCCGGGGCAGGAGCTGCACATGAAGGTCTTCGTGGCCACCCACGGGGGCGAGCGGGTGTGGGGCGTGGGCTCGGCGAACTGGGCCGGCAGTGACATGGCGAAGAACTCGGAGCTGTACGGCCTGTTCCGCGGCTGCCCCGACACCGCCGCGCAGGTGAGCGCGCTCCTGGAATCGGACTTCGAGACCCACGCCGCGGCGCCGTCCGCCGAGGATGCATCCTGCTTCGCGAACAAGAGGTGCCGCGCGCGTCTCCGGAAGAGCTGCGGCACGCGGCTGTGGACGTCGTGGTTGCAGGGACGGGAGTGAGGGTCCTTCAAGGCTCCCAGACCCACGCCGTCGTCCCGCCGAACCGCACGTCCACGCAGCCGAGCGCCGTCTGCGCCGCCGCCACGTTCACGTGGTCGACCCCCTGGAACTCCAGGCCGGTGATCAGCGCGAGCGGATCGACCATGGCGGCGTCGGCGTGGAACGCGCCGGCCGAAGCGGGCGCTTCACAGCGGGTGAAGGTGGGGCCGCCGGCGTGGTGGTTGATGGGGATCGTGGTCGTGAGGAGGCCGCCGTCCGTCGGGGGCGTCCACGTCGCGTCGAGGGCGCCGGGGGCGTCGTAGCCGCCTTCGGTGCGGACCACGACCGCCAACGTCGGGTCCGCGAGGCGCAGCTCGGGGAGGGTGATCGACTGGCCGGCGAAGGTGGCGGTCAGCGCGTAGGCGCTGGTGTCGGGGCCGGCGGCGTCGCCGTAGAGGTAGCCGCCCGTCGGATCGGCGTCGAAGCTCACGGTCGCGCCGTCGCGGGTGAGCTCCACGTGCACGTCGGTGAGCGCGCGGGGCTGTTTCGTACACTCGCCCGCCTGCCCACACACATCGCCGCTGGGGCAGGTGCCGCACGAGTTCGCGTCGAAGGTGTGGAAGGCGCAGGTGGCGGTGCTGAGGGTGGGCTCGCCGTACCAGGGGTTCGGGCGGTCGTAGAGCTGCCCGGAGATCCAGGCGCTGCCGCTGGCGGGCTGCAGGCCGAGGGTACCGATGCTGTCGGCGAGGGGGCAGGTCTGCCCGAGCACGACCTCGCCCGGGAGCAGGCCGGTGTCGACGGGGCCGGTGTCCGCGGGGTCCGCGGGGTCGTTGGAGTCGTTCGGGCCGCTGGTGCAGGCGAGGAGGAGGAGGAGCGGCGCAGCGCGCATGGAGCCTCAGGGCTAGGACAACGATAGCCGACCCTGGACGGCCCGGCGGCGCCGCCGACGCTCGTCATGGCTCGCGACGGTGCTGTACCACCGGGAGGGGGAACGAAAATGTTCCCCGGCAGACCGCCGTTCACGCGCGGTAAGGCGGCTCCGGCTCGTACTGGATGTATCGCTGCACCTCTCGGGCGAATTCCGGAGTGTGGAGCTGGCCGACCAGCCACAACGACATGTCGATGCCGGCGGAGACGCCCGCCGCGGTCACCACGTTGCCGTCCACAACGTAGCGGACGTCGTCGCGGACCACGACGGGATGGCCGCGAAGCTCCTCGATCCGCGACCAGTGCGTCGTGACCTGCCGACCCGTGGCCAGCCCGGCCGCGACCAGCACGAACGAGCCGGTGCACACGCTGGTCACCCAGCGACATCCCGGCGCCTTCTCTCCAAGGAACGCCAACATCGCCGGGTTCACCATCTGCCGCCGCCGGCCGTCGCCGCCGGGGACGAGCAGCACGTCGAGCGGCGGGCAGTCCGCCCAGGCCGTGTCGGGGACGACGGTGAGGCCCTTCGCGCAGCGCACCGGCTCGATGCGCTCCCCGAGGAGCAGCACCCGATCGACGCCGCGAAGCTGCGCTGCGGCCGCGAGCACCTCCCACGGCCCGACGAAGTCGAGCTCCTCCGCGTCCGTGAAGACCAGGATGCCGATCGTAGACATCGGGCCTATGTAGCCGCCTCACCAGCCGAGGCGCTGCTCCAACGTCGCCGCCACCACGTTGCCCACGACCTCGCCGCCCTCGGCGGTGAGGTGGTTGTTCTCCAGGAACAACGCTGATACTGGCCGCCCGGTCCGGATGAGCGCCTCGGTGACCGGCGCCACGGTGGCGCCCGCAGGCAGCCGCGACGCCGGCGCGAGACTGTGGATCGGCGTACCGGAGAACGGGTAGTCCAGGAAGATGACCGGGATGTGCTCCGCCTCGGCGAGCGCGAGGATCGTCGCGTGGTTCCCGGGCCCCGTGCCGTCCGGGCCCACCGGCTGCTCGATGGTGATGCTCCCGCGTGGACCGACGTTCTGCCCGCGCGCCGCGGCGGTGCCGAGCGCGAGGAGCCGGTAGAGGCGGCTCTCGAACAGCCCGCGCCGCACCCAGGTCCACTGATTCCCGTAGTCGCGCGGGAGGGCCTGGCTGTCGCCGACCATACAATCGATGAGGAGGAAGTCGGGGTGTTTGGGGAGCACGTAGGCTTCGATGAGCCGGAGCACCTGCGCGCTCCGGTAGCCGGAGCTCCCGAGGTTCACGACGGAGACGTCGTGCCCGTGCGCCCGCAGCGTGGTCTGGGTGACCGACGGCCACGCCGCGTTCTCTGCGACGCCCGCCCCGTGGGTCTGGGAGTCGCCGAAGGCGTACCCCCGGAGCTCGCCCGGGCGGCGATCGTCGCCGCGGGTGTCCATCACCCCCGGCTTGAAGTTCCCACCCTCCACCCTGGACACCGCAGACTCCGGCCGCCAGCCGAGCTCGGGGTCGAAGACGACGTGGTTGCCGGCGATCCACTCCCGCACGTCCGGCGGCAGGAGCAGGTGTACGCCCACCAGGATCGCCACCCGCGCCAGCCCCTCGAGCGCCAGGAGCCCCAGCGGCACGGCCACGAGGGCGAAGCCGAGGCGGCGGATCGGGCGGGGGACGGCCACACCTCCGGGTAGCACGGCGAGCCGGGCGAGGCGGGCGCGGGCCGGTCAGACCGGCGGCGTCTTGGGCGCTTCGACCTGAACGTTGAACCCGTCCTGCACCTGAACCACGGCCGAACACGCGTCGAAACCTTCGCACAGTGTCGGGGCGAAGCTCAGCTCCGCCGTGAGGGTGATGGTGATCGGCCCGGTCAACCGGGCGTCGAGGGGGAGGGTGTAGACGTCGAGCGCCTCGTCCCAGGACAGGGGCGGGGCGAAGTCCCGGTAGCCCCGCCGCACCGTGGCGGACTCCGAGACCACCGTGACGTCCGGGTGATCGCCGGAGAACAGGGCGAACGAGAGCGTGGCGCCCGACGGGACCGTGGCGTCGTCGAGCGTGGCCCAGCCGAGCTCGGTGCTGCCGGGCTCGCCGATGCGCCAGGTGGCGGACGTGTCCGTGAGCGCCACCGCCACGTCCTCCGCCTCCCCGGGGGTGAGCCTCGACCAGGTGTAGGCCGGCGGCTGGCAGGTGCTCGGGGCGCCCAGGGCGAAGGGCATGGTGTACGCGACGCCATCCGACTCCACGGTCATGGGCTCACCCTGCGCCGTGGGTTCTCCCCCGAACGTCGGGCAGCCCTCCGCGGGCTGTACGTCCACGCGCACCTCGGAGGGAGCGCCATCCACGGTGACCGCCGTGAGCTGCCCCGAGGCGTCGCCGAAGTCGGCGAGGAGGGTCGGATCGGTCTGGTAGCAGGCGCTGGCGAGGAGGAGAGCGAGGGGGGCGATGCGGTTCATCTGGACTCCGGGGGACGATCCGGATGTAGCGGCTGTCCGGGAGGGAGGATCAGACCGCCATCAGACCCGGGGGGGACCCGTGTGGGATCGGCGAGGGATGGCGACCGAAGGGCGCACGGGTACATCAAGGGGGCCAACCGACCCGACCCCCATCTTCGGAGATTCCCATGTTCATCTCGTCTGTTCTGCTCTCGCTCTGCCTCGCGGCGCCGCACGCCCACGCCGCATCCACGTACACGGGCCCCCTCCTCATCATCGGCAGCAACGACATCCTGTTCAAGATCACCGAGGGCTCCACCCCCATCTCCGGCGTCACCGCCGAGGTCGAGTCCGACGCCGGCAGCGAGGAGGTGACCTTCACCGAGTCCGACACCAGCCTCCACGGCTCGGCCGCCCTCTCCGACCTCCCCGGCACCGACTCGCGCATCACCCTGACCCTCTACGACACCGCCAGCGCCTCGCTGATGTCGTTCTCCGGCACCCTCGGCGCGGACGGCAGCGTGTCCGTGACCGCCGACGAGCCGGTCTGCGTGCCCGGCAGCCGCGTGAGCTGCACCACCCTGACCAACCCCGACATCGAGGTGCTCGCCGCCGAGGTGTTCGTCGGCGCGACCGGCGGCTACGACGTGGCCTTCGACCTCCACGGCGCCGACGCCTACGACGTGGCCTACGCCGACATCGTCGTGACCGAGAGCACCGAGGTGACCACCTGTGAGAAGGGCGGCGCGTGCACCACCACCGGCAGCACGAAGACCACCGAGGCCGAGGTGGCCTGGGACAGCATCGGCGCCGTCTGGGAGGGTGAGCTCACCCTCGCCCACGAAGGGGTGATCGCCGTGAAGGCCAAGACCCTGGATAGCCGCGGCAAGAAGATCGAGACGGTGAAGGCCAACCTCGTCGCGCCGTGGCACGATGGCGACGGCGGCATGAACGCGCTGGCGACGGATGAGGATCCGCTGACGAGCTTGGCGTTCCGCATTCTGAACGTGGACGAACACAAGGACAACTCGCTGGTGGTGAGCTCGGGCGACCTCGACGTCGTCTCCGAAGGCTGGTCGACCACCACCGTGCCCGTCTCCGCCCAGGTGGAGCTGACCAACGGCAAGACGATCACCATCGCGGCGAACAGCTACCAGCGAGATTCGCTGGAGAAGACGACGCTGGGCGAAGTCAGCGCCCTCGCGGCCCTCCGCGTGTCCGTGAACGGCGGCGTCTTCTCCGTCAACGACGTGGCGGAGCTCAACGTCGACGACCTCGCCTCGCCGCTCTGCGCGGACGGGTACTGCGTGCTCCTCGTCGAGAACGCCGACGGCGAAACCGAGCTCTCGGTCACCGCGTACGCCACCACGGCGACCGCGCTTCCGACCGACGTGGACGTGGAGATCACGTACCTCGACGAAGACGGCATCGAGGTGGGGTCGGAGTCCCTCTACCCGCACTTCCAGGATGACGTGAAGGCGATGTTCGCCGCCACCGTGAACCTCTCCGCCGACCCGCTCGGCGTGGACGTGTCCGGCAAGGTGAGCCTGCTCGGCGCCAAGGACAAGAAGGGCAAGCAGAAGACGCTCGCCAAGGGCAAGTTCTACGGCACCTTCTCGCGTGACACCGACGGCGACCTGGCGCTCGGCGGGGCCGACAAGGACCTCGTGTCGCCCAGCGGCACCCTCATCACCACCGGCACCAGCATCGCCCTCTCCGACGCCGACAAGGACGGCCACGTGGACGGCCCGCCGGTGGCCGTCGCCAAGCCCGCCAGCGGGGGCCCCACCACCACGGAGAAACACGGCGACATCCTCATCGACGGCGTGAAGATCGACTACGACTGAGCCCATGGAGACGACCCTCGCCTGGCTGCTTGGCCCCACGCCTGTCGAGGGCTTCTTCGACGCCTGGCGGCGGCGGACCCCCCTGGTGGTCCGCCGCTGCCAACCCGGCTTCTACGCGCCGGTGATGAGCCTGGAGCGCATGGACACGCTCCTGGCCGAGACCCGCCTCGACGCCTCGCAACTGCGGGTCGTCCGGGCGGGTCGGGAACGTCCGCTGGAGGAGGTCGCCGGCCCCGGCTGGCGCCCCTTCGCGAGCGCCCACGTCCGCCTCTTCGAGGAGCTCCGCGACGGCTCCACCCTGGTGCTCCACCTCGTGGAGCAGCGCGACGCCGCCCTTCGTCGCCTGTGTCTCAACCTCGGCGCCCAGCTCTCGGCGAGCGCCCAGGTGAACCTGTACCTGACCCCGCCGAACGCCCAGGGGATGGTCGCCCACGCCGACACCCACGACGTGATCGTGGCCCAGGTGGAGGGCACCAAGACCTGGAGCGTCGATGGGGCCGAGATCGAGCTTCACCCTGGCGACCTCCTCTACCTCCCCCGCGGCGTCGTCCACGTCGCCCGCACGACCGACCGCTTCTCGCTGCACCTGTCCATCGGCCTCCACGCCGTCACCTGGGCGGGGATGATCCGGGGCGCGGTCGAAGCGTGCCTCGCCCGCGATCCTCGCTTCCACACCCCGGTGGAGCCCGGCTTCGCGGCGGATCCCGCGGCGATGGCGCGAACCGAGCAGATGCTGGAGGGGCTGCTGGTCGACGTGCGGGCGGCGCTCGACGCCGAGGAGCTCGTCGCCGATGCCACGGAGGCGATGCTCCGGACGCAGGCCCCGCCGCTCGCCGGACAGCTCTGCGACCTCCGGGACGCCGCCTCCATCCGCCTGGACACCCCGTTCCGGCGCCGCCCTGGCGTGCCCTGGCGTACGGCGGCCGACGCGGACGGCTGCCACCTCCGCGCGCTGGGCAAGGACGTCCACCTCCCGGCCTTCCTCGCGCCCGATCTGGCCTTCATGGCCCGTGTGGAGCAATTCCGCCCCGCCGACCTCCCCGGGGGCCTGGACGAACCGGGCCGCCTCTTCCTGGTGCGTCGACTGGTCAC